>NZ_JAXHPF010000002.1:0-360047 GCF_034187745.1 Acinetobacter faecalis | reverse complement strand
TGTTGGAAATAAATAGATAAAATAGTGTATTTTTCACTCAATTTAAATGTTCGTTATTCATGATTTTTTATTCTAATAATAATTTAAATGTATATTTTTAATAAGTTTTTAGACTAATGTTCAATTGAGTATTTTTTGTTTTGTGTGAAAATTAACATTATAGTTCCAATAGCAAAATGTAGCTGATAGATACATAAAAACAAAAACTTCTCTGTATGGATCGCTATTGGATTAATTGAAATATGAACTTACAGGAAGTAAGGAATGACTCATCAAGCAGTGAACGTTAATCAAATTATTGATCACGCAAAATTTACGCCATTCCATTTTAGGGTTGTTGCGTGGTGCTTATTAATTATTCTTTTTGATGGCTACGATTTGGCAATTAATGGTGTGGTTTTACCACTATTAATGGATGATTGGGGCTTAAGTGCTGTACAAGCTGGTATGTTAGCGAGTACAGCATTGGCAGGTATGATGTTTGGTGCCATGATTTTTGGCTCACTTGCAGACAAAATTGGCCGTAAAAAAGTCATTATGATCTGTATTGTGCTATTCAGTGGTTTAACTTTCGCTGGTGGCTTTGCATCTAACCCTACAGAATTTGGTATTTTACGCTTCTTAGCAGGCTTAGGAATTGGCGGTGTTATGCCAAACCTTGTTGCTTTAACTTCTGAATATGCGCCTCAAAAAATGCGTAGTACGCTCGTGACGACTATGTTCAGTGGTTATGCAGTTGGTGGTGTAATGGCGGCGTTATTAGGTTCATGGTTTACACCAAGTTTTGGTTGGGAAATCATGTTCTTTATTGCTGGTATTCCATTATTCTTACTTCCAGTTATTTGGAAATATTTACCTGAATCTTTAACGTTTATTGTAAAAGAAAATAAGCAAGAAGAAGCACGAAAAATTGTGCGTAAGCTAGCTCCAAACGTAACGGTAAAAGAAGATACGACATTCGAACTTTATAAAGTTGATGTTCCTGAAGCTGCAAACGTTGCGAGCTTGTTTAGACGTGGTCGTGCAACCAATACATTATTATTTTGGGTAGCCTTCTTTACTTGCTTATTAACCATGTACGCGTTAAGTAGCTGGTTGCCTAAGCTTATGATGGCAGCGGGTTATTCAATGGATAACAGCTTAATGTTCATGATGATTATGAACGTAGGTGCTGTGGTTGGTATTGTTGGCGGTGGTATTTTAGCGGATCGTTTCCATTTAAAACCTGTACTTATGTTCTTGGGTATTATGGGCGCGATTGTTATGAGCTTAATGGGCTTCCAATCTAATCAATTCTTGCTTTATATTTTAGTGTTCCTTGCTGGTGCTGCTTCTATTGGTTCGCAAATGCTTCTTTATAGCTATGTTGCGCAATTCTACCCGTTAGCTGTACGTTCTACTGGTATTGGTTGGTCTTCTGCTATTGGTCGTATGGGAGCAATTGTAGGTCCAATTCTAATTGGTGGTTTGTTAGGAATGAATTTACCAGCGCATTTTAACTTTATTGCTGTAGGTTTACCTGTATTAATTACTGCAATTGCTGTTGCTTTAATTATGCATGATGATGAGCCTGAGAAAATTGCTGCGCAAAATGTAGCTGCTGCAAAAGCTTAAAAATTAAGATGTAAAACAAGCCTCCGAAAGGGGGCTTTTTGTTTATTAGGAAAATGAATTAAAATTATTTAAGAGAATTTATAAGCTATAAAAATGAATAATTCTGAAAAGTGGGAAAACTTATTAAATCCTGAGATATTTAAAGATCGACTAATAAGTATCTCAATATATATAACGATATATGAAATGTTAAAGGATTCTATTATTAATCGAATTAAGGATTTTTATATAATGCCGTTGATTGATTTTAGAGATTTAGAAGGGGAAGAGCGATACAAATTAGAAGTTCTCTCAAGAAATAAAAATTATTTATATGCTTCTATTTCTTGGTTATTAGAACATGATGTAATTAATCAAAAAGATTTGGAAAACATTGAAAATTTAAAAACGTATAGGAATTATCTAGCCCATGAAATGAGTAATATCGTCTTTAATGGTGAAATTTCTAATTTTATGGATAATTTTTTATGTGCTTATGAGTTAATTAATAAAATTGAAAATTGGTGGATAGTTAATTTTGAAATGACTTTGAATCCTGAGTTTAACGATATATGTATAGATGATATTGATGTCGAGAACATACAGTCTGGTAAGAAGATTATGATAGATATTGCTTTATTGGTATTAAATGGTAATGACGAATTGCTTGAAAGATTTAAGTTCATGAACAATAAAGTTTAATTGTCATCTTAAAAATATTAAGCTACTCGAAATATTGAGGGACATATAATGCAATTTAATTCAATTTCTCCAATTCCAGAAGATGATGAAGAACTACATCTTCCTGAACTCGTTTATTGGGCATCTTTAGGTGAACTTGAAGAAGTTAAAAAGAGCCTAGAAAATGGTTCCGATGTAAACACAACCGATGAAGAAGGTTATAGCGCATTACAAGCAGCGGCTGAGAACGGCTATTTAGACGTTGTAGAGTATTTGGTTGCCCAAGGTGTTGATGTTAGCTATAAAGGTGAATATACAGCTTTAGAGCTTGCTGAAATGGCAGGACATATAGAAATTGTAAACTACTTAAAAGCACAAAAATAATTGATACAAAAAAGAAACCCCAACGTCCTGTTGGGGTTTCTTTGTATTTCGTGTTTTAGGTATAACTCCTGTCGTACCTCACGTCCTGATGCTCAAACTTATTATTTTAGTTTTCTGTTTGGGAAACTTCCTGCTTCCTTATGACTTAAATATAGCTCGAAAAATAATATCTGAATAGCGACAAAACTCACCAACTTATGTAAGCTAAAACGTACGTTATTGCTTAAAAATAAAACGAATTAAGCGCTAACATATTGTACTAATTTATCAAATGACGCTTTTAGTGCGCGGTCATCAAAAGTATTTGCTTCAAATTCTTCTGTTTGATTGCGTGAGAAAATATCACGAATTTCTACAACAGCATTGCTATCAACTAAACCAAGCTGAGTTGCAACTTGACGAATTTGATCAATTGAACGTGAACCATTTGAACCGCCATAACTTACGTATGCAGCAGGTTTGCCCGCCCATTCTTTACCTAAGTAATCGAGTGCATTTTTAAGCGCAGGGCTATAACCGTGGTTATATTCAGGGCTAATGAAAATGAAAGCGTCACCTTGAGCAACTTTGTCTGCCCAAGCTTGTTGTTTCGGTTGATCATAAATACCTGTTAATGGAGGATAAGCACCTGCAAAAATTGGTAAATCCCATTCTTTTAAATCGACAAGTTCAACTTCCACAGTTGAAAAATCATAAGATTCGATGCTTTTTTGAATCCAACGTGCAACTTTAATTGCTGTGCGTCCTTCACGAACACTACCGATAACAACTTGAATTTTCATTTATAAATCCTGTGTTTTTTAATGAATGTTTATTAAATTATTATAGTAATTATTTCATGTATATAGGAACTTTATATCTAAAAGAATCGGGCATAAAAAAAGCTTCCGAAGAAGCTCTTTTATAGAAAATTGAATTACATCAATTTCACACCTTGTTGACCTGCAGGTGTTACTTTGAAAATTTCTACTTCAAAAGTAATGTTTTTACCTGCAAGTGGATGGTTGAAGTCAACTTCGGTAATGTCATCACCAACAGTTTTAACCACGCCATATAAGCTTTGTTTTGCTTTGTCTTCAAACTCGATCATGTGACCTTCAACAGGACGTTGTTCGAATTTTACAGTATCAAATTTTTGTACGTTTTCTGGATTCCACGGACCAAAAGCATCTTCTGGTAAAAGGCTAACTGTACGACGGTCGCCTGCACGTAAACCAAATAATGCTTTTTCAAAGCCTGGTAATAAGCTGCCATCGCCCATAACTAAACTTACAGGCTCTTCGCGGTTACGCGTATTGTCAATTTCTACACCATTTTCAATGGCTACAGAAAAATGAAGTGCGACTTTAGCGCCATCTTCAATACGTGTTTCTTCGTTTGGGTTAATAAAATCAGTCATTTTTTTGCACTTCTGCACGTTGAATACGGTGCTTTTCTAAAAAGAACGTATCCACTAATAATAAAATAGTACCAAGCGTAATGGCACTGTCTGCAATATTAAAAGCAGGGAAGTGATTGTTGTTGTAGTAAACGTGAATAAAATCGACAACGTAGCCTAGGCTTACGCGGTCAATTAGGTTACCAATTGCACCACCTAAAATAAGGGCAATTGCAATTGGTAAAACTTTCACGGTTTTTGGCATACGCATAAGCCAAAATACAAAAACAACAGAAACTAAACCTGCAAGTGAGGTAAAGAAATAGCGTTGCCATCCACCAGCATCGGACAAGAAACTAAAGGCTGCGCCATAGTTATGTAGTAATGTCCAATTTAAAAAGGGCAGTACCGGAACAGGGTCTGCATAATTGAGACTTGTACTGGCAATCCATTTTGTCCATTGATCTAAAATAATAGCCACAATGGACAAACTCAACCACACTAAATTGTGTGGGTAAAATTGGAATAAACCCTTTTTATTTTGTGGATTAGGCATATTTTCTCTCTTCGCCTTGACCTGTAGGAAGGTTGATAATACAACGAGAACATAAACCAGGATGTGCAGAATGTGTATTTACATCTGGAAGTACATGCCAGCAACGCGCACATTTTTCGCCATCTGCAGCTGAAACTTTCACACGTAAACCATCTAGGTCAGATGCTTCACCTTGTGTTTCATCGAAGTCATTTACAAGCACTTGAGATGTAATCATAACAAAACGAAGTTCATCACTTAGCTTGTCTAAAACAGCTTTAAGTTCTGCATTTGCCCAAAGCTCAACTTTTGCAGATAGGTTAGAACCTACAAGTTTTGCATTACGTGCAGCTTCAATGTGCTTATTCGTTGCAGATTTAACTGCAATTAAAGTTTGCCATTGTTCTTCAGAAATTAAGTTCGCTTTAGACGATACAGGAATGTCGTACCATTCTGCTGTGAACACGTATTTCTCTGATTGTTCAGGAATCAGTGGCCAAGCTTCTTGCGCTGTAAAGTTTAAAATTGGTGCCATCCAACGTACAAATGCTTGTACCAAGTGATACAACGCAGTTTGTGCAGAATGACGTGCTTTAGAGTCTGCTTTTGTAGTGTATTGACGGTCTTTGATGATGTCTAAATAGAAGCCACCAAGGTCATTAATACAGAAGTTCGTTAAAGCGCTAGTTACGATATGGAAGTTCATATCTTCATAGGCTTGTTGAACAGTTTTTTGTACTTCCGCAGCACGTTGTAAAATGTATTGATCTAATGCAACTAAGTCATCTACTGGTAATGCATCTGTTGAAGGTTTAAAGCCATTCAAGTTCGCAAGTAAGAAACGAAGCGTGTTACGAATACGACGATAACCATCAGACGCACGGCTAAAGATTTCTTTACCAGCCGTCATTTCATAACGGTAATCTGCAGATGCGATCCAGAAACGTAAACCATCTGCACCCATATCTTTAATGATGTCTTGTGGCGTAATAATGTTACCTAAAGATTTAGACATCTTACGACCTTTTTCATCAACCACGAAGCCGTGAGTTAACAAGCCTTTGTAAGGTGCACGTTCATTAATTGCGATAGATGTTAATAATGAAGATTGGAACCAACCACGATGTTGATCTGAACCTTCTAAATACAAATCGGCAGGATCAGTCAATTCCTCACGTTCACGTAGTACAGCATAGTGAGTTGTTCCTGAGTCGAACCATACATCTAGAGTGTCGCGAACTGCGTTATAACATTCTGCATCATCACCAATGAATTCTGAAGCATCACGGTTATACCAACCATCAATACCTTCTTGTTCAATGAGTTTTGCAACTTCTTCAGTCAATTCAGGTGTACGTGGGTGCAATTCGTTTGTATCTTTATGCACGAAGAATGGAATTGGTACGCCCCAAGTTCGTTGACGTGAGATACACCAATCAGGACGACCTTCAATCATAGATTGAATACGATTCTTACCCCAATCAGGTACAAAGCTAATGTCATTTTCAATTGCATTTAATGCATTTTGACGTAAACCTTTTGCATCCATGCTAATAAACCATTGCGGTGTTGCACGGAAAATAATAGGTGTTTTATGACGCCAGCAATGCGGATAGCTATGCTTAATTACAACATGCGCCCAAAGTTTATTTGCTTCAGTTAATGCAGCAATAATTTTCGGATTGGCTTTATAAATGTGTTCGCCTGGGAAAATTGGTGAAGTTGGTAAGTAAACACCATTACCACCTACAGGATTTTCCACTTTCAAGTTGTATTGTAAGCCAACTTTATAATCGTCTACACCGTGACCTGGTGCTGTATGTACTGCACCTGTACCACTTGTAGCAATAACGTGTTCGCCTAAAATTACAGGAACTTGGCGTTCTGCAATAAGCGGATGTTGAAGTAATAAGTTTTCAAGTTTTGAACCTGTGAAATCTGCAAGAATTTCAACAGCTGTAAAGCCATAACGTTCTGTTGCAGATTCAACTAAATCTTTCGCTAAGATAAAGTTTTGTGCTGCTTTTTCTTCGCCTGTTGCCTTAACAAGTTGATATTCGATGTCTGCATGTAGTGCAACTGCTTGGTTAGCAGGCATTGTCCAAGGCGTTGTTGTCCAAATCACAATATCAGTACGATCTGCAACTTCTACACCTACGCGTGCAGATAAATCTGCAAGGTCTACAATTGTAAAACCAACATCAATTGCGTCAGATTTTTTATCTTCGTATTCAACTTCTGCTTCTGCAAGTGCAGAACCGCAATCTAAACACCAGTTTACGGGTTTAAGACCTGGTTCAATGTGACCCGCTTTGGCAATTGCGCCCAATGAACGAACAATGTCAGCTTCTTGTTTGAAGTTCATTGTTAGATATGGATTGTCCCAATCGCCAAACACGCCCATACGCACGAAGTCTTTCTTTTGAAGTTCAACTTGTGTGTAAGCATATTCACGGCAAGCTTTACGGAAAGTAGATGCATCTACTTTTACGCCAACTTTACCTACTTTTTCTTCTACTTTAAGTTCAATTGGAAGACCGTGACAGTCCCAACCTGGAACGTATGGCGCATCGAAGCCATCCATTACACGGCTTTTAATAATAATATCTTTAAGTACTTTGTTAACCGCATGACCTAAATGGATTTGACCATTTGCGTATGGAGGGCCATCGTGAAGTACATATTTTTTCTTGCCAATACGCGACTCACGAATCTTCTGATAAATGTTGTCGGCATACCACTCTTCTAACCATTTAGCTTCACGTACTGCGAGATTTGCTTTCATTGCAAATTCAGTACCTGGGAGGTTTAGCGTGGCTTTGTAATCCACTGCATTTTCAGGAGTTTGCTTATCGCTCATGCAAGTTTTCTTCCAAGTTTATCAGCATATTAACTGACGCGTTTTACAATAGAATAATAGGGAGTTTAAAACTGGAAATGGGGGTGATTGCTTCGAAACTCAAGGAGCTTCTCGGTATCATCATCAATTCCTGCTTTGAGTGCTTCAAGCGAAGGATAATTCTTTTCGCCATGTAAATAGTTTAAGAATGTCACCCGCATTAATAGGCCATACAGATTAGCAGAAACATCGGGAAAATGTACTTCTAATCGCCATTCAGGGTGTTCTTGTTGAATGGCAGGACGAGTGCCGACATGACCTGCACCAAATAATGATGTTGGGGTGTAGCCAGCAATCCCTATTTTTTCAGGATTTTCATTTTTAACTTTATCTTTCAAAGATGTAGTTTCGCATATTACATCTACACCATAAATGCCATGTAAGCATGGTTTATGGCGGTTCAGTCGAATATTAATGGTTGGAAAATTAATGGTTCGTCCAATTTGGTCACCATATTGCACACGACCTGTAATGCTATATGGACGACCTAATAATTTGGCGGCAAGGGCTAAGTCACCTGCTTGTAAGGTTTGACGAATACGTGTTGAACTAACACGTTCACCGTCTAATTCTACCGTTTTTAAATTGGTGATTTGAAAGCCGTAATTTTTTAAAAACTCACTATTCCCTTGGCGGTTTTTGCCAAAGTGAAAGTCATCGCCTAAAACTAAGCTATGTGCATTAAGTTTTTGTTTGAGTAAAGATGCAAATTCTTCAGCGCTTAAACTACGAAATGAATTATCAAACTTAGCAATAACAATATAGTCCACACCAAGTTCTGTTAAATATTCTACTTTTTCGCGCAAAGAGCTAATACGTGGTGGTGCTTCATAAGCTTTAAAAAATTCTAAAGGTTGTGGCTCAAAAATCATGACAGCAGTTTTTAAATTTTGTTGTACTGCAATCTCTTTTAATTGGGTAATCATGGCCTGATGACCAAGGTGCACGCCATCAAAATTGCCAATTGTTACTGCTGTTTTTGGCAATTGAGTATTTGGTGCTAAAGCATTCAGGCGGAGTAGCTTCATGGCTAAATTAAAAGGTTTAAATTTATGAGGGCTATATATTGCCATATTCTCGCGATTACGTCTTGTTGTTCTGTTTTTACTCAAAAGAAATTTACATTAAATTAATTTATATATAAATTTAACTTATTCTTAAAATAAATATTAATCAGTTTTTCTTATTTAAAAATACTCGTAGAATGATTGTATCACCACTCAATGAGGATTCAGTGATGCAAAAACCACTTTATCAGCTGCAACAAGTGCAAGACATTATTCGTCATTTTACACCAAATTGGTTCACTGCGATTATGGGAACAGGCGTGGTTGCATTAATTTTGCCTGAATTTCCTGTGGCTGAATCCTTGACTTGGTTGTTAGGTAGCACGTTGTGGTTACTGAATATTGTTTTATTTGTCTTGTTTAGCACTTTATATATTTTGCGTTGGACGCTGTATACAAATGAAGCTAAACAAATTTTTAAACATCCTGTCATGAGTTTGTTTTTAGGTGCTATACCTATGGCGCTTGCCACAATTTTAAATGGATTCTTAAAGTTTGGTATTCCTTTAATTGGTGATGTTGCGGTACAGATTGCACAAGTACTTTGGTACATCGATGTATTTTTAGCTGTTGCAATTGCATGGATTGTTCCTTTTTGCATGTATAACCGCCAACAGCATCAGCTGAATACTATGACAGCAGTTTGGTTACTTCCCATTGTCGCTTGTGAGGTTGCAGCAACATCTGGAGGCTTGTTACTAGGTCATATAGAAGCAACACAACACGCAGTTGCGATATTATTTGGCAGTTATATGTTGTGGGGTATTTCAGTTTTACCTGCATTCGCTATTTTAACCATTTTAATGTTACGCCTAGCTTTGCACCAATTACCAAGTAAAGAGTTAGCAATAAGCAGCTGGTTGGCTTTAGGACCAATTGGTACAGGTGCTTTGGCTTTATTGGTTTTAGGTGAACAAGCACCGCATGTCCTTCAGGTGATTGGCATGGAAAGCTTGGGTATATTTGCGCAACAAGGCGGTTTAATTGTGAGCTTAATTTTAATTGGCTTTGGTTTGTGGTGGTTAGGTATAGCAGTATTAACAACCTTAAAACATGCACAACAAGATTTGCCATTTAACTTAGGATGGTGGGGCTTAACCTTTCCATTGGGCGTATTTACCTTAGCAATTTTAAATTTGGCACATCAAACAGATTTACATTTCATTTTTATATTTGGTTATGGTTTTGCCACGATTTTAATTCTGTTATGGATGCTTGTTGCGAGTAAAACATTCAAAGGTTTTTATGCAGGTCACTTATTTTTTTCACCATGTTTAAAAACATATTTGGAGAATAAATAAAGTAAAAGGTGGCTGTAAATCTCTCCCAATTAAAAACCTGATTTTGAGAAAGATCAGGTTTTTTTTATGTTTTAAAGATGTTCAAACAATTGCGTTGAAGTGGTGAATCCTCTTTAATGAGCAGCAATTTAGAAATGTAATGAGATAAAAATGTCTTCAGATTTAGCTTTAATTATGGCTCTTCCGAATGAATCAAAAGGTTTATTTGAACAAGCAGGAATTGAGGTTCATTACAGCGGAATAGGCAAAGTGAATGCTGCATTTAAAGCGTTTGAAGTTATTCAAAAAACAGGTTGTAAAACATTACTAAATTTGGGAACAGCAGGAAGTTCATATTTTGATGCGCATGAACTTGTTGAAGTAACTCAGTATGTACAACGTGATATGGATGTTTCACCACTTGGTTTTGAAGTAGGTGTTACGCCAGTAGATACAGATTATCCTGCTGAAATTAATTTAGATGGTTTCTTTGAGCATTTGAAGAAAGGGACTTGTGGTACAGGCGATAATTTTGAAACAGGTACGCCAAAGGTTGCTTGTAATTTAGTAGATATGGAAGGCTATGCTTTAGCGAAAGTATGTAAAAAACTAGGTGTGCGTTTAATTTCCGTAAAATACATTACAGATGGTGCAAACGATACAGCGCATTTAGATTGGGAAGAGAACTTGCTACTTGGTGCAAAAAAATTATTAGAATTATATAAGACAATTAAATAGAAGAAAGGTTGGCGACCATAGAAAGTGCTATGGTCGTGTGCCAATCATCAATGAAGATGTTCTGTTTTTTATTTTTCAGTACGAGGAAGAACACCGTATAAAAACATATGAATTGTATGTTGAATAATACGTTGTTGCATGCTTCGGTTACGTAAGGTTTTACCCGTTACCATTTCCATTTGCGTAGAAAAATCTGCGTAGTTCTGCGTCACAGACCAAATATTTAAAATCAAAAGTTCAGGATCGATATCTTTCGAAATTTTACCTTGCTCTTGCCACATGATAATTACTTTTGCTTTACGCTTAAAAAGCTTTTTCAGTGGACCTTTTAAAATTTCAAGAATATGTGGTGCGCCTTGAATAATTTCGAGGGCAAACAAACGAGATGCTTTAGGTTGAGTACGTGAAACCTCAATTTTCTGCATAAGATAATTGGTAAGCGCTTCTTCTGGCTCAAGTTCAGATTCGAGTGATTGTAAAGGCGCAAGCCATTTTTGTAGGACAGTCGTTAATACTTCTACATACAAAGCCTCTTTATTTTCGTAATAATAGAAAATATTCGACTTGTGCATTTCTGCAATTTGAGCAATCTCATCTAGACTAGCACCGCTAAAGCCATAGACTGAGAATACGTCCAACGCTGCATTAAGGAGCTGTTGACGTTTTTGAGTACTCTTTTTCTGTTCCATTAGCAAACTTAAAACAATAAAAAAAGGGGAATCGTCAATTGTACGGCAAATCATCAGATTTGTGGATAATCTAAATTTGTATTTTGTGTATAAATGCATCTTAACTTTAAAGAAAATCTATTAAATTGAGATGGAATCGACATATTTTAGCAATGCTTAATTAAGTATTACTAAAAGTATGTGTTTATTTTTATACAAATGTTTCAAAGAGCTTGGTGATTTATAAGATTTTTTACTCTAAATGTGGTTTTTCTTCATTTTAAATATTTATTAAATAGTAAAATTACATGTTACAAACAAAAAAGTCTTCTAAATTCAAGGTTGAACTTAGAAGATGCTTCTAATTAGGTTGCTAAAACAGCATTAAGAACTTGTTGTTCTAAATTTGCAAAGTCAATTCCTTTTTTGCGTGGTCGAGATAAATCTACTTTGAACTCTTTGGCAATATGGCCTTTATCTAGCAAGATAATTCGGTCCGCCAATTGAACGGCTTCAGAAACATCGTGCGTGACTAAAATTGCTGTGAAGCCTTGTTCAGTCCAAAGTTTCTCAATAAGGTTTTGCATATCTAAACGTGTAAGTGCATCTAAAGCACCTAAAGGTTCATCTAATAACAAAATACGGGGCTTATGAGAAAGGGCGCGAGCAAGTGCGGTACGTTGACGCTGACCACCTGAAAGTTGAGATGGCCATAAAGCCGCTTTTTCTTCTAAGCCAACCTTTTTAAGCAATTCAGATGCATTTTCATGACGTTCTTTAGGTAAACCTAATTGAATATTTTTTTCAATGCTACGCCATGGTAAAAGACGTGGGTCTTGGAACATGACACGAATATCATCGCTTGTAATACCTTCACGTAAATGACGTGCAGATTTAAATTTAATTTCGCCATAGCTGGGTTGTTCTAAATCTGCAATTAACCGAAGTAGGGTGCTTTTTCCGCAACCACTACGACCAACAATTGCCAAGAACTCACCTGGTTGAATATGTAAATCTAAATCTTCTAAAACCTTAACTTGACCATAGAATTTGTGGAGTTGTTCTATGTAAATTTCAGCCCCTAAAACCGCATTTGGATTAATATCTGGAGAAATTGGTGAATGTGATTTCGATTCACTAACTTGAAGACCAACACTTAAATCTGTCATCTTATTTTCCTTATTATTTTTGATAGCCAGCATGCCAGCGTAGTAAGTATTTTTCTAAACCTACAGCCAACACATCTGCTAATTTACCTAAAAGTGCGTAAAGTAAAATACCAACAAGTACGATATCTGTTTGTAAAAACTCACGTGCATTCATGGTCATGTAGCCAATACCAGACTGTGCTGAAATAGTTTCGGCAACAATCAACAGTACCCACACAAGCCCCAATGAAAAACGTAGTCCAACCAAAATTGAAGGCATTGCACCTGGTAAAATAATTTCTTTATAAAGCTGCCAACGTGTTAAACCGTAACTTTTACCCATTTCAATAAGCTGAGGATCTACAGAGCGAATTCCATGATAGGTATTGATGTAAATCGGGAAGAATACACCAATTGCAACCAGAAATAATTTTGCAGATTCATCGATACCAAACCAAAGAATGACCAATGGAATAAGTGCCAAAGCAGGTATGTTACGGATCATCTGTAAAGTTGTATCTAACAAAGTAGATGCGAATTTTGATGATCCATTTAATAAGCCTAAAAGTAAGCCTAAACCACCACCCACAAATAAACCAAGTAGGGCACGTCCAGCACTCACTTGAACATGTTCAACAAGTTCACCACTTGCAAGCAAAGTCCAAAAGGCGGTTACCACTGCGGTAGGTGCAGGCAAAATCCGACTTTCTAATAAGCCGGTACTTGATGCAATTTGCCAAACTAAAATAAGTACAGATGGGAACAACCATGGCAGCAAACGCTGACCAAGGATTGTTCCACGTGAAACCTTTTTTTCAATTAAGGTATCCACAGAAATCTTTTTAGACATTAAGCAGGCTCCTTATTTTTAATTTCTTTTTTCGTTTGATCTGCAACATAGTTATTTGCCACAATTTCACCGAAAGGACCTGTTAAATTTGGTTGAGCTAATTTTTTACGTGTTTCTAAAGGAAGCAGAGGGAACACGAGTTCAGCGAAGCGAATAGATTCTTCTAGGTGTGGATAGCCTGAAAATATAAACGTACCAATACCTAAATCTGCATATTCTTGAATACGTGCCGCAACAGTTTCAGGGTCACCTACAAGCGCAGTCCCTGCACCACCACGAACAAGCCCAACACCGGCCCATAAATTAGGCGAAACTTCGAGTTTAGTTCTATCTCCATTATGCAGTTCAGCCATACGACGCTGACCAACTGAATCCATGGTTTTGAATTTCGCTTGAGCCGCTGCAATTGTTGCATCATCTACATATTGAATAAGTTCTTCAGCAGCAGCCCATGCTTGTTCATTTGTTTCGCGAACAATCACGTGTAAACGAATACCGTAATTTAATTGGCGACCTTTCGCTTCAGCTTTTGCTTTTACAACCGCAATTTTTTCTTTCACTGCCGCAGGTGGTTCACCCCAAGTTAAATACGTGTCTACTTGGTCTGCTGCAAGCTCGATAGCATCTTCAGAAGAACCACCAAACCATAGTGGCGGATGTGGTTCTTGAACAGGTGGATAAAGTAATTTTGCATCATCTACGCTTAAGCGTTCGCCGTGGAAAGTGAACGATTCGCCAGTATGTGAACGCGTTAAAATTTCACGCCAAATTTTTGTATATTCAGCAGCAGTTTTATAGCGTGTTGAATGATCTTCATATAACCCATCACCTTTCAATTCTTGTTCATCACCACCTGTTACAAGGTTCAGCAAAACACGTCCATTTGAAAGACGATCAAATGTAGATGCCATACGTGCAGCAAGCGCAGGCGTTGTAACACCTGGGCGTAAAGCCACTAAGAATTTCAAGTTTTTAGTTGCATCAATTAAGCTTGCAGCTGTAATCCAAGGGTCTTCACACGAGCGACCTGTTGGAATAAGCACACCTTCATAGCCAAGATTATCTACAGCCACAGCAATTTGTTTCATATAAGCATGATCAACTTGACGGGCACCTTTGCTCGTACCTAAATAACGACTATCACCATGTGTAGGAATAAACCAAAAGATTTTCATGTCAAATTTCCTTGCTCAATATTTAAAAAATTAGTGATTAGATTCAGAATTCAAAATGGCATCTTGAATTTTTATTTGTTTAGGAATGAGCTTTTCTTTATAAAAAAGATCGGCAATTTGTTGTTGTGATTCGATATTTACAGAGGTAATAGGACGAATCGGTGATGGCTTTGATCTACGATCTAAGGCATTTTTTGCAACATCTTTCTTTAAGCCTGTGCTACTTGCATATAAGTCGACAGCTAAATCTTGGTTGTTCAAAATCCATGTGTCTGCATCGTTTAAGCTTTTTAAAACCTTGTCGGTTACACCAGGATGTGCATTTACAAATTTTGGATTTGAGATGTAATACGAGTAGGTGGTTGGGAAATCTGAACCGCTAATAAAGGTTGTGACAGGACCACTCAATTCAATTGCGGAAAGAAATGGATCCCAAATTGCCCAAGCATCTACAGAGCCTTTATTAAACGCTGCACGAGCATCTGCAGGTGGTAGCCAAATTGGCTGAATGTCTTGCCATGAAAGATTCGCTTTTTGCAAAACTTTTGCTAAAAACTCATGTGCACTTGAGCCTTTTTGAAGTGCAATTCGTTTACCTTTTAGGTCGCTTAAGCTTCTTATTGAACTATTGTTTGGTAAAACCAAACCTAAAGATTTTTCAGGATAGACTTCGTAGCCTGCATAGCTCAGATTTTTGTCGGCAGCTTGTGCAAAAATAGGTGGTGTATTGCCTACATAGCCAAAATCTACAGCGCCAACTGCTAAAGCCTCAAGCATTTGTGGTCCAGCAGGGAATTCGCGCCATTCAATTTTTGTATTTGGAAACTGTTGTTCAAATAGCTTTTGTTCGCGAGCTACTAAAAAGTTAAGTGATGATTTTTGGAAACCAATTTGTAGTGACTTCACTTCAACATCAGCTTCTTTTTTTGTATTTGTAGACGTTTTTGATGTTGTTTCTTTTTGGCATGCACTCAGCCCCAAACTCAGTGTAGTAATACCAATAAGGGTTGTTATTTTGAGCGAGCTCATAGGTAATCCTTCTATTATTTTTTGCTGCTTAGTAATGCAGCTTGAATATTGATTGTGTTTGGAATTAATTTTTGTTGATAAAAGGCATCAGCAACATACTGCTGTTCTTTGGCAACTTCAGTTGAAATAGATTGAACACCAAAGCTCATACGACTAATTGAGGTTTTTAAAATATCTTTACTTAGACCTGTTGGTTTTTCTAAAATTTGAGTTGCTTGATCTTGATTATTCTTCACCCAATCTGCTGCGCTATTAAGTTCTGTAATAACTGTTTCAAGTACTTCAGGATGTTGTTCGGCAAATTTGCGATCTGCTAAATAAAATTGATGATTGTTGACTAAGTTTGTGCCATCAGCCAATACGCGTGTACCAATTTGATGTTCTGCTGCTGCAAAGAATGGATCCCAAATAACCCAAGCATCTACGGCACCACGTTCGAAAGCTGCACGAGCATCGGAAGGAGGTAAATACACCACTTCAATATCACTGAGTTTTAAATTATTTTTTTCCAGAACTTTTAATAAAAGGTAATGAACATTTGAACCTTTATTTAAAGCAACTCGTTTACCTTTTAAATCTTGAATGGATTTAATTGGAGAGTCTTTAGGAATAATAAGTGCTTCAGCAGTTGGGGCAGCAGGTTGGTTAGCGATATAAACCAAATTTGCACCAGCAGCTTGAGCAAAAATAGGAGGAGCTTCTCCAACTTCACCTAATGCAACGCTGCCTACATTCAAACCTTCTAAAAGTTGTGGACCTGCGGTAAATTCAACCCATTTCACATTAATATTTTTTTCTTTTAATGTTGAATCAAGTACGCCACGTTCTTTAATTACAGGCAGTAAACCGTATTTTTGGAACCCAATATTTAAAGTAACGGTTTCAGTTTTTGGCTCTTTATTACTGCAACCAGACATCATTAATGCACCAGCAACCACAGTAGAAAGAACTAAGCTTTTCGTTAAAAAATTTGTGTTGAGGTTACCCATAATGATGTTGCTCCGAGCAAAAATAATGAGGTCGTTGAATGAGCAACTAAAATAATCATTTTTCTTTTTCGGAAAAAATAACTATTCAGGAATTTCTAATGAGAAAAAAAGATAAATAAAAATAAGCAAAGCTTATTCAACACAGGAATAAATAATCCTGTAAAAATTTCACCAATAAAAGCTCATAAGTTAATGATATTTATTTTAAAAATTGATTTTTTAAATTATTTTCTAAATTTATAGATTCAGCTATTCATTTGAAAACTTATATTTGTACGCTGTTTAAGTCATTTAGATATGAGAAATATAGATATATCGAACAATAAAAAAGTCACTTTAAAGTGACTTTTTACAAACAATTGAATTTCGTTGATAGTTATAAAGTGCTTGCCGAGCATTTGGTAAATCATCAACATTTGCATTTTCAAAGCCTTGCTCTAAAAACCAATGTGCTGTTCGAGTTGTTAAAATAAACAGTTGCTCAATGCCCATCGATTTTGCTTTTGCTTCTAAATAATGAAGAATTTGACTACCACGATTCGATTTTCTATAACTTGGATGAACAGCTACACAAGCAATTTCAGCAGATTTAATTTCATTTTCTGCTGTTGGAATAGGATATAAAGCTGCACAAGCTAAAATAGTTCCATCACGTTCAATGACAGCAAACTGTTCAATTTCATTTTCTAAGAGTTCACGTGAACGGTAAACCAAAATTCCTTCTTCTTCGAGTGGGCGCAATAAATTAATTAAACCACCGACATCTTGAATATTTGCCATACGCACTTCTTCATAATGCGCATCTGTAATCATAGTGCCAGAACCATCACGAGTGAAAAGCTCTTCAATAAGTGCACCATCATAGCTATAAGAAAGTAGATGAACACGGTGAACACCATTTAGCGATGCAAGTTTTGCACCTTTTAAATGTAATGCACGATTTGGGCTTTCATCTTGGTATTGTTGAATAAATTGATCAATTTGATGCGGTAAAACTTCACGTAATAACTGCCCATTTTCATTAGATAAACCATGATGTTTACCTAAAAAAATCAATTTATCAGCTTTTAAGCTAACAGCGGTTTTTGTTGCGACTTCTTCAGCTAATAAATTAAAAACTTCGCCAGTTGTCGAATAGCCTGTTGGTCCAAGTACCACAATATTTTGATTATCTAAATGCCGATGGATAGCCGCAGTATCTAAAGTACGAACTTCACCTGTAAGTTGGTAGTCCACGCCATCTCGAATACCGTAAGGTTTTGCGGTAACAAAATTACCTGAAACAACGTCTATGCGTGCGCCGTACATAGGGGAATTGGCTAATCCCATTGAAAGTAGAGCTTCAATTTGCAAGCGAATTGAACCAACTGCATTCATAATTGCATTTAAAGATTCACGCGTAGTAATACGTTTATTGTTATGAAATGGCGTTTCTATATGATTAATTTTTAAATTTTGAGAAATTTGTGGACGTGCACCGTGAACAAGTACAAGGCGAATACCTAACGAGTGTAATAGGGCAATATCGTGAATAATATGCTGAAAGTTTTCATGTTGAACAGCTTCACCATCAAACATAATGACAAAGGTTTTATTACGATGGGCATTAATATAGGGTGCAGAATGCCGAAACCAGTGCACATATTGCAACGTCATACTATGTGAAGTTTCAGATATATTTACTGTCATGCCCATCTCAATTGATTTGAATAATTAGAGTATCTTCGATTTTTATATAAATTAAAATATATAAGCACAATTAAAAAAACCATCGGAGATAAATCTTCGATGGTTAGAAAATATTGAGACTTTTCAGCAGTAAATTAGCGGACAATGTCTAAAATTTTATAGCGATGATCGACTAAAACGTAGTCACTATTAATTTTGTACCATTGTTCAGATGGCCCCACGTTGTAAATACGTGGAGAATCATTACTTTTAACTTTAAAACGGTCTGTTCTGAGTGGCTCTGGAATTTTATCGCCTTTTTTCCAATCCCAAGATGGTCTTGGCATCGTTGTGTCAATTCTTTGATCACGGTTGGTATCATAGTAATAGCGACCGTTTTGTTGTTGCGGTTGACCGTAAACAGGGGGGCTGTAGTATTGCCCACTGTTATTATAATTTTGATTATCTCTTATTTCGCTATAAAGACCCGTCTGATCATCATAAATAAACTTTTTTGCAAGTGAATATTGAGCTGTAATTAAAGCCGTTAAAGATAAAGTGGATATTGTAAAAAATTTCTTCATATTTATTGTCCTCTATTTTATATGGTTATTTTATGCACTGCTGAAATGGAGGAATATTAGAAAAATGTAAATAATTTAATATTTTTTAAGTATTTTGTGATTTATTTATTATTTTAATATTTCGACATTTTTTAAATAAATTGACCATTCATTGAACAATTATTTTATTTGGGGTACTAAAAAGCCTGATATAAATCAGGCTTCTATAACTTGGTAATATGCTTTTATTAACTAATTCGTAAAATTTTATCAGTTTTAGTATTTACCAATACATAATCGCCATTCACTTTATACCAAGCTTGATTACGGCTTGGTTTTTTTAGATGTTTTGCTTCGCGGTAATCTACTTTATAACGTGAAGAATCATATTGACGTGGTAATGGTTGACCTACACGCCAATCACGACTTGGATTTACTTTATAAGAGTTATAGCGCTTATCATTATTCCAATGTTGCTTACTAGGATGTTTGTCATTTGAGTTCCAATGTGCAGGCGCATGCGATGGATGGTTAAAACGAGCATCGTGGTGCGGTGCAGCCATAGCAGATGTTGCAATAAGAGCACTTAACGAGAGGGCAATTGTTGTTAACACTTTTTTCATTTGTTTTACCACTATTCTATTTGAATGTTTTCCGATAACTTTAAATTAGCGAATAACTAGCGATAAATAATGAGAGGAATATAGTGGAATTGTGAAATAAATGAAGAAATTAAGTATTTTAAAAATACAGGCATAAAAAAGCCCAAACAAAAGTTGGGCGATATAGGTAATTAAAATTAATTAGCGATACGAATAATGGTATTGCTGTCTGTGTTTACTAAAATATAGTTATTGTTCACTTTGTACCATTGTTCATTTCGTGAAGCTTTTGGAAGGCTTGAATCTTTTGAATCTACTTTATAGCTGTTTCCTCGGTAATGCTGAGGCATGACATAACCTTCTTGCCATTTTAATTGCTGTAAACGTTGTACGCCTCTTTCTTCGCGCATACGACGTTTTTCAAAGCGTTCGTCACTATTTTCTTCACGGTATTCACGATGTTTTCTACTTTGTTCATGGCGAGGCTTATCAAAGCCTCGATCATCATCATGATGAGGTGCAGCAGCAGTGAGACTGCTTGCCATCAAAGCATTTAAAGAAATTGCGAGTACAGACAATATCTTTTTCATGTTTAACCCTCTTAATATTATTTTCACTATGAGATTACTCTACTGAAAAATTGCAGAGAAACTGTGAAGAAAGAATAACTTTTTATTTTAAAGCCATAAATATATTAAGGTATTATGCTGTATTTTAGGAAAATTATAAAATTTGAATTACATATAAGAACAAATAAGAAAATAGACGTTGAGCTTATTTTTTATAATGAAAATAGCCCTAAATAGGACTATTTTTGAGGCAAGATTAATTCCAATGTTCGACTAAATTTTGTAATGAATTTACAGCTTCAACAACATCTTTAGCTTGGTGAACATCATCTAATGCTGTAATTAAATCTGTAGAAAGTTGTAGATTTTCAATTGAGCGAATCATTTCAACTTTATGTTTTAAATCGGTCATTGATAGCTCCTTATCTGCTGTTTTGCTTGCAAGGTATTATAAGGAATGGAGTTTAATCATAAAAACCGAATAATATTATTGCGATGATATGGAAAACCGATTTATATTTTTTGTTCGCATAAAAAAGGCAGTTCGAGCTGCCTTTTTAAATATTAAATTTATTCAACTTTGTTAGTATGCGTATTTCATATCTGTGTAGTCTGTTAAAGATTTTTGAACATGCGCATTAATGAATTCTTTAACATCTTCAGGGCTTAAAGGCTCGCCTTGTTTGGTAATTACATGCTCAAACGGTGCTTGTTCTGGCGCAACAATTTTGTATACGAAGTTGGTGATAACACTGTATTTATCATCTTCTTTTAAAATACTAGTCACGTAATGATAAGAATGTTCAAAGTTTAAATCTGTATGTGAAAATACGAACTGATCGAACAGCTTTATATTTTTACCATTTTCTAGGGCTTGAAGTTCACTTATGATGGTTGCTTCAAATTTCATGCCGTATTTTTCAGAAATAGGTTTGCCATCTACAAGTAAAGATACCATTCCATCTTCAAGGTGAGTAACGCCAATATTGCTAAAGTCAGACATGTGAAATCTCAGAATGTTTAAGTGATATGTGTTTAGTATGAGTAAATTAGCGCTAAAAACAATGCTAGAAAAAATAGCTGTATAAATATTATTCAATTTTAAAATGAGTGCTTATTTTGATGATAAAAAAGGGGGCATAAGCCCCCTAAGTATTATGTTGCATATTTAAAGACATTAGTCTTGGGCATCAATACTTTGACCATTCAATGCAAGACTGTCATCACCCATTAAATATAAGTATGCAGGCATAATCATTTCTGGTGTTGCGAGTGTTTTCGGATCTTCATCTGGAAATGCTTTTGCGCGCATTGCGGTGCGTGTCGCACCAGGGTTTATACAGTTAAAACGTAAATTTGGATGGGTATTTTCTTTAGCAAATAGTTCGCTCACGGCTTCAATTGCAATTTTTGAAACAGAATAAGCACCCCAACGTTCACGAGTTTCTCGCCCTACACCTGAACTTGCAAAGACAACAGATGCGCTTTCAGATTTTTTTAAAAGAGGAAGGAGTTCTTGAGTGAGTACAAAAGGTGCACGTAAATTTACAGCCATAACGTCATCCCAAACATCGACAGGATAATTTTCTAGTTCTGTACGTTCACCTAAAATACCTGCGTTATGCAAAATACCATCTAAACGACCAAATTGCTTGTCTAGCGTGTCGACTAAAAGCTCGTAATCACGTGGCGACGCGCTAGAAAGTTGTAGAGGTAAAATGGCAGGTTGTGGAGCACCTAAGCTTTCAATTTCATCATAAATGACTTCAAGTTTATTTAAGGTTCGACCATGTAAAACAACAGTTGCACCGTGTAGGGCATAGCTAAGTGCTGCTGCACGACCAATTCCATCACCTGCGCCTGTGACTAAAATAATGCGATCTTTTAATAAGTCGGGGCGAGGCTTATATTCTGAATATTTCATAGTCGAACCTCCTCGTTTTATATCATTATGAATTTAATTTTTTATTTTGGCTTAATCACCATTTTAAGAATGACTTGATGTAATTCATCCACATTGTTCACTATACAATCTGCATGCCATGCTGTTAAGTCATCTTTGTGTTCGATTGGTAAATAACCATATGCTGCCAAAATGGTGTACATATTGGCGTTACGACCTGCATCAATATCTCTTGGATGATCGCCCACATAAATACAGTCTTCGGCATTTATGTTGATTTGTTTTGCTGCAAGATACATTGGCTCAGGATCGGGCTTGGTATTGGTCACATCTTCAGGACAAACCAAAACAGAACAACGTGCAGTTAAATTAAGTGCTTTAAGAAGTTCTTCACTTAACCAACGTGGTTTATTGGTCACAATACCCCACGGAATATGGTGACTTTCAAGCTCTTCTAAGAGTGGGTACATGCCTTGGAAAAGGTCTGTATCTACTGCAATATCTGCACCATATAGGTCTAAAAAGCGTTGACGGTGTGCAAAAAAAATAGGATCTGTCACTTCTAATTCAGGATAGACCAATTTCACCATTGCACGCGCGCCCTCAGACACTTGCGTACGAATTAAATCGGCAGGAACAATCGCTTTACCTTCTTCACGGCACATATCTTGAATAATGCGAATAAAATCAGCTGCGGTATCAATTAAAGTACCATCTAAATCAAATAATACCGCTTTCATTATGCTTCTTCTTTTTGCGTATAAACCATGTAGTTCACATCGACATTTGGTGCTAACCAATAGCGTTTTGTGATTGGGTTATAATGTAAACCTGTCATATCTTTCAGTTTTAAATTGGCAGCGCGAATGTCGTGTGCTAACTCTGAGGGCTTAATGAATTTGCTGTAGTCGTGTGTGCCTTTTGCCAACATACGAAGTACGTATTCTGCGCCAATAATGGCAAATAAGTAGGCTTTAGGGTTGCGGTTGATGGTCGAGAAAAACACGTGACCACCTGGTTTTACAAGTTTTTGGCAAGCAAGAATAATAGATGCAGGGTCTGGAACATGTTCAAGCATTTCCATGCAAGTGACAACGTCGTATTGTCCTGCTTGTTCATCTGCCAGTTGTTCAACAGGAATTTGGCGATATTCAATATTTTTAACGCCTTCTTGTTCTGCGTGAAGTCGCGCTACATTTAAAGGCGCAGCACCCATATCGATGCCTAAAACATTTGCACCACGACGTGCCATGCTTTCTGCCAAAATACCGCCACCGCATCCAACATCGAGTACTTTTTTCCCTGCAAGACCGCCTGAATGTTCATCAATCCAGTTTAAACGTAATGGATTAATCATGTGTAATGGGCGGAATTCAGAATGCTGATCCCACCAAATGGCTGCGAATGCTTCAAATTTGGCAATTTCTTGTGGATCAACATTTAGTTGCGACATCGGGTTCACCTCAATCAAGTCGTTATAATTCGAAAAACTTAGTATCTTCTTAGTGTAGCGATTATTAAAAAAAAAGCGATAAAAGCCTTAAAAAAGTTCACAGAATGAAAACGAAAAAGGCTAAATTGATTTATAGTATTTCAATAAGCTAATCATAATATTTTTGAGGCAAATAAACGCAATGAAAAAAATTCTTTTAGGTAGCCTCGCTACGGCGATGTTAGCAATTTCAAGTGGTGCAATGGCAGCAAACTTTGTTGCTGGTCAAGATTACACCGTTCTTGCTAACCCTGGAAAAGTAGAAGTTCCGGGTAAAATCGAAGTTCGTGAATTTTTTTGGTATGGCTGTGGACATTGTCATAGTTTAGAACCACATATGCAGGCTTGGATTAAAAAAATGCCTAAAGGCGTTCATTTTGTGCGTACACCTGCTGCTATGAACCCGACTTGGGAACAAGGTGCTCGTGGATATTATGTGTCAGAAGCTTTACAAATTCGTAGAAAAACACATTTACCATTGTTTAAGGCAATTCATGAAGGTGGTCAGCAAATTTTTGACCAAAAATCACAAGCTAAGTTTTTTGTGAAATATGGCGTACCTGAAGCTAAATTTAATAGCATGTTTAACTCATTCCCGATTTCTGCAAAAATTGCTCAATCAAACCAACTTGCTAGACAGTACCAGTTAACAGGTGTTCCTGCTGTTGTTGTGAACGGGAAATATGTTGTTCAGGGTGATGATGGAAAAGTTCCTCAAGTTGTTAATTATTTAATTGAAAAAGAACGCAAAGCAAAATAATTGATAAATTAAAAACCGCTCAATATGAGCGGTTTTTTTTAGAATTAAAATTTTTAACTCACAGATTTTAATTACTTTCCCAATTTAAAATACCATGAAAGAGTAGGCGCATTTGAGTGAGCGATTGCATTTGCAAAAGCTGTTGTTGTTGAGCTAATACAGGTTCTTCAAATTGTCTAGAAAGTTCAATCCAAGCCATTACCCAATTAAAAGCCAAGTTCACTACAAGATGAGCTAGATTTTTTAAATCATCTAATTTTTGAATATGTTTGGTACTGGCTAAACGTTGTAAATCTATTGCTAAATCTTCTACAAGATATTCAATTTCTCGGGCAATTGCTTTACGAATAACTTGGGATGCACCCCAACGTTCGGTAATTATAAAAACCCAATCTTCTGTATGTTGATGAATGGTCTGAAAAAAAAATTCTAAGCTTTTATCAATTTTAGCTTCGGGTTGATAGACATAACTTTGCCCGATTTGATGCAATGTACTTTTCAGGTTTAAAGAAATTTGGTCGACAAGTTCTAATCCTAAAGCATCCATATCTTTGAAATGACGATAAAATGCCGTAGGAACTAAGCCAATTTCACGGCTAATTTCTCTTAAACTAATGCTGTTAAATGAGCGTCCAGAAGTGCTAAGGCGTAATGCAGCATCTATAATTGCTTGGCGGCTTTGTCGCTTACGTTCATCACGAATTGGCATGCCAAATGTATCCCTACAATTTTTGTCAACTTAGTTTAGCAAAAAATATCAGTGAAATATGAACCTTATTTTTTAATTATTTCAGATTATTAGAATGGTCATATCTTTAAATTAAAATGGATTAAAGACTGTAACAAAACCTTTGTATTGGCTTCTGCTATACTTAGCCGCAATATATTTGAGTTATAAATAAGGACAAATTATGCGTATTGACCAACGTACTTTAGATCAATTGCGTGACGTTAAAATTACTCGTAACTACACGCGTTATGCGGAAGGTTCTGTATTGGTTGAATTCGGTCATACAAAAGTCCTTTGTACAGCAAGTATTGATCATTCAGTTCCACGCTTCTTAAAAGGTCAGGGACAAGGTTGGGTAACTGCTGAATACGGTATGTTGCCACGTTCTACGCATACACGTAGTGACCGTGAAGCTGCTCGTGGTAAGCAAAGTGGTCGTACTCAAGAAATCCAACGCTTAATTGGTCGTAGCTTGCGTGCAATGGTCGATCTTAAAAAGCTTGGCGAAAATACAATTACAATTGACTGTGATGTTATTCAAGCAGATGGCGGTACACGTACAGCATCTATTACAGGCGCGGCAGTTGCGCTTATTGATGCAATGAATGTATTACTTGAAAAGAAAAAAATTAAGCAAGATCCATTAAAAGGTTTAGTTGCTGCAGTTTCTGTTGGTATTTATAAAGATGAAGTTCTTCTTGATCTTTGCTATGAAGAAGATTCTAGCTGCCAAACAGATTTGAACGTTGTAATGACTCAAGCAGGTGAATTTATTGAAATTCAAGGTACTGCGGAAGATAAACCATTTACACGTGCTCAATCGAATGCAATGTTAGAAATGGCTGAAAAAGGCATTCAAGAGTTAGTGAAAAAACAACAAGAAGCTTTAGGTTGGTAAGTTTTTAAAGCTAAAATTGTTGTATTGAAAAAGCGCCGTGAAAATGGCGCTTTTTTATTGAAGCTTACATCATTGAAACTTACATAAATAAATAGAAAAAATGACATAGATCATCATTTGTAGACAAAGTTATAACATCAATTGGTTTTTTCAACATAATTAATTTTTAACATATAAAGACTTCGTGCAATCACTTGAAAAAGGAGAAAAACATGACAGTTCTTATTATAGGTTTAATGATAGGTACATTTTTAATGTGTGCTTGTGCGCCACGAAAAAATGATTAAATCGCAATATTTTAATTTTTAATTAAAAGCAGTTTGCAGAGTAACCTCTTTAGAATGATCAGCTCTGCAATAGATAAATCTGAATTTAAGATTCAGTTTTAAGCATTAAAACGCATAGATAAATCAATTGCTTTAACATCTTTGGTTAAAACACCCATTGAAATATAGTCCACGCCAGTGGTTGCAACTTCACGTAAATTATCGATAGTAATGTTACCTGAAGCTTCAAGTTTACAACGACCTGCAACGTGCTTTACTGCATCAATCATTTGCTGTTGGCTGAAATTATCAAGCATGACAATATCTGCGCCTGCTTCGAGTGCTTGGTTCAGTTCATCCCAAGTTTCAACTTCAACTTCTACAGGCTTATTTGGTGCAATCACATGCGCTTTTGCAATAGCTTGGGCAATACCACCTGCTGCCATAATGTGATTTTCTTTAATTAAGAATGCATCAAATAAACCTAAACGATGGTTTTGTCCACCACCTACAGCAACTGCATATTTTTGTGCAATACGTAGACCAGGAAGTGTTTTGCGAGTGTCTAATAATTTAGTATTTAGACCATCTAAATGTTTAACGTATTCAGCAGTTTTTGTAGCTACAGCAGAAAGTGTTTGCACGAAATTGAGAGCAGGGCGCTCTACGGTTAATAAACTACGAGCAGAACCTGAAAGCTTTAAAAAGGCTTCATTGGCAGCAACAATATCACCATCATTTTTAAGCCAAGTCACTTGCACATTTGCATCATAAGCTTGAATAAGTGCATTCACCCAAGGCTGACCTGCAAGTACCATGTTTTCACGGCTAATAATTGTTGCAGTCGCTTGTTCATCTTCAGGGGTAAGCAAAGCGGTAATGTCGCCATCACCAATATCTTCTTGCAAAGCTTGCTGAATATTGATTTGAATTGACTGTTCTAATAAAGCTGGTGAGATGCTCATTGGCAATATCCGTATAGTGAGAACCTATAAAAATTGTGCGCTATATTAGCATTGTTCAATAAAAAAACGCATTTATTAACGTGCTTACATCACTAAGTTTGAGATTTTGAAGTGAAAGTTTTAGGATGGATGACTAGCCAAATTTAATTTAGAAAAATTCAGGACTGATTTATGCAACAGGCATCGTCTTTTCAGGTCGTTGATGGAGAGCTTAAAGGCGCTCAACATATTCCTTCGCCAAATTTTAATCAGCGTCCTGAAGGTGCAGATATTCAGTTGGTTGTTATTCATAATATTAGTTTGCCACCATCACAATTTGGTGGCGGTTATATCAAAGATTTTTTTCAAAATAAATTAGACTGGTCAGCTCATCCATACTTTCAGACCATTGAAGGCATGCAAGTTTCTGCACATCTTTTAATTTTAAGATCTGGAGAAATCATTCAATTTGTAAACTTTAAAGATCGAGCTTGGCATGCAGGACGCTCAAGTTATTTGGCTTTAAAAGAATGTAATGATTATTCGATTGGAATTGAATTAGAAGGTAGCGATGATTTGCCTTTTGAAGAAGAACAATACCAAACTTTAGTAAATGTGGTTGCAACGCTACAAAAAGCATATCCAAAAATTAAACAACATATTGCAGGACATTCCGACATTGCACCGGGTCGAAAAACAGATCCAGGGCTATTTTTTGACTGGGTAAAATTTAGAAAGCAACTAAAGCAACTAAAAAACCTATAAATTGTTAAATTGTAGAATGATTAAACAATGAAACTTCACAAAGAGTTTTATTACAATAGCGACTTGATTTTAGACTAGGTGGTTCCGATGGCGCTTTGGCGATCGACCGTAATTGTAAGTGCAATGACAATGTTATCTCGTGTACTAGGTTTAGTACGAGATATTGTTTTGCTCAATGTATTTGGTGCAGGCAAGGACTTCGATACTTTTGTCGTGGCATTTCGTATTCCAAACTTCTTTAGGCGATTATTTGCAGAAGGGGCGTTTTCACAGGCTTTTATTCCTGTGCTTACAGAATACAAAACAAGCCGTACACATGCAGAAGTTCAAATTCTTATTAGTCGTGTATTTGGTTGTTTAGCAACAGTTATGTCTTTATTGACATTGTTTGCGATGATTGCGGCACCCGTCATTATTTATGTTTACGCACCTGGTTTTCATGATGATCCTGCCAAATTTGCTTTGGCTTCGGATATGTTTCGTCTGACAATTCCATATTTATTGTTCATGTCATTAACTGCTTTTGCCAGCAGTATTTTGAACAGTTATGGATCATTTACAACACCTGCATTTGCCCCTGTATTGTTAAATGCTGCCATGATTGCAGGTGCATTATGGTTAACGCCATATATGGACACGCCCATCATGGCGTTGGGTTGGTCTGTTGTTGCTGCAGGGTTTTTCCAATTAGCTATTCAAATTCCTGAATTGTGGCGTAAAAAATTACTGATTCCACCAAAAATTGACTTCAAACACGAAGGTGTAGATCGCATCATGAAATTGATGTTGCCTGCGTTATTTGGTGTTTCAGTTACGCAAATCAATTTATTGCTCAATACAATTTGGGCATCTTATATGCAAGATGGTTCTGTATCTTGGTTATACAGTGCAGAACGTATGACAGAACTACCTTTAGGCTTAATTGGTGTTGCCATTGGTACTGTTATTTTACCATCATTATCTGAGCGTATTGCAGAGCAAGATCAAAGCAAATTCCGTGGCATGATGGATTGGGCTGCTAAAGTCATTATATTGGTGGGCGTTCCTGCAAGTATTGCGCTATTTATGCTTTCTACACCTATTATTCATACACTGTTCGAGCGTGGCGCATTTACAGCAGAAGACACCTATATGACAGCACTTGCACTTCAATGTATGAGTGCAGGGGTAATTTCCTTTATGTTAATTAAAGTCTTTGCACCTGGTTTTTATGCACGTCAAGATACTAAAACACCAGTACGTGTAGGTTTAATGGCAGTTGCTGCAAATGCTATTTTAAACGTGGTATTTATTGGATTGTTTAAGTTGATAGATTGGAATGCAGAACATATGGCACTTGCTTTAGCATCTTCAGGTTCTGCTTTAGTGAACGCAGGTATGTTGTATTTCTATTTACATAAGCGTGATATTTTCAGATTTGGCGCACACTGGAAAAAGCTATTGGTTCAGTTTGCTATTGCTAATGCTGCTATGGTTGCAGCGTTATGGTACGGCTTAACTTTATATAGTGGCGATGCTTCACAGTGGACTCGCATTGTAGAGCTTCTAGGTCTTTGTATTGTTGGTGCTGTCGCTTATGGCGTTGTATTAATTGCAACTGGTTTTAGACCACGTCATTTAAAACCATAAAATTTGATGAATAAAAAAGACCGCATTTGCGGTCTTTTTTATATGTTTATATGTACTTTATTTTGGAGAAACTTCTAAAAGCTCAACATCAAAAATTAAAGTGCTGTTTGGTTCTATTGCATCACCTGATCCAATTTGACCATAAGCTAAATTAGCAGGAATGTAAAATCGATAAATTGAGCCTTCTTTCATGAGTTGCAGACCTTCTGTCCAACCAGAAATAACCTGACTCACCATAAATTCAGCAGGTTGTTGACGGGCAATAGAGCTATCAAACACAGTGTTATCTAATAAGCGACCTTCATAATGCACTTTTACTTTTGAAGATGCTTTTGGTGTTTTACCAGAACCTTGCTTAATCACTTCATACTGTAAGCCAGATTTAGTGACTTTAATATTTGATTTTTTAGCATTTTCAGCAAGAAATGCAGAACCGATTTTTTCATTTTCTTCAGCAAGATTTTTATGTGCAATAAGCTGTTTTGCTTCGGCATTTTTTTTGAACTGAGTTAACACTTTAGACATTTCTTCATCTGATAATGCAGATGATTGTCCTTTTGATGCTGTTTTTAAACCATCTAAGAAAGCATCTAAATCCATATCTTTAAGTGCATCTGCATTACCACGGCCCATAATGTAACCAAAGCTGTAGCCAACTTTATCTTCATAGCTACTTTTATTGTTTACTGTTTTTGCAAAAAGACCTGTACTGCATAGTACTAAACACAATAACGTCATTTGAATTTTCATTATATTTCCTTAAAAAAATAAGGAGAGCATTGCTCTCCTTATCTCGTAATTTTATTTAACTTCAATAAGCTCTACATCAAAAATAAGTGTGCTATTTGCTGGAATTGTACCCGGAACGCCTTGTGCGCCGTAGCCTAAGTTAGAAGGAATATAAAGCGTTGCTTTACCACCTTCCTTCATTAATTGTAGACCTTCAGTCCAACCTGGAATAACTTGGTTAAGCGGGAATTCAATTGGCTCGCCACGTTCTACAGAGCTATCAAATACTTTGCCATCTACAAGTTTACCTGTGTAGTGAACTTTAACGGTTTGACCGCCAGTAGGTGATTTACCAGTACCTTCTTGAGTAATTTTGTACTGTAAGCCTGAAGCTGTAGTTTTTACGCCAGCTTTTTTCGCATTCTCTGTTAAGAATGAGTCATTTGTACTTTGAACTTTCTGAGTGTCTGCAATTTGTTTCTCTTGCATTTCTTGTTGATATTGCTCAAATGCTTTTTGTAATTCTTCTTCTGTATATGCAGGTTGCTTACGCGCATGTGCATCACGAATACCTGTTACAAAGCTATCAATATCTAACTCTGGTGGAGTTTGATGCGCAACTTCAAAACCTAAGGCATAACTAATTTTTTCAATACCCGATGCATTCGCAGATGATTTTGCAGTTTGCGTAGCTGGAGTTTGAGTTGCATAGTAAACAGGAACAAGTGCAGCACCGCCTAAAATTACAGCTACAGCGATGGGTAAGGCTTTACTCATAAGTTATCTCAAATTCATTTTATAGTTAAAAGTTGCAGCTATATTAGCAGACTTTTGGATAAAACACGGGCGTTTGAATCTCGTGCATCTTTGTTATCAATATATTCTTATCGCATAGAATATTCTATAACAGTCTGAATATGTAAAACATTTTTTATACAATAAATATAAGTCTTATTAGAAAAGCCCAAAGTTTGTTAAAACTGAAGTGAATAAATCATAAGGGTTTTGGTGAATCTGTAAATTGAAGGATATTTACTTGAGTTTTATCAGGATTTATCAACTTTAATTGATATGTATTAAGATTTTTTTCACAGCCAAATTGAAGCTCAGGTGATTGAATTATTCCAAGTACCATTCCTGAAACCGTAGGTTGCTTATAAGAATAAATAGCCTGTTTACCCACTAAAGCATGAGAAGAAAATACAAATTGTTTAAGCTGTAATGTATTTAAGTAGCCATTAATCAGTGATTTACAAATAAATAACTCATCTTGATTGCTCTTTACTGGAGTTGGTTGGCATGCCGTTAAAAAAACAAACAAGCTTAAACAAGCGATCTTTTTCATGAATTTATCCTTATCAAACGATAACTTAAGGATAAAGTAGGTGATAATGTGGATACAGATACAAAATAATCTAAAAAATAGGTACAGATTTTGGCATTTCAATATCAAACCCTTGCACAGCAAGTCGCACAGAAAATATATTTAGGCGAATTAGAAGATGGTCAAAGGTTACCATCATTAAGAGATTTTGCAGATCAGCAAAAAATTAGTTTAAATACGGCAAAAAGTTGTTATGAATTATTGGAAGCGCGTGGATTAGTTTTCGTAAAAGCCAAGTCTGGCTATTTTATTAAAGCTCCAAAATTACAAGTAGAACAGCCATATCATGATGATTTTGAATCTCATGCAAGAGATGTTTCAAACTTAGATTTACAGATTGAAATTCAAGAGACATCAATCCAAGATCAATCTATCCATCTAGGTGCGATTCAACTTTCTCCAAAGCTTATTCCAATAGATTTATTGCGTCGTTCAATTCAGCGTGCGTTAAAACATAGTAAACCTGAAGATTTTTTATATAGCGATAGACAAGGGCATTCTATTTTAAGAGAAGCGTTGGTTTCACATTGGGCGGAGGATGGTCTTTTCATTTTTAAAGATGATATTTTTATTACCAATGGGTGCATGCCCGCTTTGTCGGTAGTTTTGCAAACGCTCACAGAAGAAGGCGATAGCATTATTGTTCCTACGCCAAATTTTAATGGACAGCTTCAATTATTAGCGAGTTTAAAACGAAAAATTGTAGAAATTCCGGCACATCATAATGGCTTTAATTTAGAGCGTTTAGAGTATGAAATGAAGCATTCGGGTGCTAAAGCTTGCTTATTAACAGCGAACTTTCAAAACCCTTTAGGTTTTTGTTTAACGAATGAAGATAAGCAAAAAATTGCAGAATTAGCTGAAAAATATCAATGCTTTATTATTGAAGATGATATTTATGCCGAATGTGGATTCGACCAAAATAAGCCTTTGCCCATTCGAAATTGGGATAAAGCAGGTTATGTAATTTATTGTGGTTCTGTGTCTAAGTCATTATCTTCAGCATATAGGGTCGGGTGGTTTTGTATTACAGCAAAACTAACGTCATTTAGAGCGCAATTTATTAATAGAAATGTTGTGGTAAATACACCATTACAATTAGGTCTGGCAGATTTAATTCATTGTCGTGCTTATAGAACGCACTTAAACCAATTAAGACCAAAACTATTTCAGCAAGTTGCTCAATATAGACACTATATTCAACAAGCATTTCATAGTGTAGATGTGCGTATTAGTCAGCCAGAAGGTGGTTATTCTATTTGGCTACAGCTTCCTGAAACTATAAATAGTTTAGATATGTACTATTTTGCACAGACACAGAAAATTAATATTGTGCCTGGAATTGTATTTGGTGAAGATTCGCGATATTCAAACTGCATTCGCTTAAATGCAGGACATGAATTATCAGATGAAATTAAACAAGCGATTGATGTATTGGTGCAGTGGGTAAAACGTAATTTATAAATTTATTAGAAAATCACTTATATTTAAATGAACAATCATCTTCATGATCGTTGATCATACCTACAGCTTGCATAAAAGAATAACAGGTTGTAGGTCCTACAAATTTAAAGCCTTTTTTCTTAAGCTGTTTCGACATTAAAACACTGAGTTTGGTTTGTGCAGGTGCATTTTTATAATTTGGCACATCATTCACAATGGTTTTGTTCTGAACGAAGCTCCATAACCAAGCAGATACATCTTCGCCATTATTTTTTAAATTTTGCCATGCAATTGCATTGTCACGAATAGCTTTTAGTTTTCCAATGTGGCGGATAAGACCTGCATCTTGAACTTTAAGTTCTAAGTCTTCATCACTTAAATTTGCAATGTTAGCAATGGAGTGATGAAAGAAATGTTCACGGTAACATTCGCGTTTTTTAAGGACTGTAATCCAAGATAAACCCGCTTGTTGACCTTCTAAACACAGTATTTCGAAAAGTTGCTGTTCATCATAAATAGGGCGTCCCCATTCATGATCATGGTAAGCAACATAAAGAGGGTCGTTGGAGCACCAACCACAGTGTTTTACTGTTAAAGACGTCATGGATATGCTCCATTATTTTTGTAATTATTTAAGGCTTAAATTAAAGTTTAAATTCAGCCCATTGGTCAGCTTTGTTGTCCCAATAGAAAAGTTCAGCTTGTTGAATTTCTTCAAAAGAAATCCAATCATCTTTGCCAACTTTGTCTGAAAAACCAGTGCTTATTAATAATGCTTCTTCTGTAATTTCCATGACCCAACCCTGACGGCTTTTTCCTGCCACCACAATTTTTTGTTGATTGCCTGATTCAGCAAACTCTACCAAACGGTTGATCAACGCTTCTGACATGAATAATTCCTAAAGAAAATTAACGTAAATATGGATAGGGGTTAACAGCACCACGACCTTTGCCACCTAAATAAATTCCATAATGTAAATGTGGAGCAGTTCTACGAGCATTACCAGTATTGCCGACATAACCAATTAAATCACCTTTTTTGATGTAATCACCTACGCGTAAACCACGTTTGTGACCATCTAAATGTGCGTAGTAATGCCAACTTCCACTTGGTCCTAAAACCCAAATGACTTTTCCGCCCAAGTTATTATTACGTAAATCGGCAATTAAACCTTCTGTTGTGCTAAAAACTTTCGTTCCACGTGGAGCCATAATATCGACGCCTTCGTGTATTCTACCACTGCTTCGAGATGCGCCCCATGTATCTGTTAAATTATTACGTTTTATACCCTGAACAGGAACAGGAAGTTGGTTAGGCAAACTCATTTTTTTGAGTTTTTGAACTGTAGCAGGGTTGAGTGGTTGGCTTGGCTTTTTAGGTGCTGTACTACATGCAGCAAGAAAAATAAAAGTAAAAATTAAACTTAAAATAGAGCTAAAGCGGGGCACGATAAATTCCTGTCTTTTATTTATATAGCGGTTTTAATAATCACCGGACTATGTCATAAATTTACGGCAGAGATCAATTTTTTCATGGCAGTTGGAATACCCATTTGTGTAGCAATTTGTGATGAATACCAATTGCCATCAAGTTCAATTGCTAAATGTTCTTTCAAATCAGCATCTACCTCAAAACAAACAGCCTCTAACAGCCAAGTAAAGTGGGTGAAGCTATGAGATATTTGGGCTTTTTTAATGACTTTTTTTAAGCCCAAACTTTGCGTTTTTTCTAAAAAATCTATTTCATTTTCAATAATTGGTAAGCACCATAACCCACCCCATAAACCTGAGTTAGGACGCTGTTGCCATAACCATTGATCATTACATTGAATGAGTAATACTTGAGCAGATTTTACGGGCACTGCTTTTTTCTGTTTTTTAAAAGGTAATTCTGTTTCTAAACCTTGTTGATGTGCTTTGCAGTGTTGCTGCATTGGGCAGTATAAACACAATGGCTTTTTGGGCGTACACACAGTTGCACCTAAATCCATAATGGCTTGAGTGTAATCGTGGTTCCGTTCTGTGGGGCATAAATCTTCCGCAATTTGCCACATTGCACGCTCATGAACGGGTTTAGATAAATCATCTTCAATTGCTAAAAAGCGTGATAAAACCCGCTTAACATTGCCATCCATAATGACGCCATATTGACGTAAACCAAGTGACATTAATGCGCCACCCGTAGAGCGTCCAATGCCTGGAAGTTCAATCCATTCTTCTAAGTTTTGAGGGAAAGCTCCCTTTTGAGCGACAATTCCTGCGGCTTTATGCAAATTTCTTGCGCGTGCGTAATAACCCAAACCTGCCCAATAGGGCGCAACATCATCCCAAGATGCATGTCCTAAATCTTCAACCGTTGGAAAGCGCTCAATAAAATGGTCAAAATATTGCAGAACAGTTTTAACTTGAGTCTGTTGCAACATAATTTCAGATATCCAAACTTTGTAAGGATCATCGGCAATTTGCCATGGTAAATCATGACGACCATGTTCATCGAACCAAGTTAAAAGGGCATTAGAAAAAGAAAATTCAGACATAAAGTAAGGGCAACATCAACTATGGTTGTAGTATAGCGGAATTGTCTAATTAGCCTGAAAATTAAATAGAAGCATCGCTATTAAAAGAATGATTTTAGAAATAAAAAAATGGTGCCTAAGCACCATTTATTTTAATAAAAATCTTAAAGTTAGCCTTTCATTCCCCAACGCGCGTCAAGTTGTAAAGCTTGTCCTTCGTAGCGTGGAATAATATGAATATGTAAATGCGCTGAAGTTGAGCCAAAGACTTCACCATCATTAAAGCCTACATGGAAACCTGTAGGTTGATGTCGAATTTGTAATTCATTTCGTGCAAGTTCTAATAATGTCATCAGATTTTTGCGCTCTTTATCTGTAACATCAAAAAAAGAACTCACATGACGTAGAGGAACAATTACACAATGTCCTTTAGATAGTGCATTTGTCTCGGGTAAAATTACACCGAAATCATTTTTCGCAATGATGTCATACTCATCAAAGTTGCAATATATGCAGTTATTTTCAGTCATTTGTTCATCCTCTTTGTATTTTTATTACCTACCTATTTATAAAAATAAAAGGTAGTTTCAAGCATTAAGCTTTTAACTGGTGAGCAAGTAATTCATACATTGCTTCGAGGCTTTGCTTTTCTGCTTCAGCATTGTAGCCAAGATCTACACCATTGGCTTTGGCTTTTTCGTCGGCAAGTGGGTTTGAAAAGCCATGTTTTGCATCTTCAAAAATAATAACTTCATGATTTACTTTTGCTGCATGCATTTCTTCACGGAAAGCAGCAACATCATCTAAAGAAACCATGCTGTCTAATTCACCATGTAAAACTAAAATTTCAGCTTGAATTTTGCCTTCTTCAGCAGGTGTTTGAGCTGATAAATTTGCATGGAAAGTTGCAACAGCTTTTAATGGTGCACCTGAACGTGCTAAATCTAGAATAACTTTACCGCCGTAGCAAAAGCCAATAGCGCCAAGTCTTGAGCTATCTACTTCATCTTGTGCAGCTAAAGTTTCTAAAGCTGCCGATGCACGTGTCACAATTGTGGTTGAGTCTTGAAATGTTTCAGTCATCCATTCATTTGCTTGAGATGCTTCTGAAGTCACTTTCTTTTGACCATACATATCAATTGCTAAGGCTGCATAACCATTTTCTGCCAATTCACGTGCGCGTTGTTCTGTATATTCATTGCGCCCCCACCATTCTGGAGCCACAATTACAGCAGCAACAGGCGTAGTTGACTCAGGCGCAGCAAAGTAGCCAATTAAGGTAGAACCATCTTTTGCCGTATATTGAATTTCACGTGTTTTAATTACAGAAGCCATGCACAATCCTTAAAGCATTCATTATGATTAACCTGATTAAAGCATAAAAATATTGCAGATGTTTTGAAAAGCATTAAATGAAATAGAAACAAATGTGAGAAATTATTATTTATTAATGATAAATAAAAAAAAGAAGGACATAAGCCCTTCTTTTTTATCAGATATGAGATTGGATTTTAAACTTTTCCACGAGAGAGAAAGCCAACAATTGCAAGAATAACTGCAACAACAAGTAGAATTACAGCAAAATCTTTAGATAAGCCTGCAACACCACCAAAACCTAATAAACTGGCGATGAGAGCGATAACAGCGAAAATAATTGCCCAGCGAAACATTAGAATTCTCCTTACGATTTTTTTGATTATGCAATTTAGTATAAAGATGACAATTCCAATAAATGTGATGTATTTGTTTGTTTTTTGTACTGGCGAAGAATGTTCCTTGGAAACAGGTTCTTCTTTCTTCCTGATCAATTAAGCCTGATATAATGCGATAGCATTTTCTTTTTTATTACACATTATTATGTCTGAACTATTACGCCCACAATTTTGGAAAAATTATAAATTAGCAGAATTAAATACTGCTGAATGGGAAGCTTTGTGTGATGGTTGTGGACTATGTTGTCTAATAAAATTAGAAGATGAAGAAACTAATGAAGTTGCCTATACCAAAGTGGCTTGTAAGCTATTAGATTGCAAAACAGGGCATTGTTCAGACTATTCAAACCGTATTGAGCATGTACCAGATTGCATTCAACTTACACCAGAAAAATTAGCTAAAATTACTTGGTTACCATCTTCTTGTGCCTATCAACGTATGAGTGAAGGTAAAAGTTTACCTTCTTGGCACTATTTAAATACAGGTACACGAGAAAGCGTGATTAAAGCAAGAAAATCGGTTGCAGGTCGCTGTGTTTCAGAAGCTGACATCGATGAAGATGAAATTGAAGACTATATTGTGCGTTGGGTTCGCTAATTTAATGCAACTATTTAATCTAAAGATTTTAAGAAATCATCTTCAGAAATGACATGGAATCCGTATTGTTTTAGTAAAAATGCCGCTATACCTAAACCAACAATTTTTGTGCCTGAAAATGAGCCATCATAAATAAAATTTGTTCCACAAGATGGGCTATTTTCTTTTAAAACGACTGTAGAAACTTGATGCTTTTGAGCTATTTCTAATGCTTTAAAAGCACCATCAAGAAAGGCAGCTGTTACATCATTTCCTTGAGAATCGATTACTTTTGCTGTGCGATTTAAAACATCTTGAGCGGTTCCACCGATAATTTCTGCGGCTAAACGAGGCGTGTCTAATCCTCCTGAAATTTCAGGACATATAGTAATGGCTTGTTGTGTTTGTATTAGTTGAGCGATTTTTTCATAGTGATATGCTTTGCCATCGTAACGTGCAGGAATGTTCGCCAAGCATGCGCTAATTAAATATTTCATAAAAATAATACTTCATCAAACTGATCGTAAATATTGTGCTTAAAACTGTTGCCTAGATAGATGAATAACATAGTAGACTAAGTAAAAGCTTAGCAAAGTAATAACAAGATGTCAGATAGCAATATTCCACTTCCTGAACGCTTACGTCCTAGAGACTTATCCGAAATTATTGGACAAGACCACCTGCTTGGTTCAGATGCACCTTTACGCCAAATGATTGATCAGGGACATTTACCCTCGATTATTTTTTGGGGGCCACCAGGCGTTGGAAAAACGACAATTGCCTTATTACTTGCTCAAGCTATAGATCGACCATTTGTGAGTTTATCTGCACTTAATACGGGTGTAAAAGAATTAAGAGAAGTTATTTCAGATAGTGGCGATTTAATGCCGCCAGTGGTTTTTATTGATGAAATTCATCGCTTTAATAAAACACAGCAAGATGCACTTTTGAATGCCGTAGAAAAAGGCAAAATTACACTGATTGGTGCAACCACAGAAAATCCATCATTTGAAGTTAATAGTGCATTACTTTCGCGTTGTCAGGTTTATACCTTAAATGCTTTAAATGAAAATGCGATTCAAACTTTAATTAATCATGCGATTGAAAAAGATCAATTTTTAAAAGATCGTTATATTCAAATTGAAGAATTTGATGCGCTTGTTCAATTTGCAGCAGGTGATGCTCGTAAAGCTTTAAATTTATTAGACTTAATTGCCAGTACATTTGAACCTGATTTAGAAAATATCATCACCAATGCAGTGGTTGTAAAAGTTGCACAGCAGAATATTGCTCGCTATGACAAAGCAGGTGAGCAGCATTATGATTTGGTTTCTGCATTTATAAAGTCTATTCGTGGCAGTGATCCAGATGGTGCGCTTTATTGGATGGCTCGCATGTTGAAAGGCGGCGAAGATCCTGTATTTATTGCACGTCGTATGCTAATTGCAGCATCTGAAGATATTGGTAATTCAAACCCAAATGCACTCTTACTTGCAGGTGAATGCTTCCGTTCAGTTCAAGTCATTGGAATGCCAGAATCCCGAATTATTCTTGGACAATGTGCAGTGTATTTAGCAACAAGTGCTAAAAGTAATAGCACGTACTTAGCCATTAATAAGGCGATGGATTTAGCAGAAAAAACAGCAAATTTACCTGTGCCACTTCATTTACGTAATGCTCCAACAAAGTTAATGAAAGAGCAGGGATACGGTGTCGATTATTTATATCCGCACAATTATCCAGAACATTTTGTACTACAAGAATATTTGCCACCTGAATTAAAAGGGACAAAATTGTATGAGTCTGCACGTAATAAGCGTGAAGTTGAAAGTGAAAAGTTGCAACAACGACGTTGGCAGCAACAGCAATAAAAAAAGCCCGTTCCTTGGGGAAACGGGCATAAAGTGGATGTTTCTTAGGGAGATTACATCCAGAGGGTAAACTGGTCGGCAATGTAGAACAAAAAAGCTGAGATACTTTCTACATTGCCTTGTATGTAATGAATAATAGAAAAATATATTAAAAAAGTAAAAATGATCATTTTAATCATGATTATGTGTTTATCCGATTATAAAGAGACTTTTTTTAAGTTTTTCGAATAAAATATTAATTATCAGAAATTTAATTTTTTATTCAATAAGATACAAAATCACAACTTTTAAAAATGGTGAATCTTCTGACTTGGGAATATTCATCATTCAATAAAACTGTATAATGGTATGTTATAACGTAACATAAATAAGACAGTAATATGAAAACCGTACCTATGCTATTTCTACTTTTTATTCTTATAGAACAAGTAGAAGCAGAAGAAATTCAATCGGCTCATTCTTTAAAACCTATTAAGCTAAGTGCGGAAGAAGAATTTAAAAAAGAGCATAAAGTTGAAAAGCAGTTTATTGAAAAAGCGAATACTTTAGGCGATGCCATTAAACATGTTTCAGGTGTGCAAAGTAGTTCATTTGGTCCAAATTCAGGAGCACCTGTGATTCGTGGTTTGCAAGGTAATCGAGTTGGTGTATTTGAAAATGGAACATCTATTCAAGGGTTAAATGCCATTAGTGGAAATGTAAATATTCCCTTTGATCCAATTTTTACAGAATCTATTAAAATTAATAAATCGAGTAATAGTGTGCGCTATGGAGATCAATCTTTAGGTGGGAGTGTTGAAGTAGATAGCGGTTTAATTCCTAAAGAAATTCCAGAAAAATCTCGTGAATTAGATTTGGTTTTAAAAAAAGGTTGGAATAATTTTGATGCGAAAGGTCTTAAATTACAACTCAGCAATCAAACAAATTTAGCGACCAATATTCGATTTTCCAGACAAGAAATTAAGTCTTATAAAATTCCAGGAAAGAGCAAAGCAGATGTTTGTGAAAGTGAAATTTTTAGAAATGGTGGTGTGAATAGTTCTTTGGCGGATGTATGTCAAAAAGATTCAAGAATTAAGAGTACATATAACAAAGCATCTCAGCCTTATATTGATCAATTTATAACAGATAATCCTGATTATGCAGATGGCGATTTTTCATATTATACCGATAATGCAACATCAACTTTTGGCGGAAAAGTATATCAAAATATTGTGAATCCCGATTATGTTCAAGGAACAGAAAGGTTTAAACATGAGAATATTAATAATGATGTGACGCCAAACTATAATAAAAAACTAGGTAATAGTTACGCACTTAATGACAACATTGCTTTGGGAGCAACGTATTTTCTAGAAAATGGTTATATTGGATTTAGTGCAGATTATAAAAAGAGTCATTATGGTGTGCCTGGTTTTTCTATGGAAAATAAGTCTTTTCAAACAAACTATGATGATGGTTTACCCGTTGGTGTAAAGACTGAACAAAATACATTTTTATTAGATAGTTTGTTTAATCAACCTTTGCCTTTTCTAGATAATATTCAATTTAAAGCTTCTAATTTAGTGAATAAATCAGGTGAATATATTGGCGCGAGCGAAGCAAATTTATATGAGTTTGAACAAAATTTTGCAGAATTTGTCGTTAAGCAAAAAGAATTAAAATTTTTATCTGGTGAGATGGGGCTAAGTTGGGGGCAAAGGGATGTTCATGGAAAAGGATATGCTCGTTATTTACCGAATGTAAAAACTAATAGACAAGCATTTTTCATTCAAGAGAAACTTAGTTTTAATCCTATTTATTTTGATGCAGGTTACCGTAAAGAAAAAGTCGAACATCAAATTCAAGATCAAACATTTGTACTAGCGCGTAACGCAAATAATCAAAAATTAGAAAATCGTGATTTTGATTTAACTCAATTTTATGTAGGTGCAGGGCTTAACTGGGGAGAACATGTTCATATTTATGCTAAATATAGCGAGTCTGAACGAGCACCAGAAATTAACGAATTATATTCAAGTAATCCGCATTACTCAGTTATGACTCAAGAAGAAGGCAATCAAAATTTAGAAAAAGAAAAAGTGAAAGCTATGGAATTAAATACAGATTTTGTATTTGATCAATCAAAAATTCAGCTTTCTTTGTATCAAATGGATTTTACAAATTATGTATATTTAATGCATTCGGGGATGGCAATGGGGAATCGTTTACCCTTGAAATATTGGAGACAAACAGATGTTAAAATTGATGGTTTTGAAATTGATTTAAGCTATAAATTTTTGTTAGATAAATGGGGGGATTTAACGCTCAGTGCTTTTGGTGATTTTGTGAAAAATCGTGTGAAGGATAAAAAAAAATTACAGTCCTCAAATGATGGTGAATATCCAACAAATATGCCAACTAATCGCTATGGAGCAAGTTTAGAGTGGGAAAAGGATGATTATCACATCCGACTTTCAAACATCTATTATGCAAAACCACAATACTTAGGTAAAAGTGTAAATACCGAAGTTGTATTACCTGCTTATAATTTATTAGATTTATCTTTTAGTAAGAAAATTGCATTAAAAAATGCAGAAGTTGAATTTTATTTAAATGGAACAAACTTATTGAATGAAGAGGCGAGACCTCAAAATTCACCATTGAAATATATTGCTCCTTTACCAGGAAGAGGGCTTCAATTAGGTATAACAATGAGTTTATAAAGCAATATTCCTGTTTGGATTGATATTAAAAAAGCCCTAATTTATAGGGCTTCTTTTAAAGTATTAATAAGCTATTTTTTACTATGAGTGTGCATTTAACAGAACTTGAATTTCAGCATCAATACGTTTTTGCATTTTCCGAATATTCTTGGTGTTAATAGTTTTAGATAGGCTTCTTATTGGAATAAAAAGTTTTTCACCAATTCCATCAACCAAAACAAATTCAGGCTTATCATTTCTGCATTCAGTATACATGATGCCATTAATATTGACTTCACCATACACGATATGTAAATCACAGCAAGTATCATAAAATTCAGCTAAAGCTTTAGCATGTTTTTCATGAAATAAATTTTGTAGGCACATTTCGTATAAGGTCATGCCTTTTCCATTAGGACTAATAATTTTTTCGGTAACTAAACCTAGACCATTAGATGTCATGGCAAAGCCATAGGTTGTTTCAATAGGAAAATGGAATCTATTATCTTTATAATTATTTTTGCATAATTTTAGGTATTCTAATATTTGACGCTGGAACTGCTTAAATACTCCATTTGATCTATTACGCTTAAATGTATGATCTTGCCATCCGCCATCTTCACCTACATATTTAGGATTCATAATTTTGATAATTTTATTATCATCTTCAGGATGTTGGTAAACAATTTTAGAGCACCCTTGTCCAAAATGTTGTAATTCACTTATTTGATAAATCATAAGTTTACTCTGTGTGAGATTGCGCTAGATAAGTCTAAAAAATACCGTAAAAGATTATACATTATTACATTTTCATGATGCTTTATAAAGCTTCATAAAGGAGAGGAAGTCTTTGTTTAGTCTTTATATAGTTTGCTTTATAAGCAGTCTAATTGTGAACTTTAAACATAAAAAAACCGAGCTTATTAGCTCGGTTTCTTGAAGATCAGATATTATTAGATATCTGAAAGGTCGATGCCAATACGTGCAGCAACTTCTTCATAAGCTTCAACAACACCGCCTAAACCTTGACGGAAACGGTCTTTGTCGAGTTTTTTCTTAGTATCTTTGTCCCATAAACGGCAACCGTCTGGAGAGAATTCATCACCAAGAACAATGCGGTCATGGAATACACCAAATTCAAGTTTGAAATCTACAAGAAGCATGTTGCCAGTTGCGAATAATTCTTTAAGAACTTCATTTACTTGGTAAGTCAATTCTTTCATGCGAGCAAGTTGCTCAGCAGTTGCCCAACCTAAAGTGATTGCTTGCGACTCGTTAACCATTGGGTCACCAAGTGCATCATCTTTAAAGAATAATTCGAAAGTAGGTGGAACAAGCTCTTTGCCTTCTTCAACACCTAAGCGACGACATAATGAACCTGCAGCATAGTTACGAACTACACATTCAACAGGAATCATGTCTAACTTTTTAACTAAAACTTCTGTAGGAGAAAGAAGTTTTTCGAAATGTGTTTCGATACCAGCAGCAGCCAGCTTTTCCATGATAAAGGCGTTAAAACGGTTGTTAACCTTACCTTTTCGATCTAGTTGTTCGATTTTCTCGCCATTGAATGCAGAAGCATCATCACGAAAGACTAAAATCAGATGGTCTGCACTATCTGTTTCATAAACAGATTTTGCTTTACCAGTATAGAGCAAGGTTTGTTTTAACATGGAGGGAACCTTTTTCAAAAAAAATGCCTAGAAATGTCTAGGCTGGCCAATTTTGATAAATCTGGGCTAACAATTCTGCAGCAACTTGTTTGTCTGCAAAAGTGTTGTCAGTATTGAACACAGCGAGGCTATTACTTGAACCAACAGAAGATAGTCTTAATACGTAAGATTTTTGATCAATCTTAATTGTTACATCAGTCGCATTTTTGCTTTGAGCTACAATTGAGTGGTTAAGACTGCTAAGCGTGGCAAGTGTATATTGCCAAATTGTAGCAGAATTCCCATCAATTTTGAGCAAAGGATTTTGATTACCATCAGTTATTTGCTGAGGACGACCAATAGAGCCTTCGTTTAAATCATCTTGTGTAGTCGTTTGCGTAAATGTTGTTGGACGTGGAAGCGCAAAACGATTACCACGTTCATTTTCATATTTTGGTGCATTTGCAGTCGCAAGAGGATCAACAATAGGAGCAGGATACAAAGGCGTTACTGGTCTAACCATTGAACCTTCAGGATATTGTAAAGGTTCGATTGTTGCTGTTTTTTTATAGTCCAAAGAACCATTACCGATTCCAAGTGAACTACAACCAACCAAACTTAAAGCTGAAAGTGCAGTGACTAAACCAAAACGTATTTGCATAATATAAGCTCTTTTATTTAATGATGCCTGCCGACGTGAGTGCTTCACGAAGCGGAGTGCGATATTGTTCTGCAAGTGGGGTAAGAGGTAAACGAATCCCTGTACCAATAAGTTTCATTTCATGAAGCGCCCATTTCACCGGAATTGGGTTCGATTCACAGAATAAAATGTCATGTAAAATAGCAACCTTGCTATTTAATTGTTCTGCTTTTGAAGAGTCGCCAGTAAGTGCTGTTGCACATACTTCACTCATTTCTTTAGGCGCAACGTTTGCGGTAACAGAGATATTACCTTTAGCACCTAATGCAATAAGTTGATACGCAGTTGCATCATCACCAGAGTAAACAGTCATTGCTTTGCCATTTAAGCCAATAATTAATTCCTGACCGCGTGGTACATCGCCAGTAGCATCTTTAATACCAACAATGTTTGGGATGTCTGCAAGACGAATAACTGTCTCATTCAGCATATCTACACCAGTACGACCCGGTACATTATATAGAATGATAGGTAAGTCTACTGCTTCTGCAATGGCTTTATAATGCTGATATAAACCTTCTTGTGTTGGCTTGTTGTAATAAGGAGTCACCAACAATGCAGCATCTGCACCAAGTTCTTTTGCTTCTTGCGTAAGTTCAATGGCTTCGCGTGTTGAGTTTGCACCAGTACCAGCAATAATCGGAATGCGTTTGTTTGCTACACGAATGATTTCTTTGATCACTTGAGTATGTTCAGCCATACTTAAAGTAGATGCTTCACCAGTTGTGCCAACTGCAACAATGCTGTTCGTGCCTTGTTCTATGTGCCACTCAACGAGCTTTTCTAGACCCTTCCAATCTACGCTGCCATCTTCTAACATTGGGGTGACAATTGCGACAATTGAGCCTTGAATGGTCTGTGCTTGCTGAGTCATTTTTTAAAAATATCCTATTTTCCCATCCACGTTATGTAGCGAAACAGAAAATGTGGATGGTTGCAGTATTTTGATTTGAGTCAAAATTCAATAATCATCATTGAATAATGCTTATGCAAATTATGACTGATTCAGTTTGTCAGAACAATAACCTTTAGTCAAAGCAATAACAAAGTTTTTAATATTTATAAAACTTTATTGAAATTATAAGTTTGATTTTAAAACGCTGTTATTTTCTTCATTAAAATGAGCCTTTTTTTAATTTTCAATTATGAAAATCCAACAAAAATATTTTGTTTTAAATCTATTCAGAGATTCATTTAAAAGTTATTTGATATTTAAATACTTATTTTTAAGATGAAATAAATCTATTTTTAGATAAAGTTGATCTTAATAGTCGGCTTAATTTGAGGTTTAATTATCGAAAATAAATCATTATTTAAGACCTTTTTAGTCTATTTAAGAAAATTACCATTATTGCATAGTGATAAAATATTCTTTAATTGAGCATAAAAATACAATATTGCTCCATCTATTTTAATTATTTATTGTTTTTAAGACTATTTATCTAATAATAAATTAATAGAAAATTCACATGAGTTAATTTCAAATATCAAACTCTATTCCACCAATAGTTAGCTACAGTTTTATTTCAAATTTAAAGATGATGGGCACTTTCTTAACATCTAGTTTGAGTTTAACTATGGATAGTGTAAATCACCAATCCAATAAGAAGCATGCAATTGTTACAGTAGCAATCTGCTTTCTTATTGCAGTAATCGAAGGGTTAGATATTCAAGCAGCAGGGATTGCTGCGGCGGGGATTAGAGAACATTTTGGCTTAGATAGTTCTCAATTAGGCATTTTCTTCAGTGTTGGTATTTTGGGTTTATTACCAGGTGCTTTAGTTGGTGGTCGAATTGCCGATCGTATCGGTCGTAAAACTGTCCTTATTTGGTCAGTAGCTACATTTGCAGTTTTCACCTTATGTACTGTATGGGTAAATAGCTTTGGTTCTTTATTGGCAGTGCGTTTCTTAGCGGGTGCTGGTTTGGGTGCTGCAATGCCTATTCTCATTACCTTAGCATCAGAAGCAGTATCTCCACAGAACCGTGGTCGTGCTGTTGGCTTAATGTACTGTGGTATGCCTGTAGGTGCAGCAATTCTATCTTTGATTGCAGCAACTGAGTTTGGTAGTAACTGGAAAAATATTTTCTACCTAGGTGGTTTACTGCCAATCATCGTTATTCCAGTAATGATGTGGTTCTTACCTGAATCTAAAGAATACTTAAAAGCAAAAGATATTGCTGCGTCAGCGCCAGCAGATGCTGCTGCTCAGGGCTCATTCAAAGATTTATTTAATTCTCAAAATTTAATGCGTACATTGTTCATTTGGACAAGCTACTTCTTCACATTGATGGTGGTTTACATCATGTTAAGCTGGTTGCCATCATTGTTCCAAGAACTAGGCTTTACACGTAAAGAAGGTGCAACTGCGCAGTTCTACTTCATGGTAAGTGCAACGATTGGTACAATCATTTTAGGTATGTTGACTGACCGTTGGAAGAAAGCTTATGTTATTTTGTTAATGTACGGCGGTATCTTGGCTGGTCTAATTGCATTAAACGCAGCAGGCTCATTAACACAAATGTATATGGCTTCGGCATTGGTTGGTGCATTCGTAATTGGTTGTCAAGGTGTACTTTACGCATTCGGTGGTATTGTTTATCCAACAACAGTGCGTGGCACAGGTATTGGTGTTGCTTCTGCGGTAGGCCGTATTGGCGCTATGCTTGGTCCTGCAATTGCGGGTAGCTTATTAACAGCAGGTTTTGGTGCGGCAGGTGTGATCTCAGCAGCAATTCCATGTATTATCATTTCAGCTGTAGTGATGTTGTTACTTGTTCGTAAAATGAATACAACGAACTAAGCAAAATTTTCTTAAAAGACCCGCCATGAGCGGGTCTTTTTTTATTGTAGCTTTACCCTAGGCAGTCAAATAATTTACTCGTTTAGAATAAACATAAAATTTTAAGTTATGCTTGAATACAGTCTAAACTGAGAAGAACATGGTCGGCTTATGCAAAAAAATGCAGCTTTAATTGTTGTTGATGTTCAAAATGGATTTACACCAGGTGGAAATTTAGCTGTTGCAAATGCAGATGAAATTATTCCAAACATCAATGAAATTGCGACGTATTTTGAAAATATTATTATCACGCAAGATTGGCATCCTGAAGATCATATTTCTTTTGCCCAAAACCATGCCAATAAGAACCCTTTTGATACTGTAGAACTAGATTACGGTACGCAAGTATTGTGGCCATCGCATTGTGTACAGGGAACTCATGATGCTGAATTGCATCCAAATTTAAAATTGCCAACAGCTCAGCTTATTATTCGAAAAGGATTCCATCGTCATATAGATAGTTATTCGGCATTTATGGAAGCTGATCATAAAACAACAACAGGCTTGTCTGGTTATTTAAAAGAACGTGCGATAGACACTGTTTTTGTTGTGGGCATTGCAACAGATTTTTGTGTGGCTTGGACGGCAATTGATGCTGTAACTTTAGGTTTTAAAACCTTTGTCATTGCAGATGCGACCAAAGGAATTGATTTAAACGGTTCGCTGCAGCAAGCATGGCAAGATATGTTGGAAGCAGGTGTACATCGAATTAATATGAAAGATTTAATACAACAACAGGCTTAAATAAGTATCGTCTTTCATGGGGATAATACAGAATTATTCCCTTTATTTTTATCTCCTAAAACCATAAATACAGGAGTAGGCAGATGTCTATTCTTTTTAAATTTTCAGAGTTTGTTAAAAAGACCTTTGCTTTATGGGTCATACTTTTTTCAGGACTTGCCCTTTATAACCCAGAGAGCTTTGTTTGGTTAAAAACCTATATTACATGGATGTTAGGCATCATTATGTTTGGTATGGGCATGACTATGACCTTGGGCGATTTTAAAGGTGTATTACAAAGCCCGAAAGCGGTCACGATTGGTGTATTTGCACAGTTTATTGTGATGCCTACTTTGGCTTATTTGCTATGTAAGCTTTTTAACTTACCTACAGAAATTGCAATTGGAGTGATTCTCGTAGGTTGTTGCCCTGGTGGCACAGCTTCGAATGTTATTACCTATATGGCAAAAGGAAATACAGCGCTTTCTGTTGCATGTACTTCTGTTTCCACAATTCTTGCGCCAATTCTGACACCTGCAATTTTTTATGTTTTAGCCAGTCAGTGGATTGATATTAATGCCATGTCGATGCTGAAATCTATTTTACAAGTGGTGTTATTTCCAATAGTTTTAGGTTTGCTTGTACGTGCTATTTTGAAAAAAAAGGTCGATCATTATATTCAGGTTATGCCTCTAATTTCTGTAGTTGCGATTGTCGCAATTGTTGCTGCTATTATTGCAGGCAGTAAGGCACAAATTTTAGAATCAGGCTTAATGATTTTAGGCGTTGTAATTTTACATAATGGTTTAGGTTTACTTTTAGGTTTTTGGGCAGCGCGAATATTCAAATTGCCGTACACAGATTGCAAAGCAATTTCTATTGAAGTGGGAATGCAAAACTCAGGTTTAGGTGTAGCTTTAGCTGCAGTACATTTTGCACTTTCACCCATTACGGCAGTTCCAAGTGCTATTTTTAGTTTATGGCACAATATTTCGGGTTCTGCGCTTGCAACGTATTGGGCAGCTAAATCAGATAAAACAGAAAAATAAATTTTTAGATGTAAAAAAGCCTGACATTTAGTCAGGCTTTTTTATTTCAACATTGCATGCTTAAGATGCGCGAGATTGTTTTGCTTTAAGGATTTCAGTACGAATAGTTTGAGCCAACTCCGCTTGATTGCTATCCATGCCGTTAATCATAAATGCATGGCGCGTTAAAACATTGGTCGGATTTGGTAGATTCACCAATTCATAGTGCGTAGACAAATCTTTTAATAACTCATTTGGTAGGTAAATTGCACTTTCTTTTGCTGAAAGTTGATTTACTAAGCGTTCCGCAGCTTGTACTGCATTTAGCTGCATTGTTTCAACTGAAGTTGCGATAGCACAACGAGTTTGTAGAACAAAACGTTTGTCTTCGCGGTAACGCTTATACAATACTTCAGACAGAAGTTGGAACACTGTACCAATTATCGCTAAACACTCTGCAGCATTAGGCTTCTCAGAAGAAATAGTTAAAGTTGCACCATTTCGATTGAACTGCTGAACAGTTGTAATGTCGGAAACATTCAATTTGTAATGCTGAACACAAAGCTCAATACTCTTTGTTAAAAAGATTTGGCATAAATTAAAGTAAGGAATTGAAACCTTATCTGTAATTGAGTCAAGTAATTGCTTTGGATCGTAGAACTGAATATTTAAAGCAATTGCATTTTGATCTTGAGTTTCGGTTTTGAATTCTCTTGCTTTAACTAAAGGCTTCGAAAGATGCTGAGATTGCGCCAATGTTACAGCTGAATTTTTCTTTTCTTGTTCTAATGCTTGAGTCAGCATTTGAAGTTCGTGTTTTAAGCGCGCTTCATTATTAATATTTGTAAGATACTCAGTACGGCTTGGTCGAGCAATAGCGCGATACGCTAACCATAATAAGCTATGAATAAATAATGAAAATAGAATTGCCATCCATTGAGTACGTAAAATTTCACCAATACTTGGCTTAATTAACGTAATTTCAATTGTTCCGACTTTCTTTTCATTTTGTAAGGCATCACGAACAAAAATTTCACCCTGACGTGTTTTTGACATGCCGCCAGTCGCAAGCACCTGCTTATTGGCATCTAAAATACGAATAGATGCAATATTCGGGTTGGTTGCATAACGATTCGCCAACAAAGCAAGAGACACTGTATTGGCAGGATCAAGCTCAGATAAGCTGTCCGTAACCAATTGAGTTGTCATCAATTGCCCTTGATTGGCGCGGTTTTCATTTAATTGATGTGTCGTTGCAAGTACCAATAAAAAGGTATGCAAGGTAAAGCTTACAATCAGTAGGCTAGCAAATAGCCCTTGTCTAGGCGCATTCAACGTAAACTTCCAAAGTAATTCTACTTAAATTCGATTATGATTCTAACAATAGTTGTAGCTCAGACCAGAGTCAATTCATGCGTGAAATCATTCTTATATCATTTTTAGGACCTGACCAACCTAATCAGTTTACTCGATTAATGCAGGTGTTGTCCGCTCATTCCTTACAAATTCTAGATGTTGGCCAAGCCGTCATCCATAATCAACTCACTTTAGGTATTGTTGTTGCCTCTGAAGATCAGACTGCGACAGCATTAGCCATGAAAGAGATCTTAATTTTAGCACATGAAATTGGTTTAACTGTTCGCTTTAAACCAATCTTAACAACAGATTATGATCAATGGGTAAGTGAAGGCGGGCGCACACGTTATATCGTAACGGCATTAGCTCCTGAATTAAAAGCATCTCACTTACAAGCAGTGACTCAAATTGTGTCTAGCCAAGGCTTTAACATTGAAACGGTAACACGTTTATCTGGTAGACCAACTTTAGAAAATGAAGCAATTGAGCCTAAACGTGCTTGTGTAGAGTTTGGTTTAAAAGGGCAAATGTTAGATGCAGCTGCAATGCGTGCGGCTTGCTTAAAGTTATCTAGCGAATTAAATGTCGATGTTGCTGTTCAAGAAGACAATGCTTACCGCCGTAACCGTCGCTTAGTATGTTTCGATATGGATTCAACGCTTATTGAACAAGAAGTGATTGATGAACTTGCGAAAGAAGCAGGCGTAGGGGAGCAAGTTGCTGAAATTACCGAACGTGCAATGCAAGGTGAACTTGATTTCCAAAGTAGTTTCCGTGCACGTGTTGCTTTATTAAAAGGTATGGATGCTTCTGTACTTGAAAGTATTGCAGAACGATTAACTATTACTGAAGGTGCAGAACGTTTAATTTCTACATTAAAAGCATTAGGTTATCGCACGGCAATTTTGTCTGGTGGTTTTCAATATTTTGCAGAATATTTACAAGCAAAATTAGGTATAGATGAAGTACATGCAAACATCTTAGACATTCAAGATGGCAAGGTAACAGGTGAAGTGAAAGGGCATATTGTAGATGGTGCTCGTAAAGCTTTATTACTGACGCAAATTGCTGAAGAAATGGGTATTTCACTTGAACAAACAATTGCAGTAGGCGATGGTGCAAACGATTTACCAATGCTTTCAATTGCAGGCTTAGGCGTAGCATTCCGTGCTAAACCATTAGTTCGTCAAAATGCAAACCAAGCCATTTCAAGCGTTGGTTTAGATGGCGTACTTTATTTACTTGGCGTTCATGATAAAGACTTAAATCGAGCTTAATCACTGAATAGTTTGAATAAAAATACGGCAGTCATGCCGTATTTTTTTGTTTGAATTTAGGTCGAAAACGAGAAGCAAGTAGCAATTTAATACAAGAAAAAAATAACGATAAATGCCATCGGTAAAAAAAATTTCTGATCTAAAAAGAGCACTGTTTTTTTTGTAATGACACGCTAAGAAAGAACAGGCTTAAGTTCCCGAAAAAGTTAAAATCAAAAAAATGTAATTACAATATAATATTGCGACAATGTATGTCGCATAACCAAATAACAAGTCTTTTTTTATACAAAAAACTGCTCATAATGCTTTTCATAGAGTTTAAATATACATAGCCCATTAATCTAATTAAAGGTATTCGCGTTAGATGGGCGCTTTGTACAAAAGCACAAATCTAACACTAACGGAGGTTTTTATGGCAACAGCAGATTTAGCAAGCATTGTCGGCATAAGCTTAGTAGCGGTTGCTTTGATTGCTGTTTTCTTCTCGCCTTATCGCCGCTGGTTAAGTTTTATGATGGCTGGAATGGTGTTTTGGGGATTACTGGAAGCGGTACGTTTTAGCGTACAAACAGTATTCGAATTCCCTGTAACCTATAGTTATTTAGCTGCGATTTCATTTGCAATGGTCATGATGACGATATTGCTTTTAGTTGAAGATCGTCGCGCGGAACGAGCAGCAGTAGCAAAGCGTCGTTATATTGAGCATACTCCAGTATATGAGGACGATCAGCAGCAATATTCTAGCCGTTAAGCGAAGACTGATCTTTCTTGAAAAATGCACATTTATGTGCATTTTTTTATACCTAAAATTTATACTTTATTACGTAAAGCAGTACTGCAAAAAAAATAAGCTATGGTAGGATGTCGTAGTTCAATTTTATAAAATTACAATAGGCTTCGATGTCATGAAATTTCCTTCACTACCTGTCGTAAAATTACCACTTGTTGATGTGAGTACAGATCCACTTGATCTTATGATTGCAGGTTTAGTATTGCGTATGAAGCAATTGGCTCGTACAAGTCCTAAATTTATTGAGTTAATTCACGATAGACAGTTCCGTATTCAAATTGGTACGGACTTAGGTATGGCACGTCAAATTATTGTGAATAATGGCAAAATTGATACCGTTTCAGGAAGTGCTGAACCTGCTGATTTTACTTTGCAGTTTGCAGACAGTGAGCAAGGTGTGAAAACTTTGGCTAAAGGCGATCCATCTGTATTTATGACAGGTATGCAAAACGGCACAATTAAAATGGAAGGCGATTTCAGTTTATTGGTTTGGTTTAACCGCGTTGCTCGACTTATTCCACCAAAATTGCCAAAGCCTGTGAAAGAAAAATTGTCTTTTGCTCGTCAATTCATCAAAGAAAAAACGGGTAAATAAGAATTTTACTCCAAAGTTTCCTTTCTTTGAGAAAGTAGAAATTAGGAGAAAGCTTAATAAAAAGCCCTCAAATATGAGGGCTTTTTTGCATCTATAACATATTGAGTTATTCAATTTCCAAGTTAAATGTCACAGGTCCATCATTGACCAAATGCACTTTCATATCTGCTGCGAAAATACCTGTTTGAACATTTTCAAACTGAGATTTTGTATATTCAACCAGTTGTTCATAAAGTTCTTTTGCATCGTTTGGTGTCATTGCAGGACCAAAGTCAGGACGTAAACCTTTTTGTGTTTGTGCCATCAAAGTAAATTGAGAAACAAGTAATAAGCCACCATTGGCTTGGGAAATATTCCAGCCCATTTTTCCTTGTTCATCATCAAAAAAGCGATATTTTAAAATTTTATCGATCAGCTTTTTGCCTTTTTCTAAATTATCTTCTTTGCCTAAACCTAGAAAAACCAGAATGCCTTTTTCAATTTCTCCAGTTATTTCACCATCTACAACTACTTTAGCTTCAAGAACTCGTTGCAATAAAGCACGCATAACACAACCACATATGATGTTTTTTAATTCAAACAGATTGTAGCAAATATCACTATTCAGCATGATGTTTTAAGCGTTGGATTTGTATAAGTATATAATAAATATAAAAAAATCATATAAAACCAAACACATGATCTAATAAAACGATTGTAAATATAAAAATAAACCCTTTTACCAATTTATGTGAAAAATGTAATTTAGCCCGTGCAGGAAAGGTATGAATTGAGAGAAAACATCATGTTTAAGCGTTCTTTATTGGTTGCAATGCTTACAGCAGCAACGGCAGCGACACAAGCTGCACCATTAACAAAAGATAACGGTGCTCCAGTGGGTGATAATCAAAACTCAATCACCGCAGGTCCAAATGGTGGCACTTTGCTACAAGACGTTCAATTGGTACAAAAATTACAACGTTTTGGTCGCGAGCGTATTCCTGAGCGTGTTGTTCATGCACGTGGTACAGGTGCTTATGGTGAGTTTGTTGCAACTAAAGATTTATCGGATTTAACACTTGCATCACTTTTCAAAGGTGGCACAAAAACTCCAGTATTCTTACGTTTTTCAACTGTAATTCATGGTAAAGGTTCTCCTGAAACTTTACGTGACCCACACGGTTTTGCTATCAAGTTTTATACAAAAGAAGGTAACTGGGACTTAGTGGGTAACCAATCTCCAGTATTCTTTATTCGTGATGCAATTAAATTCCCAGACTTCATTCATGCAATGAAGCCAAGCCCAATTAACAACGTTCAAGATGCGAACCGTGTTTTTGACTTCTTGTCTAGCCAACCATGGGCAACAAACATGTTGACTTATGTGTATGGTAACCAAGGTGTGCCAACAAGCTATCGTGAACAAGATGGTTTTGGTGTTCACGCTTACAAGTTGTATAACGACAAAGGCGAATACAAATACGTTAAATTTAACTTCCGCTCTAAACAAGGCGTAAAAGGTCTTAACGTTAAAGAAGCTGCGGAACAGCAAGGTAAAGACTTCAACCACTTAACGAATGATCTTTACAACAATATTAACAAAGGTAACTTCCCTAAATGGGATCTTTATATTCAAGTTTTAGATCCGAAAGATTTAGGTAAGTTTGATTTCGATCCTTTAGATCCTACAAAAATTTGGCCTAACGATTTAGTTCCAGAAACTAAAGTAGGTACGTTAACGCTTAATCGTATGCCGAAGAACTTCTTTAACGAAACTGAGCAATCCGCATTTGCACCAGGTAACTTAGTTCCAGGTATCGAACCATCTGAAGACCGTTTATTACAAGGTCGTGTGTTCTCATATTCAGATACTCAAATGTATCGTTTAGGCACGAACCATCAGCAAATTCCTGTAAACCGTCCATTGGTTGAAGTAAATAATAACAACCAAGATGGTTACATGAACGTAAGTGAACGTGATTCTGACGTGAACTATGAACCAAGCCGTAAAGAGCCAAAACCATCAACTGCGAAAGCACGTGCGGTAGAAACGCCTTTATCTGGTTATGTTCAACAAATTGCTGTGAAAGAACAAAACTTCAAGCAAGCTGGTGATTTATACCGTTCATACACTGCAAAAGAAAAAGATGATTTGATCATGAACTTGGCGGCTGACTTAGGCAACGTTAAAGATTCAGAAACAAAACACATCATGTTGTCTTACTTCTATAAAGCAGATGCAGACTACGGTACACGCATGACTAAAGCTGTAAATGGTAACTTGGCGACTGTAAAAGCAAAAGCAGCGAAATTAAAAGACTAAGTCTTTAACTAATCAATTTAGGTTGATTGGCTGAATTGGTGACTAGGGCATAGGAAGTCACCTCAAGAAAGTCCTGTAGAACTCAATTCCTTTCCTGCACCCTAGGGGAGTTTTACAGGCACTCAATTTTTGCAAATTTCAAACTTTGAAATAATTCGATTTCTGTTGGAGTTCATTATGAGTATTTTACAACGAACATTTTTAGCTAGTATTTTTGTCTTTTCTTCTGCATTTGCAACAGCAACTGAAGTCAAAAATATCTCCCCCGCTAAAAATGCTGTAACTAATCAGGTGAACTCACAACAGGAATTGATTGATCTATTTTTTGCTGCTGCTAAAACGGGTAATGAAGAAGTGATCAATGAGTTTTTAAAATATGGTTTTCCTGTAGATGTCAGAAATAAGGATGGTTACACGCCAATCATGATGGCGGCTTATTATGGACATCAAAATATTGTAACGACCTTAATTTCAAACGGTGCAGACCGCTGTGCCCGCGACAATAAAGGCAATACAGCCTTAATGGGCGCAATGTTTAAATTAGAATGGTCTATTGTGAAACAGCTTCGCAAAACAGATTGTGATGTAAATGCAAAGCAAACAGGACAGAAAACAGTTGAACAATTTGCCAAAATTATTGGACAGGATGAGAAATTAAAGCAGTTAAAAGATTAATTTTACGCTCTGAATATTAAGAATATTTAAGATCCAAGATAAATTGGATCTTTTCTTTTATCTAAAACAGACTACTGTCAGATAAAACTTTTAATTTTTACTTAAAAAATATGCTTTAATGCAATAAGCACAGCGAAATACATCAAGATATGGCTCCAATCATTCAATCTTTACTTGATACAGATTTATACAAATTTACAATGCTTCAGGTGGTTCTTCATAAGTTTCCACAAACGCATAGTGTCTATCATTTCCGTTGCCGTAATTTGCAAGATACGGCTTATCCACTTGTGGACATTTTAGATGATTTAAATGAGCAATTAGATTATCTTTGCCAACTTCAATTTAAAGAAGACGAGCTTTTATATTTAAGAAGTTTGCGTTTTATTAAAAGTGATTTTGTCGATTATTTAGAATTATTTCAATTAAAGCGTCGTTTTATAAAAGCTGGAATAGATGAAGAAGGTCGTTTGGATATTTGGGTAGAAGGTCCAATGGTTCAAGCGATGATGTTTGAAATTTTTGTACTTGCCATTGTAAATGAGCTTTATTTTAAACGTATTCGTTCAGATGACGTTTTGGAAGAAGGTGAACGCCGTCTTTTAGCAAAAGTTGAACTACTTAAAAAATACGAAGCAGAACAAAATCCAAGTGATCCACCATTTTTGGTTTCAGATTTTGGAACACGTCGTCGTTATAGTTTTGAATGGCAAAAGCACGTTATTGAAGAATTTAACAAAGCTGCACCGCATATTTTTCGTGGAACAAGTAATGTTCTTATTGCGAAGAATTTAAACATTACGCCTATTGGAACAATGGCGCATGAATTCTTACAGGCTTTCCAAGCTTTAGATGTGCGCTTACGTAATTTCCAAAAATCGGCATTAGAAACTTGGGTGCAAGAGTACCGTGGTGATTTAGGAATTGCGCTGACCGATGTCGTCGGAATGGATGCATTTTTACGTGATTTCGATTTGTATTTTGCAAAACTGTTTGATGGTTTACGTCATGACAGTGGCGACCCATACGAATGGGGTGACAAAGCCTATGAACACTATAAAAATCTTAAAATTGACAGCAAAACTAAAATGCTCACGTTTAGTGATGGCTTAAATTTAGAAAAAGCGTGGTCATTGCATAATTACTTTAAAGATCGTTTCCAAGTGAGTTTTGGTATAGGCACAAATTTAACCAATGATATGGGGCAAACACCGCTTAATATTGTGTTGAAACTTGTGGAATGTAATGGACAATCTGTTGCGAAAATTTCAGATAGTCCAGGAAAAACTATGACAGATAATGATACTTTTCTTGCATATTTACGTCAGGTTTTTGATATTGCAGAAGTGTAAAATTACTTATATTTTAAAAATGCCGAACTTTATGTTTGGCATTTTTTTTTAAATAAGAACCAAGTTTTCTTATTTAAAATTATGCTAAGTGAATACTAGAATTGCACAGATTACAAAAAAGTAAGTGTGCTAAGATTGAAGTTATTCATCTAAATATATAATGCAAAAAATGGCTACATTTGATTTTAATTTCAAACTGTTAATTGAGGCAGAGGATTTAGTTCCTTACCTAGGAAATGAGAAAATACGTATTGTTGATGTGAGCCGAAGTTCGGTATATGCACAATTACATATTCCTCATGCAATTCATTTGAAACCAAATCTTTTGGTACGCCAAGAAGAAAATGCATCGGGTTTATTGCCTAATGAAGATGGCTTAAAAGCACTGATTGAATATTTAAATATTTCGCCAGATCATCACGTTGTTGCTTATGACGATGAAGGTGGTGCATGGGCAGGGCGTTTAATTTGGAATTTACATTGTTTAGGTTTTTATAATACAAGCCTGTTGAATGGCGGTATTCATGCATGGTTAGGTGCAGGTTTACCTACTTCAGCAGATGTAGAAAGCTTTGAAAACGTAAGTAATTTAGTTCAATTTAATTTAGATGAAACATATCGAATTCAATATGATGAATTACTTGAAAAGGTGAATAATAAAGAGATTCAGGTTTGGGATTGCCGTACAGAAGATGAATATACAGGCATCCGATTAGCTGCGCGACGCGGCGGTCACATTCCAGGGGCTATTCATTTTGAATGGAGTACTGCCCTAAACCGTGAAAATCATTTAAAATTGCATCCATTACAAAACACGCAACAACGTTTGGAACAGTTAGGCTTCAATTTAAATGAACCTGTAGTGGTGTATTGCCAATCGCATCATCGTTCAGGTTTGGCTTATATTTTAGGTCGTTTATTGGGGTGGGAAATTCAAGCGTATGATGGGGCGTGGAGTGAATGGGGCAACTGCCTCGCTAGTCCTATTATTACTGGAGAGTCGCCGTCTTGAGCCTCACATCACGTTTAAAAAAACAACTTTTCATTCAAGCACAACGTGTTGTGCCACAACACCAATTATCTCGTGTTGTAGGTAAACTTGCCGCAAGTGAAACTCCAATTATTAAAAACACCGTAATTAGTGCTTTTAAAGCGCAATATGGCATTGATATGTCGATTGCAGAACAACAAAATGCTTTGAAATTTAAATCATTTAATGAGTTTTTTACGCGCTCTTTAAAAGAAGGCGTTCGTGAAATTGATGCAGACGCAACAAGTATTGTGTCACCTGCTGATGGTGCAATTTCGCAATTAGGCAAAATTGAAGAGGGTGAAATTTTCCAAGCGAAAGGGCAAAGTTTCAATACGGCAAACTTAATTGCAGACCCTTTATTGGCAGAACCATTTAAAAATGGTCAGTTTGCGACGGTTTATCTTTCACCTAAAGATTATCATCGTGTGCACATGCCATTTGCAGGAACATTAACTGAAACGCTTTATGTTCCGGGCGAATTATTCTCTGTGAATCAAACCACTGCGGAAAATATTCCAGGTTTATTTGCACGTAATGAACGTATGGTATGTTTATTTGATACAGAACTTGGTCGTATGGCGGTTGTTCTTGTTGGTGCGATGATTGTTGCGGGTATTGAAACTGTTGCGACAGGTAAAGTTAAACCTTCTGGTCGTTTAGAAGTGAATCAGCACAATTTATTTTTAGAAAAGGGTGCTGAATTAGGTCGTTTCTATTTAGGTTCAACGGCTGTGGTTTTATTTGAAGAGAATAAAATGCAGTGGGATGCAGAATTTAAAGCGAATTCTGCGGTAGAAATGGGTAAAGCTTTAGGTCATACACTTTAAGTTTTATGACATTAAAAAAGCACCGAAAGGTGCTTTTTTAATGTCTTATTTACGAATTTAATTTGAGTGAAATAAGCGTTCTTTTGGAAATACAGCTTTAAAAATTGAACCTTGATTTTCTTTAGATTCGACTTCTAAATAAGCATTATGTTGCATAAGGACATGCTTCACAATGGCTAAGCCTAAACCTGTACCACCTGTAGCACGGCTACGTGCACTATCTACACGGTAAAAGCGTTCTGTTAAGCGTGGCAAGTGTTTCGGGTCAATACCAATGCCTGTATCTTCTACTGTAAAGTAGCCATGCGTACCATCATCATGCCAACCAATGGTAATTGTTCCACCTTTAGGCGTGTATTTAATTGCATTGGTAATGAGGTTGCTAAAAGCACTTGCGAGTTCCATATCTGAACCAATAATTTCGCAGTGGCTATCAATATTTAAATTCAGTGTATGACCGTAATCGACATTATAAGCTTGTGCATCATCAAATAATTGGTTCATTAAACTTGGCATTTCAATGATTTGGTTTTTGGCGATACTTTTTTCATTTTCTAAGCGAGAAAGTAAAAGTAGGTCATTTACCAAAGCATTCATACGACGTGTTTGCGATTGCATTTGATCAAATGCACGCTTCCAACGTGGATTAATATCTTCTTGGTCTGTAAATGTTTCAATATAGCCACTAAGCACGGTTAATGGCGTGCGAAGTTCGTGTGAAATGTTGTCTACAAAGTCTTTACGCATTTGTTCAAGATTGTGCATGCGAGTGACATCATAAGCAACCAATAGACGACTTTCACCACCAAATCGAGTCATTTTAACTTGTACATAATGTTCTTCATGAACGCTTGATTTCATTTTCAAGCCATCTGGAGATTCATCAATATGGTTAAAGTATTCAATGAAATTTGGCTGACGTAAAATACTTAAAATATTTCGACCACGATCATGCAGTTGAAAACCAAGTAAGTTTTCTGCAGCAGGATTCCACCATTCAATTTGGTTGTTGTCGTCAATTAAAACAACTGCTTCTGCTAAGGCAACAAGTGATGATTGGGCGCGGTCAATTAAGCCCACCATTTCTGCTTGTACAATTCGTTCTTGGCGCTGTGCTCTGTAAACATTGAAAAGTAGTGCGCCCCAAATGCCACCTAAGTTTGGTGGGACATCGTAGGGTCTATTTGAAATCCAATCGTTCACTAAATAAAGCGAGCGCAGTTGAATAATGCAGAACACTGCAAATGCACAAAGAATACAGCTCCAAAAGTATCCAGTTCCTAATCCAATAAATACAGCAATCACAATAAAGAATGTGAGGAGTCTTAAATCTTGCTTAGAAAAAGCCCATAAGCTGCTATATCGAAACTTTTTATGATCTCTTGCAAGCTCTGGGACAGGATATGGTTCGTACATAAAAAAATAATTAACCTAATGCGACATCAGCTCGCGTAGAAAAACGGTAACCAGTTCCACGAACAGTTTGGACAAAACGATCTGCACCAAATGGTTCTAAAACTTTACGTAAACGACGAATATGAACATCAATTGTACGGTCTTCAATATATACGTTTCCACCCCAAACTTGGTCAAGTAATTGAGCACGTGTATATGCACGTTCAGGATGGGTCATGAAAAATGCCAAAAGACGGTATTCAGTTGGTCCCATTTCCAAAATATTGTTACCAAAGCTTACGCGTTGGCTAATAGGATCTAAGATTAAACCATTGGCATCAATAGATTTTTCACCACTTAAAGCATTTGAGCGACGAAGCACAGCTTTAATGCGAGAAACCAATTCACGAGTAGAAAATGGTTTGGTCATGTAATCGTCTGCACCCGCATCTAGACCTTGAACTTTATGGTCTTCTTCACCGCGAGCAGTCAGCATAATGACTGGAATTTCAGAAAGGCTTTCATCTTTTTTTAAGCGACGGCATAAATCAACACCGCTAACACCACCAGGCATCATCCAATCTAATAAGACAAGAGAAGGGCGTTGATCGACAATCATTTGATGCGCTTGGCGAGCATCTTCAGCTTGCAAACAGTTAAAGCCTGCCATATCTAAAGCAGTGTGGATCATTTCCCGAATAGGGAGTTCATCATCAACAATTAAAATGTAGTCATCTTTCACAGCGCAATACCCTATTAATATAAACGGTTGACCGTTTTTGTATTTATGACAGGCTTATTACAAAGACTAATTATGACAGTATCATTGCAAAATAGAAAATATGACAATTCTAAAACGCAAATATGACATTTTCTTGATGATTTTATGAAGATTTTTTATTGTTGTAATGATTGCTATGATTGTCTTTCAGATTGTTGAATGTGTTAAAAATTATAAAAAATAGAAATTAAAACAATTTATTTTAAAATTAAATTTTTCTGCAAATATCACAAGAATTATAAAGATACAGAGGCTCAATTTCTCTAATATTATCGATAATAACTTATGTCACTTTTATGACAAATTTGGAAAAAAAGCGCATTTTTACTAAAAGTGACTGATGAAATTTTAAGTTTTTTCGGTTCATTGTTACAATTAAAGAGATACTTTGAACGGCAATATTTGCCTGTAATGCAAAATACTGAGAGATCTAAATAAAATGCAAAATTTTCAAAATAAAGTGGCTGCAATTACAGGTGCGGGTTCAGGTATTGGTCAGCAACTTGCACTTTTGCTTGCCAAAGAAGGATGTCATTTATCTTTAAGCGATGTAAATGAACAAGGTTTAATTGAAACTGTTGAAAAGCTAAAAGATACAGATGTACGCGTTACGATTAAAAAATTAGATGTTGCAGATCAAGTTGCAGTGAAAGCATGGGCAGAAGAAACCGTACAAGATCATGGTTCTGTGAATATGATTTTCAATAATGCAGGCGTGGCTTTAGCATCTACAGTTGAAGGTGCATCGTATGAAGAGCTTGAATGGATCGTAAATATTAACTTTTGGGGCGTAGTTTACGGAACGAAAGAATTTTTACCCTTCATAAAGCAAACTGGTGATGGTCATATCGTAAATATTTCCAGTTTATTTGGATTAACCGCACAACCAACACAATCTGCTTATAACGCAACCAAATTCGCAGTGCGCGGTTTTACAGAATCTTTGCGTCAAGAACTAGACATGGAAAATTGCGGTGTGAGCGCACTTTGTGTTCACCCTGGTGGTATTCGAACTAATATCGCAAATTCAGCAAAAATGAATGATAGTTTGAAGACTTTAGGAATGAATCCTGAAAAATCTGCAAAATCGTTTAATAAATTGCTGCGTTGTCCACCCGAAGAAGCAGCTCGCCAAATTTTAGAAGCTGTGAAAAAAGATAAACGCCGTTTGCTTATTGGTAATGATGCGAAAGCCTTAGATTTACTACAACGTCTATTACCTACGGGTTATCAAAAGGTGATTGCATTTGCGAGTAAGTCCAAAAAATAATTGAAGTCAAAAGATAAAAAAGCCTGCAATCATGCAGGCTTTTTTATGAATCATTCACATGAATTAAGATGCTTCTGAGTTTCGCAAACGGCTTGCAATGACATATTGATTTTCAGGGCGTTGAAGACCTAAATTTTCACGTAAAGTTGTGCCTTCATATTCTGTGCGGAATAAACCACGATGTTGTAATTCAGGCACAATAAATTCGACAAAATCATTTAAACCCGCAGGAGTAGATGGTGGTAAAACATTAAAACCATCAGCAGCTTCATTTTCAAACCATGCTTGCAACTGATCAACTACTTGTTCAGGTGTACCAATTAATGTCCAATGACCGCGAGCTGAAGCAATATATTCATATAGCTGACGGATCGTAAAATTATGTTCTTTGGCAATATCAATGATCAATTGTTGGCGACTTGAGAAGGTTAAATCTGCATCGTTAATTTTAGGGAATGGTGCATCTAAATCGTATTTAGATAAATCGATGCCACCAGATAATCCTGAAAGTAAACCAAGACCTACATCAGGTAAAATTAAACTATTTAAAAGAGCATATTTTTGTTGAGCTTCTTCTTCAGTTTTAGCAACAAAAATAGAAACACCGGGCATGATTTTGATGTCATCTGCATGACGACCATATTTTACTAAGCGACCTTTAATATCGCGATAGAACGCTTGAGCATCTTCTAAATTTTGTTGTGATGTAAAAATGACTTCTGCATATTTTGCAGCAAGTTCACGACCTGCTTCAGACTGTCCTGCTTGAACAATAACAGGATAACCTTGCGGTGGGCGAGGTACGTTTAATGCGCCTTGAACATTAAAATATTTACCGCTGTGCAAGGGTTCATGGCTTTGTGAAGCATCAAAAAATTGACCAGTTTCTTTATTGTATTTAAAGGCATCATCTTCCCAAGAGTCCCATAGTTTTTGTGTGACTTCAATAAACTCATCGGCACGTTCATAACGTAAAGCAGGATCAGGATGTCTGTCGAAATTGAAATTTCGTGCTGTGTCTGCTGCACTTGTTGTGACAACATTCCATCCAGCACGACCTTTACTAATATGATCTAAAGATGCAAATTTACGCGCAAGTAAATAAGGGTCTTCATAAGTGGTTGATGCTGTCGCAATAAAGCCAATATTTTTTGTGACAGCCGAAATTGCAGCAAATAAAGTGACAGGTTCAAAGCCAACAGCTTTGTCGGTATAACCTATTGTATTTGCATTTTTTGAAGCGCCATGGCTCCAATTTACAGATAAACCATCTGCTAAAAAGTAGGCATCAAATAAGCCTTTTTCAGCTGTTTTTGCTAATTCAATTGCGTAGTCGATACTTAAATGATCTTGTGGGCGAGATTCAGGATGGCGCCAACCTGCGGCATGTTGTGATGTTGTAGGAATAAATGCGCCTAGTTTTATTTGTCGTTTTGCCATGAAAAAAACCTATTCATTTTTAATTTATGAATAGGTTTATAGCAATTTAAAAAATGCTTGAAAAATAAGATAAAAATAAAACCTTATAAGAAATATGGAATTTAGTTTTTTCTTACTTTTATAAATCATTAAATTAAGACTTGAATGGTTTTCTTTTTCCAAACAAATTGGTAATACAACCCTTGCATTAAACATAAACAAACAAATGCTAAAGCATAGGCATACCAAATGCCTTCTAAGCCCCACCAATCACTAAAGAGATATGCTGTAGGAACTTCAATACACACAATTGCAAAAACATTAATGAGCATAGGTATGTTGACCGTGCCACTTGCACGCATAATTGATGCAAAAATTGCACTTGCGCCAAAAAATAAAATAGACCACAGCACAATGAATAGAAGTTGTTGCCCTAAAACAACAACATTTGGGTCTGTAATAAACAGCGCCATTAAATATTTAGAGAACAAATAAGCCAAAATGACTAAGCCACCTGTAAACAAAAAATTCATGCTTAAAGCTGTTTTTGTTACTTTAGAAAGCAAGTTAGATTTACCTGCACCAATGGCTTGAGCTGCAAAAATAGAAGCTGCAATTGCAATAGAAAGCGCAGGGAATTGAATGTAATTGAGCACCTGATTTACTGCGCCATAAGCTGCTGTTGCATCTGCACCATGTCGGTTAACTAAACCAATGATGACTAAGCCTGCAACAGAGGTCGTAATCATTTGTACGCCTGTTGGAATACCGAGGCGAAGTATAATTTTACTGAGTTTCGGATGGTGACGAATATTTTTTATGAGGTTTAAGTCAGGCTTTAAAGGATGATCAGTTCTGTTCAAGTAAATAATTAAAAACAACAGAACAGTGAACATGCCTAAGTTGGTGGCAATAGCAGGCGCAAGCGTTCCTAATTTTGGAAAGCCAAAATAACCTGCAATAAGCACAGGTGTTGTAATTATTCCAACTCCAATAGACATAGTTGATGCGTAAAGCGGTGTTTTACTGTCACCTACACCACGTAAAATTGAAGTGTAAACAATATAAATAAATAGTAGTGGGCTACCTGCAAGCATCCATTGCACATAAGGCAGTGAAAGGTGCATCACATCATCATCTAGACCAAGAGCAAGTAAAATGTGTTCTGCAAAAACAACACCTAAAATGGCAATTATGGTTCCGCCTACAATGGTCATAAATAGTGTTGAGCCTACAACATTACGCACTTTTTCAAGGTTTTGAGCTCCCCAAGCTTGTCCAACAAGCACTGTTGCACCTGCAGAAAGACCAATCACAAAAGCCAGTAAGCAAAATAAAATTGGGAAGAAAACAGCAACAGCAGCAATTGCATGTACACCTAACATCTGCCCTACAAAAATCGTGTTAATAGTACCTGAAAGATTTTGCAGAATATTAGTCGCAATAAGTGGCAATAGGAAAATAAAGAACGTTTTCCATAAGTTAGGTTGGGTGACTAATGTTTGTTGATTATTCTGCATTAAAAGGCGGACTCACAATATTTTTATGTTATTCATCTAAGGGTTAAGGTAACTTAAAGTGAAAAAAAAAGCCTTAGTTATTCGGTAACAAAGGCTTAATTTTATAGATGTTTTTGTTTAAATTTAGATGCTAGAAAGAATTTCACCTGCACGAATTAAGGTTTTATCTTTTTTGGCAAAACAGAAGCGTAAAATACGTAAATCTTGCGGTTTATTTTTGTAAAAAACAGAGACAGGAATAGACACAATTTTATGTTGTTCAGCTAAATATTGGCACATTTCTACATCGCTTAAATCTGGACGAATGTCACTGTAATCTAAATTTTGGAAATAAGTACCCGATGATGGTGTCCATTTAAACCGTGATTGGACAATTCCTGCATTAAATAAATCGCGTTTGGCTTGGTAAAAAGAACCAAGTTCTGCAATATGTTCAGGATGCTTTTGCATAAAGTTTGCAAGTGCAACTTGAACGGGTGTAACACCACAGAAATTAGCAAATTGATAAACTTGGCGGAATACTTTCATTAGCTCAGGTGAAGCAATGCAATATCCAGTTTTCCAACCTGTCACATGAAAGGTTTTACCAAAAGAGCCAACCACATAACTGCGATGACGCAATTCAGGAAATGACAATGCAGAATAATGTTGTTGTCCATCAAAAATTAAATGTTCGTAGACTTCATCTGACAACACGACAATATTCGTATTTTGAATTAGTTCAATTAAATTTAACCAATCTTGCTTTGACCAAATTGCTCCTGATGGATTATGTGGTGTATTCACAATAATCATTTTGGTCTTTGCAGAAATAGCATCTTTCACTTTATTCCAATCGACTGCAAAGTTGGGTGCAGTAAGTGGAATATGAATAGGCGTTGCGCCAACCAATTGAATACTAGGTGCATAACTGTCGTAGCTTGGGTCAAAAATAATGACCTCATCACCTGCATGAACAATCGCCTGAATGGCACTAAAAATGCCAATGGTTGCCCCTGGGGTAATGGTAATTTCTGAAACAGGATCGAGCTGAAGTCCATCTCGTTTTAAAAATTGCGCTGCCACTTGTTCTCGTAAAGTGAGTAAGCCATCGCCTGGTGAATATTGATTAAAACCATCTAAAGTGGCTTGGCTAAGTTCTTCTAATAATGCAGGAGGTGCAGGAAAATCAGGAAATCCTTGAGATAGATTTAAAGCATTTAAGCGTTGAGCAAGGGCAGACATAACACTGAAAATAGTCACACCTTGCGCAGGAAGTTTGGATTGGATTTCGATCATGACCGCACTAAATTGTTAAGTTAATCATAGTATTTAACATAGCACGGTCAGCTATATTTGCGTATTCTAAAAAGTTGAAGAAGACATCAATAAATTGATTGAATAGCGTTATAAAAGCACATCTACAATGGCGCGAATAATCCCTAAAGCCAAACCAATAAATGCACCGACTACAACACCATTCACACGAATCATATGTAGGTCACCACCAACCTCATTTTCGATTTTGTCGATCATTTCACGCGAGTCCCATTCGTGAATACGTTCGCTAATAAAACGAATGACTTTTTCGCTGTATTGGTCAGATAAATTAATAGCAATTCCACCAATTTTTTCATTTAACAATTGACGAACAGAGTTATTCGACACGATGTTTTCACCGACTTGTTGAATAGCAATTCGAATATTTTCTGCAATTCCTGAATTTGGCTTTTCTAAGTCGTTTTTAATTGCATCGCATAAAATGACTACAGCACCGCTAATAAAATTGAGTACTTGTGGACTTTCAAGCAATGAATTTTTTGTTTCATTGAGTTTGATGCTTGCAGCACTATTTTTATCTGCAAGTTGTAGCATCAGTTCTTGTCCAAATTCTTCAATATGAACACGCCAAGGGTGATTGGCATCGGATAACATCGCTTCAATTTTTTGAATAAGCGAATCAATCGAACGTTGTTGAACATCTAAACCAAAGAAGCTAGCGCCTTTGGCAATTTTCCAAACGCCAATTTCTTTAAATAGTTGTTTAGACAAGCGTTGTACTTGTTCAGGATGCTGAATCATCCATTCATGAGCAACATCTAAACCACGTTGTAATACATCTTGATGGAAGTCATTTTCTAAAACAGCACGAAGCATTTCACTTGCTAAGTAATTGACGTCTGTATTTTTGACCCATTGAATGCTATTCGATTGAATAAAGTGAGCGATTTGTTCTTGCCCAATAAACTCAAAAACTTTAGGTGCAGTTTGTTGAATGACTTGTGTGACTTGTACATTATTTTTAGGATTTGCGAGCCATTGTCCAACCGCTAAAGATACATCGGTATTGCTCAGGCTTTTTTCTACAATTTGTGGAGATAGGAAGTTTTCCTGAACAAAACGTCCCATCGACTCTGCAATACGCGCTTTGTTGCGCGGAATAATTTCCGTATGGTCACGTAAAAATTTTGGGATTGGCATTTTCCCAAAAGGATTACGAAATAAAACGGTAATGGCATACCAATCGGCTAATCCACCTACAACGCCTGCTTCAGCAGAAAGCATTAAAATGTGAATAAGCCAGACATATTCAGGAACAAGTTTTGCGGTCACCATTAAGGCGATCCAAACACACACCGCAGCAATGAGTGCCCAAGTGGCAAACTTTTTACTACGCTGTAAACTTGGTGAAATATCTCGATCTGGTATTGCCATAGATGTTCCGTTATTTATTTGGCTGGAGTACTTGGTTCAGGTTGTAACACATCACCTTTTGGACTCAAACCATATTTCTGACCTAAAGATTGTAAGATGAGTGATGCATCAAAAGCTTCTTGTGGTGCAGATTTTTGATCTTTAAAGCATTCAATTGTATAGGAAACCTGAGCAGGTTCTACATTTACAACTTGTGGTGCATCAAAAAATGGGTCAGGCCAAAATGCAGGATGACGACGGTGATAACCGTATGGGCCATACATTGGCGGATTTGGATAGACTACCGCTTGGCGAGGCGGTTTTTGCGAACGATTACTTGGGTCATCCATCACTTTGAAAAAGCGGAAACCATTTTTTAGCGTTGTTTGTGCTGCTTTTACCAAAGTAATTTCTTCGGCTGTACTGTAGCTCATATTTGAGTCTGCAACAAAACTAATGCGGTATGTTTTTGCATTGAGTGGTGTATTTGAAAACTGACCCAATTGATCGAATGTACGTGGTTTACTTGGTAAGGTTGCACAACCTGTTATGGTGAGCGTTGTTGCGACGGCTAAACCAATCAATATTTTTTTCATGCTATCTCCTTATCGGATAATTAAGTAGCAAGGGGAGAAAGTTAAAAACTGCTATTTGGTTGTGTTAAAAACTCAATTTCTTCAGCCGTAGATTCACGATCTAAAATAGCGTTGCGATGCGGATAACGTCCAAAACGATCAATAATCACTTTGTGTTTAATTTCAAAGTCTAAGTTAATTGGATTTCCTAAATCTTGAAATAGTTTTAATGCTTGTTCATGTATGATTTTAGATTCGCTATGCATGAAAGGCATGTATAAAAATTTACGGTAATCTTCAGTTAATTTTTGGTCTAAACCTAAGTGGATTGCTTCTTGGGCCAGTGCAAGTGCTAAAGCATCTTGAGCAAAAGCTTTCGGCGAGTCTCTATATAAATTACGTGAAAACTGATCGAGTACAATAATTTCAGCTAAACGACCTTCCGTAGTGTCACGCCATTTCCATAATTCTGCTTGCGCAGCTTGTTGATGAATATTTTTAAAGTTTTTTAATATTAGTTGGTCAAATTCATCACTTTTTGCAAACCATAGCGGTTGAGTTTTTTCATTGAACCAAAAATCGAGAATCACTTGATAATTCATCACTTTTATATCTCTTTATCTTTTATATGTTTATAGAAACACAAATTTTATATGTCTAAAAGGGTAAGTTTGTGATAAAAAATTGCAAAAAATATATGAACTGTTTCGAGTAAAAACTAGACAGCTTGTATGGAGTAGTCACTCAAACCGAGTATATTGATATAAACTTATGATTTTATTTATGTAGTTTCTTCCATAAGCGAGATAGTAATGAGTCAACCTGAATCGACCTCTCAAGAACAATTACCAGCTTGGGTGGAATCTTCGCTATTCAAAGGGATGTTACGTGGCATAGAACGTGAAACTTTACGTATGCAAAGTGACGGATTTCTCTCCCAAGAATCACATCCTAAAGCGTTGGGTTCGGCATTGACGCATCCGCATATTACTACAGACTATTCTGAAGCTTTAATGGAGTTTATTACGCCTCCAAAAGCAAGCATTCAAGAAACTTTAGATTATTTAACAGATATTCATACCGTTGCACATCAGCACTTAGAAAATGAAGAAAAGCTGTGGCCACTTTCAATGCCATGTATGTTAGATGATGCTGATGACAGCATTCGTTTGGCACAATATGGCACGTCAAATATTGGTCTTTTTAAAACATTGTATCGCCGTGGTTTGGGTGTGCGTTATGGTCGTCGTATGCAAACGATTTCAGGCGTTCATTACAACCTATCTTTCCCAGATCAATTATTTGAAGCACTGCAAAATAACGAAACAGATGAAAAACTAAAAGCGCTGAGCGCACAAGATTATCGAAGCCATCGTTATTTAGGTTTAATTCGTAATTTTATTCGTTTAACGCCATTGGTGATGTTTTTAGTTGGCGCAAGTCCATCTGTGTGTAAGTGCTTTATGACAGGGCGTGAACATCATTTATTGCCATTGTTGAAAGGCACATTGTATTTACCTTTTGCAACGGCACTGCGTATGGGACGTTTTGGTTATCAAAACTCTGCGCAAAAACAATTAGGTATTCACTATAATAATTTACCAGATTATTTAAGTGGCTTACAAAAAGCAGTGAAAACATCATATAAACCATTTAGCCGTTTAGGGTTAAATGATGCCAATGGTGAACCGCTACAAATTAATGATCACGTTCTTCAAATTGAAAATGAATACTACAGTTTGGTCCGTCCAAAACAAGTGCCAAAAGATGGAGAAACACCTTCTGAAGCATTAGCAAACCGTGGTATTGGTTATGTGGAATTACGTGCTGTAGATGTGAATCCGTATAGCCCAATTGGTATTGATGAAAACACAGCAGGTTTCTTAGAAGTATTGGCACTGTATTGTTTACTTACAGACAGTCCTGAACTTCTTGAGCAAGAACAAGATGCGATTGAGAAAAACCAAGCAGAAGTTGTGAATCGTGGTCGTGCGCCAAATGCATCTATTGTTGAAAATGGTCAAGCATATTTCATTGAAGATTGGAGCCGTACATATTTAAACAATATGCAGGTGTTTGCTGAATTATTAGATGATGCATACCAAACTCAAATTTACTCAAATGCTTTGCAACTTATGCAAGCACGAGTGGATGAAGTAGATGAAACCCTATCTGCTAAAATGATTGCAGATACTTTAGAACATGGTGGCACTTGGAATTTTGGTAGTCACTTAGCATTACAACATGCTGAAGCTTATGAAAAACATAAGTTAAGTAAAACAACATCGGCTTATTTTAAAGAAACAGCGCAAGCATCTTTAGAAAAGCAAGAACAGCTCGAGCAAGATACAACACAAAGTTTTGAGGAGTTTCTTGCTCAATTTCGATAAAAATTAAAGAGGATTTACCATGAATTGGAGTCGATATCGCTTCGTGAGTGGTTTTTTATTTTTAGCCAGTGTCATTGGTATGGCATTCGCTTTGTATTTAGAGCATGTGCAAGGTTTTGAGCCTTGCCCGCTGTGCGTATTTCAGCGTGTTGGTTTAATTGCTTTAGGTACGGTTTCACTTATTGCATTTATTCATAATCCTGCTTCAAATATCATGAAGCGTGTTTATGCTTTACTTGGTTCGGTTGGTATTCTTTGGTCTGCTGGTGTGGCTGCACGTCATGTTTGGCTACAAAACTTACCACCAGATCAAGTACCAAGTTGTGGACCTGGTTTAGATTATTTGGTTGATGCTCTTCCATTGAAATCGGTTTTATCTCAGGTTTTAAGCGGTTCTGGAGAGTGTGCAGTCGTTGATTGGTCATTCTTAGGACAATCTTTACCTGTTTGGTCATTCTTATTTTTTGCTGTTTTAGCCTTAGTAAGTCTGTGGCAACTATTTAGAAAATATCCTGCTTAAAATGCCAAGCTAAAAATATAAAAAAGCCAGTTTTAAACTGGCTTTTTTTAGTGCTCTTTCATTTTTTTGGAAGGCTATTTTTAGGTTAAAGCAATGCCATTATAATGATCTAAATTAATAAAATATTCATGAACTTGTTCACTAGAATTTTCTTGCTGAAATGGGTAAAACCAAAGCGCAATTTGTTCTGCAACACTTGAATTATGATGAATTCTAAAATGGCTTAAACCATAAAAAATGGCTTTGTGTGAGTCTGAAACATTAAGCTGTAAACGTGGATTTGGATGTTCACCTAAAGCACTTTGTATACTCACCAAATAATCACCAAAAAGATGGCGAGACGTTTTATTCTTTTTTTCACGTTCAATTGAACCAGCAATTAAATATGACTGAATATGAGAGGGCAACGGTGCAGGTTTTCGATGATCATCTACAAAGCCAACACGTGCATCGTTATATTCCCAGTCATCATCTCGAATACTGCCGTGGCGTAAATCTAAAATACCATTGCTGCGTATATTAAATAAATGACCAAAAATTCTGACAACAGGAAATCTGCCTAATTTATTTTGAATATTAAAACTAAAACGTTCTAGTGCAGCACCATGGTGTGGAGATGCAATACACACTAAATTTTCAGTTAAATGTAGCCAAGAATATAAATTTTGCTTTGCATAAAACAATGCACTACGGGCAACTAAACCACCCATACTATGACCAATTAAACTCAAACTACTAATTTTAGGATTACGCTGAATTAAGTCTTCAAGGGTATTTGCTAAGCTATGTCCGTTCGATGAAATACGACGTCCTGTGTTGTAATTTAAATACAACATGGTGTTATGGTCACGTTGGGCTAAAAGCTTTTCACCTATGCCACCAAATTGTGGATTTGACCAATCTAAATGGTTCATGCACAAACCGTGAATAAACAGCAGGACATGACCTGTAAGCTCGCCTTTTTGTACACTTCCATAATGGTCGTAAATCACCATAGGTAAACTAATTGGATTTTGCTGTTTCAGCAAATAATCTCCGCAAACGCCATTTAAAGCACCTACAAAATAATGCTGTTTGGGCGTAAGTGGTGAAGCGTGAAGCGTTGGGAACTTAGTAATAATTTGACGTAAACCAGGCGCAATATATTGACTACCGTAGTCTTGAATCGTGTCAAAAGAATATTTATAAAACTTTTGAATATTAGAATTATTTTTTAATTTGGTCGATTTTTTACGACTAATTCCAAAAACACTCGAAATAACTTCATGTTGAATGGTTTGAATAAGCTCACGTGCAACATGATTCAAAGGCGTACTTACAACTTGAGCAACACCCTCTAAAAGGTCTGCCTGACTTGGAGGTGTTCGATCCCATTTACAATATGTTTCATGCAGTGGCGTTAAACTTGGCATATTTTGGCACCTCTTGAGGTGATCATTTTATTAACTCTTTATTTTTAATCGTGATCGCGGTATAAAATTCTACAATGAACAAAGTTGTTTAGAACAACTTTAAACGTACAGGGCAAGATCACTATTTTTAAGTTATTTTGTCTGACAATTATATTTAAAGTACAAATTTAAACATGAGTGATGAATATCACATAAAATAGTTTAAATTGATTTTACGAAATAAGCAAAAATTGATGAATCTTATTTACTTACATGGTTTTCAAAGTACACCGCTTTCTATGAAAGGACAGTGGTTAAAAGATTATGTAGAACAACAAACACACATTAAGATACATCTACCAGATTTAAACATGCCACCTTTAGATGTCATGAAAAATATGGAAAGCTTAATTCACAGCTTAGATAATGTTGCCATAGTTGGAAGTAGTTTAGGTGGATTTTACGCGACGCAGTTGGTCGCAAAGTTTGCTATTCCTGCTGTTTTAATTAACCCTGCTATGCGACCATGGAAGTTATTTAAAGACTTGTTTGGGGATGAGCAGATTCCGTACAAAGTCTGTGATACATGGACTTTAGATCATGCTCACTTGATCGATTTAGAACAATTTGCTGTACCGTTTGTGCAAGATGCAGACAAAATAATGGTGTTATTACAACAAGGCGATGAAGTTTTGGATTATCGTGAAGCAGAGCGCTATTATAAGCGGTCTTTGCTCATTAGCGAATCCAGTGGAAATCATGCAATGGATGATTTTAAAACTAAAATCCCAATGGCACTGCGGTTTTTATCGGACAGCATAAAATAAAGGAAACAGTACAACGTGTCTCAATATACGGCTCAATCACTTGAAGTTTTATCTGGTTTAGACCCAGTACGCCGTCGTCCCGGCATGTATACAGATACCACTCGTCCAAACCATTTGGCGCAAGAGGTTATTGATAATGCTGTCGATGAGGCACTTGCAGGTCATGCCAATCAAATTACGGTAACTGTCTATAAAGATGGTTCATTGTCTGTGGATGATAATGGTCGTGGTATGCCAGTCGATATTCACCCCGAATATGGTCAAAGCGGTATTGAAATTATTCTGACCAAGCTTCATGCGGGCGGTAAATTCAGCACAGATAACTACCAATTTTCAGGTGGTTTGCATGGTGTAGGTATTTCGGTGGTAAATGCCTTATCTACTCGTGTAGAAGTTGAAGTGAAACGTCAAGGCAACCTCTACAAAATGGCGTTTGAACAAGGTGAACCTGTTGCGCCACTTGAAGTTTTAGAAGGTAAAGCACCAAAACGTGCAAGCGGAACATCTGTTCACTTTTGGCCCGAAGCAAAATATTTCGATTCACCAAAATTTGGGCTAAAAGCGTTAAAACATAATTTAAAAGCAAAAGCAGTTTTAGCTGCAGGTTTACAAATTACTTATGTAGACCAAATTAACGATGAAAAAATTGTTTGGCAGTTTGAAAATGGTCTAGTCGACTACTTAATGGATGAATTGGAAGATCGTGAGATTGTTCCACATCCTGCATTTGTTGCAACAGGCGAAGCAGACCGAGCAAGTGCAGAATTTGCAATTTGCTGGAACGTGGAAGGTGGCGAAAGCATTCAAGAAAGTTATGTGAACTTAATTCCTACCGCACAAGGCGGTACGCATGTGAATGGCTTACGTTCGGGCGTAACCGATGCAATGCGTGAGTTCTGTGAGTTACGTAATTTACTACCACGTAACCTTAAACTTTCTGCTGAAGATGTTTGGGACAGTGTGAATTACATTTTGTCTTTAAAGTTCCAAGAACCACAATTTTCAGGGCAAACCAAAGAACGTCTTTCGAGTCGCGAAGCTTCAGGTATTGTGCAAAATATTGCAAAAGATGCCTTTGCATTATGGCTAAATCAGAATTCAGAAGTTGCGATGCAATTGGCTGAAATGATGATTAGCAAAGCTGGTCGTCGTTTAAAAGCGGCGAAAAAAGTAGAGCGTAAAAAGATTGTTTCTGGTCCAACGCTTCCGGGTAAATTGTCGGATTGTGTTGGACATACATTAGAAGAATCTGAATTGTTTATTGTGGAAGGTGACTCTGCGGGTGGTTCTGCAAAACAAGCACGTGATAAAAACTTCCAAGCAATTATGCCAATTCGAGGCAAAATTCTAAATACTTGGGAAGTTTCTTCAGATGAAGTTTTGGCATCTCAAGAAGTACATAATATTGCAATTGCAATTGGCGTAGACCCAGGTAGTGACGATCTTTCAGAACTTCGTTACGGTAAAATTTGTATTCTTGCCGATGCCGATTCGGATGGTTTACACATTGCGACATTGTTATGTGCGCTGTTTGTGAAGCATTTTCCAACATTGGTTGAGGAAGGTCATTTATTTGTTGCAATGCCACCGCTGTACCGAATTGATGATGCAAAAGAAGTTCATTACGCTTTAGATGATGCTGAACTTGAAGGTATTTTGAAGAAGTGTAAAACCAAAAATCCTCAAATTACCCGATTTAAAGGATTGGGTGAGATGAACGCAAGCCAACTTCGTGAAACTACACTTGACCCAGATACACGTCGTTTGGTTCAGCTTGATTTAGATGATATGCAGTTCACGGCAGGTTTATTAGATAAGTTACTTGCTAAAAAGCGTTCAGGTGACCGTAAAGATTGGTTAGAGCAAAAAGGTAATTTAGCCGATTTGGTAGTTTAAGATTAATAATAAAAGCCCATGTAAATCATGGGCTTTTATTTATTTAGATAAAGAAATCACATCATCATTTTTGATGATCTTATATTCAAACTTATCTGTGGTTGGATTTTTTCTAAAAGCAATAATATGATCATTTTGTTTTTCTAACATATAAAAGGCACTATCGTTTACTTGATAAAATTCTTTGGATTTTACTTTAAGGGCAGAGTCAGCAGTGCCGCATACAAAATATATAACACTGATGCCTAAGCATAATTGGAATGCATTTATTATTTTGAATGGTGTTTCAGGTTTTTTATTTATATAAACAACCGTATATGTAAATAAAAAATTTAAAAGAATTAGGGTTGAGAATATAACGACTTATGTTGGTATTTGATGAAAATATAGCTTTAGAATAAAAAGAATACAGACTATAACAATTACTATTATGATTTTTATCATAAGTGATTTTAGAGTAATTTCTAGCTGGTTTACCATGCTAGTTAGAGCAAATAAAATCCCATAAAGAGAGCCAATCATTTGAAACGTGGTGTAGATCAGAATATTAGGGATAGATAGATCTTTAATAAGCCATAAAGCATCAAATTTAGAATAATATCCCACAAAATATAAAATTGAGAGGCATGAAAATACAGCATATAAAATAGGTATAAGTTCTGAAATTGTTTTGAGTTCTATTTTCTCATTATTAAAAATTTGTAGTTTCATTTTAGAAATCCATTAAAAAATAAATTTTAAATATCATCAAAAAATAGACTATCACTCATGATAGTGCTTTTAAAAGTATAAAAATCGTATGCTCATTACATCAACAAAACAGATATAAAGGTAAATAAAATGAGCCGTACAGTAGAACAAATAACACTCGATAAAATGTATGCAGCGTTTGCTGAGCAAAATGTAGAAGCAGCAGTAGAAACGGTATCGGATGATTCAGTTTGGATTCATCATGGAACACAGAAATTACCCTCATTACGCTTTGAAGGAAAAGCAGGTGTACATCAATTTTTCCAAGCGAACTTCACAACGTTAAAAGTAGAATATTTCGATATTTTAAATACCTATCAACAAGGAAATACGATTATTGTGACGGGTAAAGAAAAGTTTATTAAAGTAGAAGATGGTAGTATTTTGGCTCAAAAATGGGTGCAAATTTATACCTTTGAAAATGGTCTAATTACACGTATGGAAGAGTTTGCAAGCTCTGCTGCCGATGAAGATTACATTGTAATTTCTTAATATATTCCAAAAAAAAGCGCATTTATTTGCGTTTTTTTTGTTTTATTCATTATTTAACATCAATTGCATTAAAACCAAATCTCGCCATTTCCCAAATTTTTGACCTACTTGAGGCATATAACCTGTTTGTACAAAACCCAGTTTTTTATGTAGTTCAATTGAACCAATATTTTCATGATCAATTCCTGCAATCATCACATGCATATTGTTTAGCTTCGCATGTTCAATAAGATGTTGCATCAAACGTTTACCTAAACCTTGTTTAGCATATTCAGGTGAAATATAAACTGAATGTTCAACACTATATTTATAGCCAGAAAAATTTCGAAAAGATGCGTAATCTGCGTAGCCTGCAACTTTATTTTTTATTGAGTCTTCAATTACAAACACAGGAAAATTTTGCTGTTGGAGTTGTTTAAGCCAAGTTTGAAAGTGTTTTAAGTCGTAAGGTTGCTCATTCCATGTTGCCAAGCCATTTAGAATTTCAGCATTATAAATTTCTAAAATTTCAGGTAAATCTTGTTCTGTCGCAGGGCGAATAATATAAGACATAAAATGGCATTAAATATGAGAACTATAAGTTGAATCATGCACTTTTAGACATAAAAAAAGCAAGGCGGTTGCCTTGCTTTTTAAACTTCAAATCAATTAGAAGTGGTACTTAATTAAAGCACTTACGTCGTTTTGATCCATGCCTTTGATACCGTATTTGTTGTTCCACACAGAGTGTTCAACACCTAGGTATAAACGAGTTTCTGGAGAAATGTGTTTACCAACATTCCATTTCCATTGAGTCGTCCAGTTTAGTTCACTTGCGTGATCACGTTCTGCAGTTGACCAATCAAGGAAACCATCTACAAGAAAATCTTCAGAACCTAACTTAAATGGAACACCATAAGTAAAGGTCATTTGATAATCATCGTCGCTTAAATCATTATCGGCTTTGTAGAAGTTCAATTGAGCATATTGGAAGTAAGGAATAGCTAAGTCAAAACCAACACCATATAGGTAGTTGTTGAAGTTGCTAGCACCTGTGTTGCCTTCCCAAGTTGTCGCAATTAAAACATCTTTAATTGGACCTAATTCAAGTTTTTGACCCGTTACAGCACCAAGGCTTAAACGCGGCGAAACTTCGAAATAAGTTTGGTTACCATCGATGTCATTGTTTGTGCGGTCAGCAAAAGCAAAGAAATCACCGTATGTTAATTTTGCTGCATATTCAGCAGTAATTGTTGATTGCTCAACATCACTATGAATACCATTAGCATCGATAGATTCGTAGTTTTCGCCATACAAACCAGTAATGCTGAAGTCTTGCCAAACAGGAGCTGCTTGAGTTAATGCCGCAGTTGTTGCAACAACAGTTGCTGCTAAAACTTGATTAAATTTCATGAAAGTTTCTCTTCCCCAAGAAAACGTGTAAAGAATACAGGTTATTAAGCAAAAATAAAGCCAAAAAAGATGATTGGTTGATGCTTTAAAAAAGAATTTATCTTTCGTTATAAAATTAAAAGCTTAAAAGTAATGATTCATATAGAAATATGGTCATTTAAATATTTAATTAAATAGTAGAGGCAGATTTTTTGAATTACATATATTTATTATTAAATGACTTTAAATTAACCATTAGGTAATTTAGCTAAAAAGTAAAAGATCTTTGCAATTATTCTTTATGAAGCTGTTTTGGTTTTGTACCTTAATTAATACAGTAGTTTTCATTGAACAGATACATTGTTATAAAACATTATTCTTTTGATAATTTTGAAAATATCACTTGCAAAATTTTGAGTTAGGCCCGATATTCGAAGTATAAGGACACGGTTCTGCAGACCTCGTTAGTGTTCATCATTCAATGTGGAGGAAGTATTCCAAAATAGATTGAAGATGTTCTATTACTGCTTATAGCAGTGGGTTACCAACGTGCCAAGATAATAAGTTTTGTGCAAGAAAAGATACAAATAAAGAAGAGGATGGAATTATATGAATATTGAACTACGTACAGATAAAAACATTCAAAATAGTGACAGACTCATTACTTATGTGCGTGAAGAGCTAAATCAAGAATTCCTGCGTCACAGCGAAAAAATTACACATTTTTCAGTACATTTAAGCGATGAAAATGGCCCTAAAGGTGGCGAAGCCGACATTAAATGTATGATTGAAGCGCGTCCAGCAGGCTTAAAACCAGTGGTTGTGAACCATAAAGGTCATAACATTGATACTGCAATTCATGGTGCAATTGAACGCTTAAAACGAAGCCTAGAGCATACATTTGAAAAAAATGAAAAACCGCGTAGTGCTCAACCTGCATTTGTAGATGCCGATGAAGGCATTGTAGACGAAGATTTAGATGACTACAGTCCTCAACATTGAGTCTGAAAAAGCCCTGCGGGGCTTTTTTTTTATGGCTTTTTACACAATTAAAATAGTGTATGCATATTTAATTTCAACAAATGGGTAAATATTCTGCATAATACACATAAATTAAATTGATGAGAGTTCTCTCCATGTTAACAGCGCAGCAACAACTCTTGGTGCAAGCATTAGAAGAAGCAAACCTTGCACAAGTAAAAAGCCTTTTAGCAGATGGGCTCGATCCAAACTTTATTGACGGTGAAAAAGGTCCTGCAATTTCTGTATGGTCTGATGGTTTGTTTAAATGGTGGGAAGAAATTTGTGAAGCACATGAAGCGGGAACACCGTTAAGTGCAGAACAAAAACAAGCAAATTTAGCGGTACATTTAGAAATTTTAGAAGTGCTTATTCAAGCGAAAGTAAATGTTCATTTGTGGGATTCAGAAGAAGTGTATGGCCCACTTTGGGATGCTGCAAGCTCTGCATGTGTACCAGCAGTAAAACGCCTATTAGAAGAAAAAGTGAATCCGAATACGAAAGATGAAGAAGGTTTAACTATCTTATCTTCAATTAGCGATTTATTCTTCGATTGTGACTTCGATGAAATTAATTGGTCAGAAGCATTAGAAGAAGAAAAACAGACGTTAGAACTTTTACGCAGTCATGGCGCAAAAATGACAAAAGAATTGGTTTAATTATTTGAGATAACAATTATGTCAGCATTAAAAACTTTAGGGTTCACATTATTGGCAGGTTTAAGTGCAAATGCAGTTGCTGCTGAGTTTTCATTTGACCATACAGGTTCTGGTGTAGGCACGGGTATTACACCTGTAGGTAAACTTGCTTGGGAACAATCTTTACCAAGCTATAGCTACTCTGAAGAAAAAACAGAAAATGGTAAGTTAAAAAAATCGACGTATGGTGCAGATGTATTATTACGTACAGGTTTAGCTGAAGGGCTTGAATTACAATTAGGTTGGGATGGCCCACAGTGGACACAATCTAAAGTGGGCAAAACCAAAGAGTCTAAGCATGGTTTAGGTGATGTAAGTATTGGTTTGAAAAAAGCCATTGAGCTTGATGATGAAAAAATGTCGATGGCAGTTTTGGCACAAGCTGTAATTGCAACAGGTAATGATGAATTTACCAATGACAAAGATATTTATAGCTTAGGTTCAGTAGTTGCTTATGATCATAGCGATCAGCTTACAACGTCTATTTCTATGGTTTATGAAGTTCAGAGCAGCAATTGGGCGGTAACTGCTGTACCAACAGTTGAGTATCTAATTGCGGGTAACTGGTCAGGTTTTTCTGAGTTGGTTTATCGTAAGCAAGAAGGTCAAGATGTTGAATATAACTTAGGTTCAGGTGTAATTTATGCCTTTAATGAACGTGCCCAAGTTGATGCAACGATTGGCTTAGACTTGAATGGTCAAGATAAAGGTTATCAAGCAGGATTTGGTGTTTCTTACCTATTCTAATTTGAAGAACCTATGAAAAAGCATCTTCTAGAAAATAAGCCAAGTTTGTATGTCATTATAAAGTGGATGTTGGGCGGGTTATTCGTACTTCTCTCAACAACCTTATATGCTCAAACTTCCTTACGTTCGGCAGAAGATGCTTTTGCATTTTCAGTTGAGTCTATAGATTCCAAACATGCCCAATTAAATTGGGAAATTCCAGAAAATTATTATCTTTATCAGCATAAATTTGAAGTTAAAACTAACTCAAAAATACTTCCTTTAAATTTACCAAAAGCTCAAAACCTTTATGATGAAAATTATGGGGAAACTCAAGTTTATTATCAGAAAGTTCACTTTAATATTCCTGTAGAAGCCTCTAAAAAATATCAAGTAATGTGGCAGGGGTGTGCTAAAGATCGAATTTGCTATCCACCACAACAAATAGAATTTGAAACAGATATTGATGGTTTGGTTGCACTAAAAAATCAGGCAGTGCCTTCGAAAAGCTTTTTGGATTTAGCCGCATCTACACAAAAAAATGAAGCGAAGAATGCTGTAAATAATACAGAAACATCTTCGCCAAAAAACTTAAATGATGATGAGTCTGCTAAAGATCAAATGTGGTCGGAAAAGCTTGCAGATAGTTCATTTATTTATGGATTATTACTGTTCTTTGGCTTAGGTATTTTATTGGCATTTACGCCATGTTCTTTACCGATGATTCCTATTTTAACCTCACTTATTGTGCGTAATAACAAAGGTCTAAAAGCATGGATGATTGCTTTGGTCTTTGTTTGTAGCATGGCAATGGTGTATGCAATTTTAGGGTTAATTGCATCATCGGCAGGGTTAAATTTCCAAAGATGGTTGCAACAACCATCGACACTTATTGCATTTAGCTTGTTATTTGTGGCATTTGCGCTGAATTTATTTGGCGCATTCGAGCTTAAGTTACCACAGGCTTTGGTTAATAAATTGGATCATGCACAAGCTATGCAACAAGGTGGAAGTCTTGTTGGTGCTGCGGTCATGGGGATGATTTCGGCACTGTTGGTTGGTCCGTGTATGACTGCACCTTTGGCAGGTGCATTACTCTTTATTTCTCAAACACAAAGTCAGTGGCATGGTGCATTACTGCTGTTTACATTGGGTTTTGGGATGGGAACGCCACTTCTTATTGCGAGTATTTTAGGTTCTAAATTCTTGCCAAAAGTTGGCATGTGGATGAATCAAATTAAAGTGATTTTTGCATTTATTATGCTCACTTTAGCTTTGTATTTTGTGCGCCCGTTATTGTCTGAAATATGGTTCCAATGCTTAAGTTTGGCATTAGGCATTAGCTTTGTTGCCTATGTGCTATTTCGTTTTATGTGGAATAAAACACAGTGGAAATGGGCATATATTGCGATCTTAATTTTAACTGTGCCTTATCTGGTTTATAGCCAATATCAACAAAGCCAACGGTTCTTTCATACAGCTACAAACACGTCTTCAAATATGGTTTGGAATGTTGCATATACGGCTTCAGAATTTCATCAAATTCTTACTCAAGCACCAAAAGATCAAGGCATTATTATTGATGTATATGCCGATTGGTGTGTCGCGTGTCAGCCTATAGAGCATCGTATTTTGAAGGCGACAAATGTTCAGCAAGCACTTCAAGATTTTTATTTAATTAAACTAGATTTAAGTGAGTACGATGCAGGTCATCAAGCTTTATTGAATGAGCGCGATATTTTGGGTCCTCCAACCTATTTATTTTTAAATGCGGAACAACAAGAAATTCGTAATTTACGTTTAACGGGTGCTTTTTCTGAACAAGAATTGCTTAGTCAAATTGAAAAATTTAAACAGCATTTAGGAGGTTAGCCATGATGCAACTTTATATAGCCAACAAGAACTATTCGAGTTGGTCTATGCGTCCGTGGTTAGTACTTAAAGCCTTTCATATTCCATTTGAAGAAGTGATGATTCCTTTTCCAAAAGAGCGAAATACAGGTACATTCAAGCAAGAAATTCTAGCGATAAACCCCAATGGGAAAGTACCTGTATTGGTACAAAATGATGTATTGGTTTGGGATTCCTTAGCAATTTGTGAATATTTAGCAGAGCAATATGCTGAGAAAAATTTATGGCCTTTAGATTCTAAATTAAGAGCAAGAGCACGTTGTATTTCTGCGGAAATGCATAGCGGCTTCCCCAATATTCGTAACTTATGTGGGATGAATCTTCGCGCTAATTTAGCAGAAAAAGGTGCTGAACTTTGGCATGAGTTTGAAGACTTACATGCAGACGTTGCACGCATTGAGCAAATTTTCTCGGAGCGTCCACATATAGATAGTTTTTTATGTGGAGAGTTTTCTATAGCAGATGCATTTTACGCACCTATAGTTACACGCTTAAAAACGTATGCCTTGCCTGTGAGTAAAAGCACGCAAATATATATGCAAAATGTTCTTAATCATTTTGCAGTTAAAGAATGGATAGAAGGTGCGTTAGCTGAAGATGCATGGGTGAATTATTTAGAGCCTTATCAAGCTCAAAAATAAAATAAAAAAAGAAGGCAAAAGCCTTCTTTTTTGTACTTAAATTCTTAGTCTTTATCTTGTTTATGTGCAAATTCAGCTAAATCTGCCAAAGACTTTTTACCTTCATCAAACCAAGAGTGAAACATTTGAAAGTTATGCCACATGCCTGTGTAAATTTTAAATGTCACATCTACACCTGCTTGCTTTGCTTTGTCTTTAAAGCGCTTTGCATCATCGAGTAAAAGCTCTTTAGAACCCACTTGAACAAGCGTTGGTGGTAAATTTTTGAAGTCATCAAACATTGGAGAAACTTGGGGATCTCCAACATCAACATCTTCAGGTAAATAATGCTTAATTCCTGTTTCAATGGTTTCTAGTGAAAGTAGGGCATCATGTTTTTGATTAAAACGGATAGATTCACTGGTTAGCGTTAAATCTAAAAATGGCGAAAGTAAAATAAGACCGCTTGCTTGCGGTAATTTTTCATTTCTAATTTTTAAGGCAAGTGCTAAAGCTAAATTCGCACCGCAAGAATCTCCCGACAAAATAATATCTTTGGCTTGAATACCTTGATTTAGTAATTCTTGATACACATCAAATAATGCATTTAAAGCAGTAGGAAAGCGGTGTTCTGGTGAAAGAGGATAATCGACATGAATCACCTGCATTTGTGTGCGTGCTGCAACATGGGTTAAAAATGCGCGATGTGTATTGAGCGAGCCTAAATAGAAGGCACCGCCATGTATATGGAAAATAAGCTGAGTTGATTCATCTTGAGGTTTTAGTTCTTCGGCTTTTAATCCTGCTAAAGAAATTTTTCGAATTTCTACATTTTCGTCTTTTGGAAAAAGCTTACACATTTGCTCAATTGAAAAGCGTGCTGAACCTATAGGTAGATTCAATTTGCTAGGTGTACGAATTGAAGCCTTAAGAAATTGCTCTGTTAAAAATTGTTTCAACATTCGCGATATGTCCATATATACTTTATATTGGTTGTTATTTAGACACTTTTTATTCAATTCAACAATATAAATTACAAAGTTACACCAAACGGTCACATTCATAAATTGCTTTATATTTGTGATTTTTTGATACTAGGCTCGTATATAGACACATCAGGGACATAGAAAAATGAAAAAAATTGCAATGGTATTAGGATTAGTTGGCTTTGCAGCAGTAGCACACGCAGCAGACCCATTAAATGGCACAGTGTGGAAAACAATTGACGATAAAACGAAACAACCAAAAGCGGTTGTTAAGTTTACTGAACAATCAAATGGTACATTGAATGCAACGATTCAAAGCATTTTAACGCCAGGTGAAGAAAACTCGTGTACTAAGTGTGAAGGTACATATAAAAATAAATCACTTAAAGGTGTAACAATTGTACGTAACCTTAAAAATACAGGTGGTGCAAACTATGATGGCGGCTCAATTTTAGATCCTAAAAATGGCAAGTCTTATAGTCTAAAAGGTAAGCTTGCGAATGGTGGTAAAAAGCTAGAGCTACGTGGTTACATTGGTGTTGCAGCTTTAGGACGTAACCAAACTTGGGTTCGTGTTAACTAAGTTTTAACTATATAAATAAAAAAAGCCTGACATTTGTCAGGCTTTTTTATGAAGATCAATTTATTTTAATTTACTAATTTCAGAATCATCAAAACCAATAATAAAGCCTGAACCTGTAGCAATAACAGGACGTTTAATCATGCTTGTATGTGTTGTAAGCGTTTCAATAAGATTCGCTTCACTTGCAAGGGCGTGTTGCTGTTCTTCTTCACTCAGTTTTTTCCAAGTCGTACCTTTTTTATTAAGCACCAAATCTTGACCAATTTCAGCTAACCAAGTTTTCACAGTTTCGGCATCTATGCCTTGTTTTTTATAATCATGAAATTCATACGCTAAGCCAAGCTCTGTCAGTAAATCGAATGCTTTTTTCATTGAATTACAATTTTTAATGCCATAAACCTTAAGCATAATTACGCCTTATTTAGATTCTAAATTTTAAATAGATTAGCGGAAAATAAAGGAAAGCTCTATGTGAAATCATAAAAATCATGTTTCATGAGTTTGACACGAAAGGTTCATGTAATTGTCATGAAATTCATTGAGAATATGCTGTGTAGATAAGAAGAATAAAAAACTGCAAATAAAAATGATATTTATAAAAAGAGAAAACCCGCATCTAATCATCCTGATTATGCGGGTCTCACTATAACGTCCAATGTCTTACATCCTTGAGAACAAAATTAATTGTTCCTTCTTCATCCTACGGCTTCCAATCCTTTTGTTGTCATCCTGACAGTGTCCCTTTGCCGTGGAGCTATAATGCGCTGATTCGATGTAGAGATAAATGCCCAAATACGACATGTTGTGTAGGATAATAAACTCTATTCAGTGAACGAGTGTAAACTTAACTAGTTTAGATTTTATAATCAATGATCACAGGAGCATGGTCGCTAAACCATTCTTCTTTATATACCCAAGCATTTACTGTACGGTCTTTCCAGTCTGGAGAACATGCTTGGTAATCAATACGCCAACCCACATTTTTCGCGCGTGCTTGTCCGCGATTTGACCACCATGAATACACTTCAGCTTCTTTACGAACTTCACGGAACGTATCTACATAGCCTAAATCATCATAAATATGGTCTAGCCAAGCACGTTCATGTGGTAAACAGCCTGACGCTTTTTGGTTGCCCGACCAGTTTTTAATATCAATGCGTTTATGTACGATATTGTAGTCACCGCACACAATGATAGATTTATCTTCATCTCGCCATTGTTTTAGAATTTTTTTGTATTCATCTAAAAAGTGGTCTTTGCGTACTTGTGCTTCATCGCCAGATGACCCAGAAGGAAGATATAATGAACAAATATGCGCAGGTTTGTCTAATCCAAGATCAAATTCGGCTGAAATAAAACGACCTTGTGAATCGGCAAGTTCAAAACCTAAACCATCGGTTACAGAGACAAAAGGTAAGCGGCTGTAAATTGCTGTACCTGCGTAGCCTGATTTTTCCGCAGGGAACAGATGTGTGTACCATCCTTCAGGTTTGAATTTGTCTGTCCATTGTTCGTGCGTAATGCGTGATTCTTGCATACAAATTACGTCTGCATCGGATGTCGCCATCCAATTGAAAATGCCTTTTTTTTCAGCCGCACGTAATCCGTTTACGTTTATTGACACGACTCGTAAAATTTTTTGATCACTTGGATAGCTACTCTTTGGTATCATGCGCAGTCATAACCTTTCTTTATGAATTTTGGAGCACCTCATGACATCGCCAGCTCAGTTTAACCCTCAAGCTTTTATCGAACTTGCATTATCACGTGGTGTGCTTAAATTTGGTGAGTTTACTTTAAAATCGGGTCGTGTGAGTCCTTATTTTTTCAATGCAGGCTTACTCAACGACGGTGAAGCTTTAACTGTATTGGCTTCGGGCTACGCAGATAAATTAACACAATGTGAAAATGTTGATGTGGTTTTTGGTCCTGCTTATAAAGGTATTCCTTTTGTAGCTGCAACTGCTGTGGCTTTGTCACAAAATCATGGTGTAAGTGTGCCATGGGGCTTTAACCGTAAAGAAGCGAAAGATCACGGTGAAGGTGGTGTTTTGGTAGGTGCTTCTGTTGAAGGTAAAAAAGTTTGGATTATTGATGATGTGATTACTGCGGGTACGGCTATTCGTGAAGTGGTAACTATTTTGAAAAATGCAGGCGCACAAATTGCGGGTGTTTTAGTTGCGCTTGACCGTCAAGAAAAAGGTCAGGGTGAACTTTCTGCAATTCAAGAAGTTCAAAAAGAATTAGAAATTCCTGTTCATGCATTAATTACCATGAAAGATTTGATGGATTACTTAGAAGCAAAAGGCGAGAAAGAAGCTTTAGCGAAAATGGAAGATTATCGCGTTAAGTATGGTATCTAATGTTTTTTAGAGATGTAAAAAAGGAAGCGAAGGCTTCCTTTTTTATGAAATTGATGATTTTTTTAAATACTGTTTGTAAATTGATTGTGAAATATGAAAATCAGTTTTGTTTGCATTTTGTTATATGTGTCAGGTTAATACATTGAATTATATCGAATGAAACTAATAGGTTAAACATAATGAGCATTATGTTCAACCTATTGATTTAAAATATCTTATTTGTATATCACATTTTTTGTATATAACCTTTTGTAAAAAAAATTATAAATTTGAAATAAAGGTCTAATAATTTCTCTTATTATTTTATATAAAATGGATTTATTTTTTCTGGTTTTAATTTGTGATGATTGGTTATTAATTCTACCTACCTGTAAGGAGCTCTCAAGAGTTATTTCATTATTTAAATTTAAGTGATGCGCGACGAAATCTTGTATACAAAGTGCTGGTAAAAGTTGCATTACTATATAACTTTTATTTTTTAAATAATTTTCAAAAATGTGGATGTCGACCGCAAATAATTCAGTAGCATTGCTATACTGTTCTATTAGATATTTAGCACCTTTATTTGAAATAATATATCCAGCAGTACCATAGTGTGTGCTTTTTAAACGGTAAATAGATCTTCCAAATATTTCAGTATGCTTAAATGAGCATTTTACTGTTGTTTGAACACCTTTTTCTAATTTTATGATATCTATATTGGGGTCGATCCAATTTGAATCAGTTAAGAAGTTTTGTACATTATTACCTAAATATATATCATCTTCAAATATAGCAATATGATTTAAATCATTTTCTACTACATAATTCCATAGTACGTAATGACTTAAAAAGCATGAAATTTCTTTTTCTGTGAGATTTGTTGGGATATTTTCGAGATGATATTTAGACATAAGAGTCTTGTTCATATCTGGAGTTATAGCATCAAAAAACTCAAACTTTACATTTTTTTCACTAAATTCTTTCTCAATATGTTGTCGTCGTTTTGCATTATTTGCAAGTAAACTTATTACAAAACTTTTCATATATCATCGTTTGGTTACATAAAAACACTATCTTAAAGTAAATTTTTTTTTTTTGCATAGGTTGTTGTGTGAAAACTTAACTTAAATTTTTATAAAACCGATACTCAGGAAAAATTAACCCGACTATAAAAAGAATAGTAAATCCTATCCATGTAAATAAAGCCATTGCACGTAATTGTTCTTTATTCCAATCGGCTTCCATATCTAAGAAAAAGATACTTTTCCATCCCTTAATTACTTCCGCGCCACCCCAAGAAAGAATCCATTTACAAGTTAGGCTAATGAAAATATATAAACAAATCCAAACAGGTGTAGACATAGCTTTTGAAAACAGAATTTTTATAAGTAAATAAAATATAACACTAATATTATTATTTGTTTAATTCATCGTCACATAATTTGCATTCCAACATCACGCCTAATTTTTCTTTGCGACCATCTTCTGTTACTACCCAAGGACGGTTTTGCCAAGGCGGAGTATGGCGCACATGCTGATTATGCCCACAAGCAAGCTTCGCAACATAATGCTGCTCATCATCTAAATGAAATCCGATAATTGCTTGCAACATCAAAACACCTTCAACATAAAAGAATAAAAGGATTACGGAAATTCCGAAAAAGAAATGAAGAATCTCCGTTATACTCTTTAGCAGATCATTTTTAAAAGAGCAGAAATATGCGCGTACTTGTTGTGATGGATCCCATCGAAAATGTAAATCTAAAAAAAGACTCATCTATGGCAATGCTTTGGGCGGCATCTCGACGTGGTCATGAGCTCGGTTATGCATTACAACAAGACTTATATATTGACCAAGGTAAAGCATTTGGTCTTATTTCGCCTTTAAAAGTATTTGAAGATTACAACCATTACTATGAACTTGGTGAAAAACAAAAAGAATCGATTGCTGCTTACGACGTTGTGCTTATGCGCAAAGACCCACCGTTCGACATGAACTTTGTTTACACGACGTATATTTTAGAACAAGCAGAACGCGAAGGCGCTTGGATTATCAACAAACCACAAAGCCTACGCGACTGTAACGAAAAACTCTTTGCTACGCAGTTCCCAGAGCTTCAAGTACCAACATTAGTCACTTCACAACAAAGTTTAATTCGTGAGTTTATTGCAGAACATAAAGATGTGATTGTAAAACCACTAGATGGCATGGGCGGTATGGGTATTTTCCGTTTAACTGTGGATGGTGCGAACATTGGCTCTACACTAGAAATGCTCACAGAAATGGGTCAACAACCAATCATGGCGCAGCGTTATATCCCTGAAATTGTAGATGGTGATAAACGTATTCTTATGGTGAATGGCGAACCTGTACCATATTGCTTAGCGCGTATTCCACAAAATGGTGAAACACGTGGTAACTTGGCAGCAGGCGGTCGTGGTGAAGCGCGTCCACTCACTGAAAATGACAAAGCAATTGCAGCAAAAGTTGGTCCGTTCTTAAAAGAAAAAGGCTTGGTATTTGTTGGTTTAGATGTCATTGGGAACTATGTGACAGAAATTAATGTAACAAGCCCAACCTGTATTCGTGAAATTGACGCAACATTTGGTACATCAATTGCTGATGATCTGTTTGATGTTTTAGAAGCGGGTTTAGCCAAATAATTTAAAAAAAGAGAGACTTTATGGTCAAAATAATAAAAAAATATGGGCATATCCAAATAAAAAAGTAGTTCTACAAGAATTAAAACAAATTGCGAAAGCAAATCCGAAAAAGTTTGTGGTTGATGCCACAACACTTTTCGGATTTGCAAAAAGCTTTGAATCGCATTCAATTGTGGGAAATAAAACGTTTAATGAATTAGGTTTACATCGTTTTCGTGTTGAATATGCATCTAAACGTGCGCAAAAAAGACGGCAAAAACTTGCAAAAGTATTAACTTCAGATGAAGTAGAACAGTTCCAGAAAAATGGTTTTATTTTAAAAGAAAACTTTTTACCTGAAGATGAGTTTGTACAACTGTCGAAAGAGCTTTTAGAAACACCTTTGGAAACCCGCGAAACTTTGCAGGGCGATACCGTTACTCGTAGAATGGCTTTAGATGGCGATGCTTTGCAGCAATTACCTGCAACAGAAAAATTATTAAATAGCTCAACGTGGCAAGCACTTTTGAATTATGTGGCAAGTTCTAAAGTTCAGCCCATGTATTATGTACAGGTGATTTTGTCACAGGTCAGAAAGTCGCGTCCCGACCCACAAACAAGCTTACATAGCGATACTTTTCATTCGAGTGTCAAAGCATGGTTATTTTTAACCGATGTTGCAGAAGACGAAGGTCCTTTTGTTTATGTGCCAGGTTCACATATTGTGACTGAGAAAAGACTCGACTGGGAGTATTTGCAATCTATTCAAATGAATGAAAAGTCGAATGCACTTAGTCGTAGAGGATCTTTGAGAATCAATCAAAATGAATTAGAAAGCTTAGGTTATGGTCAGCCACAAGCATTTTCTGTAAAGAAAAATACGTTGGTGATTGCAGATACTTATGGTTTTCATGCACGTGGGTCAAGCGTTCGACCATCAATGCGAATTGAATTATGGGCTTATGGTCGTCGTAGTCCATTTTTGCCGTGGGTTGGTTTAAATGTACTTTCTATTCCTTTTGTAAAGCAGCATTTAATTCCGTGGTATTGGAAAGCATTAGATTTTTTAGAGCAAAAATATCAGCGGAAAAATCCTTGGCGAAAAGTTGGAAAATTAAAAGCTACAGATGAAGCGGTGATTAAGTCTAAATAAAAAGAGCCTCATTTGAGGCTCTTTTTTATTTCGCATAGCGTTTAAAAAATAAAGACATAATGAACAAACCTAATAAGCAAAGTAAAGATGTCACAATGCTCATACTTGCCCATGTATGTGTTGCTGAAACAAAAGCAGCACTGAAAAGAGGAATAAAAAATTGTGCAGAGGCAGAGCATTGAAGCAGTAAACCTACACTTGCCGCCGCTGCGTTTATATGAGGGGTATAGTGTAATGTCATTGATAAGATTGTGGTTGGAATGACGCCACCAATCATTGAAAATAAAACAGCACTTAAAAACTGTATTTCAAAAGCTAACCAGCTATTTGTTGTGAACGTTAGAATACTGGTAATAAACATACCAATAAATCCAATAATTAATAGTTTTTGTGTTGTCCAACCTTTTTGCAACAGCATGCCTGCACCAAATGTTCCGCCTAAATTGGCTAAAACAACAAGTGATACAAGTAAACCTGCTGTTTTTAAACTCAAACCATTCTCTACATAAATACTTGGTAAAAATCCTGTAACAGCAATCCATTGGCTTGTATAGCATGCAAATGCAATCGCTAAACAAATGATAGGAGGGTGTGTAAGGGTGATACGAATAATTTGCCAAAGACTATCTTTAGCTGCAGGTACAGGAGATTTTATGGTTTGAGGGGGATGATCAATATTTAAAAATAGTTGAATGATGAGCGCAATAACAAAGCAAGCGATACCTAAAATAACCCAAATATTTTGCCAAGTTAAATATTCTAAAAGTAAGGGAATTGTAAATACTGCGAAACTAATGCCAAGCCCCATATAAGAACTCCAAAGCCCCATTTTGAAACTGATGGTTTCTGGCTTGCTAATGCGTTTTAAAATTGCAGGCGCACAAAGAGAAATAGTTAAAAAACCAATACCTTCGAGAAATCTAAAAAAGTAAAGTAAAATAACAGTATCAAGCCAAGGGCCTGCAATGCTACTTAAACCCATAATAATTAAGGCAAAAACTAAACAGCGTTTTAAACCTAATTTTTCGGAAAATGCACCTATACTCAAGGCAAATAGCATGCCTGCACCTTGAACAATAGATAGAGATAAACCTGCTTGAGTGAGTGTTAAGTTTAAATCTTTTTGCAAAATAGGGAGGACGACAGATAATTTTCCCATATGAATAGCAGCTAAATAGCCAGCTAAAATAACCCATAAATCCCGTATTGATAATTTAGACATGTGCTTCCGATGCATAACTTTAAGTGAGCAAAACTCTGCTAACTTATAAAGTAAATACAAAGAAATAACATAAATAAGATAAAAGACTTATAGCCTTTATGGCTAAGCTTATTGGAAAAATATGCTAATGAAATAATAGATTGAACAGCATGAACTATGTGCACATTTTTAAAATTCGTAGGTTTATATTTAAGATGTGAGCAATCAAATACAAAGAAAAGTGAATGATATTTCACTTAAGTATAAGTAAAAATACAGACCTGATAATAAATCTAGTTTAAACTTCAATAACTGTAGAAAAAAACGATAAACTGCTTGGTGAAAAAAAGTAAATTAACTTTCACGTACCATACGTTTGTGATTACAATTGATAGCTTATAACGAATTTTCATTAGCCCATATTAAGTTGAAGAATTAGACCGTGACCAACGCACAGAAAAAACAGCCTAAACACGTCATGATGATGGCAGCAGGTACGGGCGGACATGTTTTCCCAGCACTTGCAGTTGCGAAAGAACTTCAGCAGCAAGGTGTGGAAGTTTCTTGGTTGGCAACACCGTCTGGTATGGAAAATAGATTATTAAAAAATCAAAATATTCCAATTTATCAAATTGATATTCAAGGTGTGCGTGGTAATGGTGTACTTCGTAAATTAGCAGCACCATTTAAAATATTAAAAGCTACTTTAAGTGCTATGCGTTATATGAAGCAGCTTAATGTTGATGCTGTAGCTGGTTTTGGTGGATATGTTGCAGGTCCGGGTGGTTTGGCTGCACGAGCGTTAGGAATTCCTGTCATTATTCATGAGCAGAACGCCGTAGCAGGTTTTACCAATACACAATTGTCGCGTATTTCAAAAACGGTATGTCAGGCATTTCCAAATACATTTGCTACAAATGAAAAAGTACAAACAACGGGAAATCCTGTTCGTAAAGAAATTACAGAAATTTTAAATCCGTCTTGGCGTTACCAAGAACGTGAAAAAGCAGGCGAGCCATTACGCATTTTAATTGTGGGTGGGTCGCTTGGTGCACAAGCTTTAAATGAGCGTGTGCCAGAAGCATTAAAACAGTTAAATGTGCCATTAAATGTTTATCATCAATGTGGTCAAAACCATGCTGAAACAACACTTGCACGTTATGACGGTAAGCCTGACCAATTGAATGTAGATGTACAACCATTTATTGAAAATATGGCGGAAGCGTACTCAAAAGCAGATTTAATTATTTGCCGTGCAGGTGCATTAACTGTAACTGAAATTGCAACCGCAGGTGTTGCTGCTATTTTTGTACCATTGCCATCTGCTGTAGATGATCATCAGACTGCAAATGCAAAATTTTTAGCAAATAGCGGTGCAGCGAAAATTTGCCCGCAAGCAACATTAACATCAGAAAGTTTAAAAGAAATTTTAGCCCCGTTGATGAACCGTCAATTGTTGTCAGAAATGGCTGCAAAAGCACGTCAACAGGCTCAACCAGATGCAACCCAACAAGTGGTTCGTTTAATTCAAGAATTGTAATCCGAGAAAAATATGTCTCCATCTACACCAGCTGATCAAGCTAAAAAGTTAATTAAAGTGCCTGAAATGCGCCGTATTAAACACATTCATTTTGTGGGTATCGGTGGTGCGGGGATGTGTGGTATCGCGGAAGTATTAAAGAACCAAGGTTATAAAATTTCTGGTTCAGATATCAAAGCATCAAAAACAACAGCACAGCTCGAAGAAAATGGCATTAAAGTTTATATCGGTCATGCGGCTGAAAATATTCAAAATGCCAACGTAATTGTTGTTTCAACTGCCATTGATCAGGAAAATCCTGAAATTAAAGCAGCTATTGAATCTCGTATTCCTTTGGTGCGTCGTGCCGAAATGCTTGGCGAACTTATGCGTTACCGCCATGGTATTGCGGTTGCAGGTACACATGGTAAAACTACAACAACAAGTTTAGTCACTTGTATGTTGGCAGAAGAAAATTTAGACCCTACATACGTGATTGGCGGTTTGCTTAACCGCACGGGTGTAAATGCTGCATTGGGTGCGAGTCGTTTTATTGTGGCAGAGGCAGATGAGTCAGATGCATCATTCTTGCATTTACAGCCAATGGCAGCCATTGTGACAAATATTGATGCAGACCATATGGATACGTATGGCGGTAGCTTCGATGTATTAAAAGACACGTTTGTGACTTTCTTACAAAGACTTCCATTCTATGGTTTAGCTGTTGTATGCGGTGATGATGCAAATATTCGTGAAATTATGCCGCGTATTGGTCGTCCTGTACTGACTTACGGCTTTAACGAAGACAACGATATTCGTGCTGTAGATGTTGAACAGATTGGTATGCAATCGCACTTTACGGTTTTGCGTAAAGATCGCGAGCCATTACGCGTAACCATTAATATGCCGGGTGCACATAACATCTTAAATTCATTGGCTGCAATTGGTATTGCAACAGATGAAGGTGTTTCTGATGGTGCAATTTGTCGTGCTTTAGAGAGTTTTAGTGGTGTTGGTCGTCGTTTCCAGGTTCAAGGTGAATTTGAACTAGATGGCGGTAGCGTGAAATTGGTAGATGATTATGGTCATCACCCTAAAGAAGTTGAAGCAACCATTAAAGCTGCGCGTGCAAGTCATCCAGACCGTCGTTTGGTGATGATATTCCAACCGCACCGTTTCAGTCGTACACGTGATTGTTTCGATGACTTTGTAGATGTACTTTCGCAAGTCGATCAACTTTTATTATTAGAAGTTTATTCGGCAGGTGAAAAGCCAATTGTAGGAGCAGATAGTCGCTCATTGGCACGCAGTATTCGTTTGCGCGGTGAAGTTGAGCCAACGCTTATTGATCCTGTAGAAGGCAATATTCAAAACGTGATGAAAAATGTACTCAAGCCAGGCGACTTGTTATTAACACAAGGTGCGGGTAATGTTGGTGCAATTTCAATCGAACTTGTACAAAATAACTTATATTTAAAATAATCTCGGAATGAGGTTTAAATTCAATTAAGTCATTTATAAAGTTTAAGGATATAAACGTGTCTAATGCTTCGAAGTTCGGCAAAGTTGCCGTTTTATTAGGTGGGAAATCTGCCGAACGTGAGGTTTCTTTAAACAGTGGTAATGCTGTTCTAGAAGCTTTGCTTCGTTCAGGTGTGAATGCAGAGGGTTTTGACCCGAAAGATCGTAGCGTAACTGAATTAGTAAACTACGATCGCGCGTTTATTGTTTTGCATGGTCGCGGCGGCGAAGATGGTCAAATCCAAGGTGCTCTTGAATGGCTTGGTTTACCTTATACAGGTACAGGTGTTCAAGGTTCAGCAATTGGGATGGATAAAGTAAAAACCAAGCAAATTTGGCAAGGTTCAGAGCTTCCAACAGCACCATATCGCATTGTAACTAAAGATTCCGATTTACAAGAAATTGTAGATTCAATTGGTTTGCCATTTATTATTAAGCCTGTTCATGAAGGCTCAAGTATTGGTATGAGCAAAGTTGAAAAAATTGAAGACTTTGCAGAAGCGATTAAAAAAGCAACAGAACATGATGCTGTTGTTATGGCTGAAAAATGGATTACAGGTCGTGAATTTACCATTGTAATTTTAAATGGTCAGGCGCTTCCTGTAATTCGTTTAGAGCCACCTAAAGACGTAGCTTTCTACGATTACGATGCTAAATATAGCCGTGATGATGTGGAGTATGGTATTCCTTGTGGCTTGACAGAGTCAGAAGAAAAACAACTTCAAGCATTATCATTGCGTGCATTTCAAGCAGTTGGTGCAAGTGGTTGGGGGCGTATTGATGCGATGCAAGATGAACAAGGTAACTTCTGGCTATTAGAAGTAAACACTGTTCCTGGTATGACAAGTCATTCATTAGTTCCTAAAGCTGCTCAAGCAGTGGGTTATAATTTTGATGAATTATGTGTTGTTATTCTTGAGCAAACATTGACGGAAGCGACTCACTAAATTATGGCTAAATTACCAGCCTCTATGCGTCGCAAAAAAGCCGCAATTACGTCTATACATGACAAGCCTCTTACTGCGAAAGAAAAACTTTCGAATATCGGTGGGTGGCTACTATTGTGTGTGGCTGTTGTTGTTTTGGTGGTTGGTATATTTGGACTTTATAAAGTTATTACAGATGGTCAAGTTGCACGACTAGATGTTGTAGGTACAACATCTAGCGTAGAACAAAAACAAATAATTACCCATGTTTCACCTGTTGTGAAAGATAACTATTTCACATCGGACTTAAAAGAAATTCGAGATAAAACACTTGAGTTATCTTGGGTAGATCGCGTGGTTGTTTCTCGATTATGGCCTAACTCAATTCGAGTTCGTGTAATGCCAAAACAAGCGATTGCACGTTGGGGAACAGGACGACTACTTAGTGATAGTGGTGATGTATTTACAGAAGTTGTTGTAAAAAATCATCAAAATTTGCCACTTTTACATGGTCCAACACATCAGTCTAAAATGATGATGCGCCGATATAATGAGATTAATCAATTATTTTTATCAGCAAATATGCGATTAAAAGAATTATACTTAACAGATCGCATGACATGGTTTATGCAGTTTGATTCAGGTTTACGTGTTATTGTTGACCAAGATCAAATGATGAGCAAACTGCAAAGATTAAGTTATTTGGCTCAGAATGATTTAAAGCCAACATGGGATAGAGTTTCTGCTATCGATTTACGCTACAGAAATGGTTTAGCGATTCAATGGAAAAATTCAGTTGCGCCTCATATTGCAAATGGACATTTTGTTGTAACGATTAGTGATAAAAGCATTGCAGGCGAAGTCACTGCGAAGCCATAATAATAGGCTTTAAAATATAGGCTTTTTTGCCAAAAATTAAACATTCACAAGTAATGGTAGTAATAAATAATGAATGAAGCTGTTCCCTCGGTTGTTGCGATAGACATTGGGACACACAAAGTTTCAGTTTTGATTGGTAAGGTACATGCGCCGGATAACATCCAAGTTATAGGGATGGCAACCGCTCGTAACCGAGGCATGAATAAAGGGAAAATTGTAAGTCTCGACAAAGTCGTTACAGCAATTAAAAATGCAGTGCAAGAAGCTGAAGATATGGCCGAATGCCGTATTCACTCGGCTTGGATTTCTATTCCAAGTGCAGAATTGAAGAGCTATTATGCTTCTGGTCGTACGCCAATTGATAATCATGACCATACAATTACAACAAGTGAAGTTGTGCGCGCTTTAGACTTAGCAAAAGCAAGTCATTTAACGTCAGATCATTATTTAGTAAGTGCTGTTCCGTTAGGTTTCGATTTAGATGATGCAGGTGAGTGGGTGCAAAATCCAATTCGCATGTCTGCACATAGTATGACAGCGCATTATCAATTAATGATGATGCCTATTAGTGTCATGCAAAATCTTGATCGTGCTTTAAAAGGTGCCAATATTTTTGTAGAAAAAATGGTGGTTTCAAACCTAGCAACTGCAGAGGCATCATTATTAAAAGATGAAAAAGAATATGGTGTTTGCTTAGTTGATATTGGTGCAGGAACCACAAATTTAGCGGTTTATTTAGAAGGTCGTTTAGCATTAGCACATACATTACAACGTGGTGGGGAAAATGTAACACGTGATATTGCAGCAGTATTGCAAACCTCTACTGAAGAAGCTGAACGTATTAAACTTTTATATGGTTGTGTCGATTTAAGCGTTGTTAAGCCAGATCACATGATTCAAATACAAGGTATTGATGGTCCGCAAACCATTAGCCGTATTGAGCTATCAGAAATTATTATTGCTCGATATGAAGAAATATTTGCACAAATTCGTCATGAACTAGAAAAAAGTGGTGCAATTCATGGTTTATATCATGGCGTTGTGCTTGCTGGCGATGCTTGTCAAATTGAAGGTATGGTGAGTTTTGCACGTAGAGTATTAGGTGTTTCTGCTCATTTAGGCAATCCACCGCTTGAAGTAACAGCAGATGATCAACATCAGGCAGCCTTACGTCGTTCACAATACATTACGGCTGCAGGTCTATTAATGTATAGTCAGATATATGCACAAGACACAATTGTTGAGCCTGAAGATACTGGTGAACTTTCAGTGTGGGGCCGTGTAGGGCGAGCATGGTCAGGCTTAAATGAGAAGTTAAAATCAATTTTTTAGTTGAGTTTTTAGGGAATATTGTTAGGAAGTTGTATATAAAATAGCGAGCACTTGACAAGCTAAGCATTGAACAGCATCCTAAAAACAATTTTTATTAAGATCAAGGCAGTATACGGGCTTAAGTCGCTGCCAATTATGAATTAGGAAATCTAAAGATCATGGCATCATTTGAATTTTTTGAAGATGATCAAGCTGATAATAACGGTCAAGCCCGCTTCACTGTGTTTGGTGTGGGTGGCGCTGGTGGTAATGCTGTACAGCATATGCTTGAGTCTGATATCCAAGGTGTAAAATTTGTTTGTGCAAATACAGACAAACAAGCTTTGGATCGTATGAATTCGCAATTTAAAATTCAACTGGGCGAACAAAGCACACGCGGTTTAGGTGCGGGTGCAAATCCACAAGTCGGTCAAGCAGCAGCAGAAGAAAGCCGTGAGCTTATTCGTCAGCAACTTGAAGGCACCGATATGGTGTTCGTTACTGCTGGTATGGGTGGTGGTACAGGTACTGGTGCTGCACCAGTTGTTGCTGAAATTGCTAAAGAGATGGGTATTTTGACTGTTGGCGTGGTAACTACACCGTTCAACTTTGAAGGTAAGCGTCGTCTGCAATCTGCTGAAAAAGGTATTGAAGCTTTAGAACAACACGTTGATTCTTTAATTATTATTCCAAACCAACGTTTACTTAAAGTATTCCGTGATATTTCAATGAAAGATGCTTATAAAAAAGCAGATGATGTATTGTTAAATGCGGTACGTAGTATTTTCGATTTGGTTGTACGTCCTGGTCATATTAACCTTGACTTTGCCGATTTGAAAACTGCGATGAGTACGCGTGGTTACGCAATGATGGGTGTTGGTTCAGGTCGTGGTGAAACACGTGCGCGCCAAGCTGCAGAACAAGCAATTCGTAGCCCATTACTCGATAATGTAACAATTATGAATGCCAAAGGTATTTTAATTAACGTAACGGGTGGTGATGACGTAACATTTGGTGAAATTGAAGAAATTACTGATGTTGTGAACCAAATTGCCGATCTTGATGAAGGTCAGGTATTCTACGGTACGGTATTTGATCCAGACGCACGTGATGAAATTAGCGTTACTGTGATTGCAACAGGCTTGACACGTAACTCGGCAGATTCAGTGGAACCTGTGAAGCGTTCAGTTGCACAAACACAAGTATCTTCATCGCATGTTAGTTCAACAGATGAGGATGATGTGCCTGCAATTCAACGTCAGCACAATGATGCGTCAACTTCTGCCAATACTTCAGGTGCTACGGGTACTGCTCGTCCAACACCTATGAGTATTCAAGAATATCTTAAAAACCAACAACATAAATAATATTAAATGCTTGTTGTATGAAGTGTCTTAAACAAAAAGGTAGCTAAAATGCTACCTTTTTGTTTTTTAAAAATGACTAAATATGCTAACGTATAGCTGTTTGATATATAGATGATTAGAGAAACATGTTGAAACAACGTACCTTACAACGTGTCGTGAAAGCGAGCGGTATTGGTTTACATAGTGGGCAAAAAGTATTGATTAATTTCGTGCCTCACCATGCCGATGGAGGTATTGTTTTTCGCCGTGTTGATTTAAATCCACCTATAGACATTCCTGCCGATGCAATGCTAATTCAAGAAGCTTTCATGTGTTCTAACTTGGTTCAAGAAAATGCCAAAGTAGGTACTATTGAACATGTAATGAGTGCTATTGCAGGTTTAGGTATAGATAACTTGATTATTGAGGTATCCGCGTCTGAAGTCCCTATTATGGACGGTAGTGCGGGCCCATTTATTTACTTGCTTATGCAAGGTGGGTTGCAAGAACAAGAATCACCGAAAAAATTTATTAAAATTTTAAAACCTGTAGAAGCTTTAATTGCAGATAAACGTGCAATTTTCAATCCACATGATGGTTTCCAATTAAACTTTACAATTGATTTTGATCATCCTGCATTTAAAAAAGAATATCAGTCTGCAACCATCGATTTTTCTACCGAAACATTTGTATATGAAGTCAGTGGCGCGCGTACATTTGGTTTTATGAAAGATTTGGACTACTTAAAAGCAAATAATTTGGCTTTAGGCGCAAGTCTTGAAAATGCAATTGGTGTAGATGACGATGGCGTTGTAAATGAAGAGGGCTTACGTTTCTCCGATGAGTTTGTGCGCCATAAAATATTAGATGCGGTAGGGGATTTATATTTATTAGGTCATCAAGTCATTGCAAAATTTGACGGTTATAAGTCGGGTCATGCACTTAACAACCAACTTCTTCGCAATGTTCAAAGTGATTCGACAAGCTATGAAATTGTAACATTTAATGACGAAAGCGAATGCCCAATTAAGTATGTAAGTGTGAGTTAATTCATTATATTTTTAGCGAATGTTATAATATATTAAAAATAATGTGATGTGTTTATCGAAATATCGCTTGCAATGATCATATAATGTTCAAGTTTGTTATTTTTTATTACTTGCCAAACGTAACAAAGCTTGGCTAAGCTTAGGATCTGTCACACAGTCAGCTGCACTTTTGAGCATTTCTTGAGTTTCAGCATTAAGAATTTTGGGCATAACTTCATTTTTTTGGGGTTTAAGAGGTTCTACTCTTAATCGGACATAGATTTTTTGTAAATCATGTAGTCCTTCAAGCTGTGAAAGTTGAGTAATATATTGTTTTTGTAAATATGCCAACTGACTAATCATAGCTTGATTGAGTCCGGTAATTGTTAAAATACCATTTTGGTAACAAGCCACATGCCATTGTTCAGGTTGTGGTAATAAGGGTTGAATTAATTTTGTAAGTTTCTGCCATGCAGATACTTGTTGAGAGAGAAACGTTAAGTTTCCTGTTTTTGAGTGTTTTCTTGTTTGCTGAAAGACGTTTACTGGTTCAGACATACATCATTCCTTCATGATTTTGTCTTATGTTAAGCGCATTTTTCGGTGGATATCAAGGATGAGATCACCAAGAAATTTTGAGTAAAACAGTTTATGAGGTTTTTATGCATTTAAAACGTATTGTGTTTGCTATTACGGTAGCGGTTTCGGCTACTTCTTTAGCATTTGCAGATTTGGTTCAAGTGAATACAACGCAAAATAATTCACCGGATCGTTTAGAACAACTTACGCGTACGTTAGCTCAAGGTAGCTATACAGAAGCTGAGGATGTTGATGTTCCTGCAAATACTCAAATTTCAGTAAAACTTCGTGAAAAATCGGTTGAATTAAACAACGATTCAATTGCTAAGAAATACAACTCAAATGCTACATATTCTTCAACAGCATATTCTTGGTTGGTGACACATCCATTACCTGATATGAAGCGTGTAAGTTCGAACTATGGTGGTCGTACCATGGGTGGTCGTGCTGAAAACCATTCAGGTCTAGATTTGTCTGCACCATCAGGTACACCAATTTATGCAACAGGTCCTGGCATTGTAACAAAATCAGGTTGGGGCACTGGTTACGGTCAATATGTTGAAATTAACCATGGTAATGGTTATTTAACGCGTTATGCGCATGCTTCACGTTTAATTGCCCGTGTTGGTGAGCGTGTTAAAGCAGGTGAACATATTGCCGATGTAGGTTGTACTGGTCGCTGTACTGGTCCTCATTTACATTATGAAGTAGTAAAAGATGGTCAACGCAAAAATCCATCTACATATTTAGCGATGCTGCCATAAGAAGGATTATGACTGCTTGAATGAGTCCGCATAAAACTCACTCATAAACTGAATATAATTAGGCTATCATTAAATTTTGATAGTTGTGTTTAAAAAACCGCCAATATTGGCGGTTTTTTGTTGTTTTGAGTAAAAAAATGTCAATAGGTATTTATTTATTAAATATTAGACCAAAACCGTATTCATCTAGAACGATATCTGCGCTAGCCAAAAGTGTGATACATATATGTATATATAATTAGGCATATGGAATAGGTGAATTATGGCGTTTTATGGCGATACAGATGCGCAAGAAACCCAAGAATGGCAAGATGCGTTTGACTCTGTAATACAACATATGGGTACTGAACGCGGTGCATTTTTGCTTGAAAAATTATACCAACGCGCAATTGCGAAGCATGTTCCCATTCAGCGACTAAATACTCCTTACTTAAATACAGTTTCAGTAGAAGAACAACCTGCAATGCCGGGTGATCAAGATATGGAGCGTCGTATTCGAGCACTTATTCGTTGGAATGCGCTTGCAATGGTTCTTCGTGCAAATAAAACAGGTGATGACTTAGGTGGCCACTTAGCGAGCTTTGCATCATCTGCAACTTTATATGATGTTGGTTTTAACCATTTCTTCCGTGCAAGTAACGATAATTTTGGCGGCGACATGATTTATTACCAAGGACATTGTGCTCCTGGTATTTATGCACGTTCATTCCTTGAAGGTCGTTTAACTGAAGAACATTTAAATAACTTCCGTCGTGAAGTTGATGGTATTGGCTTGCCTTCTTATCCGCATCCATACCTAATGCCTGATTACTGGCAGTTCCCTACAGTATCTATGGGTCTTGGTCCAATCATGTCGATTTATCAAGCACATATTCAAAAATACTTAATGAACCGTGGTTTGATTAAAGAAGAAAACCGTAAGGTATGGGCTTACCTTGGCGATGGTGAAATGGATGAGCCAGAAAGTACTGGTGCTATTTCACTTGCAGGTCGTGAAAAGTTAGACAACCTCATTTGGGTTGTAAACTGTAACTTACAGCGTTTAGATGGTCCTGTTCGTGGTAACGGTAAAATTATTCAAGAACTTGAATCACTATTCCGTGGTGCGGGTTGGCGTGTAATTAAAGTGGTTTGGGGCCGTCATTGGGATCCACTACTTGCTAAAGATGAAACAGGCGCACTTAAAGCTGTAATGGAAGAAACACTTGATGGCGAATATCAGCGTTTACAAGTGAAAGGCGGTGCTTATGCTCGCGAAAAATTCTTTGGTAAATATCCAGAAGCTGCTGAGCTTGTAAAAGATTTAAGCGATGAAGATATTGATAATCTAAATCGTGGTGGTCATGACCCGTACAAAGTATTTGCAGCGTATGCAGAAGCATGTACAGCAAAAGGTCAACCAACTGTTATTTTAGCGAAAACAGTGAAAGGTTATGGTTTATCTGATGAAATTGAAGCGGTAAACAAAACGCATCAAATCAAAAAGATGCAAATTGAATCTTTAAAATATGTACGTGATCGCTTCAATTTGCCATTTAACGATGAGCAATTAGAAGAAGTGCCTTTCTATCGTCCAAGCGAAAACTCGCCTGAACTTAAATATATGAAAGCACGTCGTGAGGCTTTAGGTGGTTACTTACCTGCACGTCGTAAAGAAAGCGAACAGCTTGCTATTCCTGAGCTTTCTGTATTTGACGCAGTGTTAAAAGGTTCTCAAGGTAAAGAACAATCTACAACCATGGTTATGGTTCGCTTAATTTCAGCATTATTGAAAGAAAAAGCAATTAAAGACCGTGTTGTTCCAATTGTTCCAGATGAAGCGCGTACTTTTGGTTTAGAAGGTATGTTCCGTCAGTTAGGTATTTATGCGGCAAATGGTCAGCATTACACACCTGAAGACCAAGAACAGCTTATGCATTACCGTGAAGCGAAAGATGGTCACATGCTTCAAGAAGGTATTAACGAAGCAGGTGCAATGAGCGCTTGGGCAGCATTGGCAACAAGTTATTCAACAAATAACTTACCAATGATTCCAATGTACATGTACTACTCTATGTTTGGTTTCCAACGTATTGGCGACATTGCATGGGCTGCAGGCGATGCACAAGCACAAGGTTTCTTACTAGGTGCAACAGCAGGTCGTACAACGCTAAATGGCGAAGGCTTACAGCATCAAGACGGTCATTCACATATTCTTGCAAATACAATTCCAAACTGTGTGTCTTATGACCCATGTTTTGGTTATGAGCTTGCTGTTATTGTGCATGATGGCTTACAACGCATGTATGTAAACCAAGAGCGTATTTTCTATTACTTAACTGTAATGAATGAAAACTACGAGCATCCTGAAATGCCACAAGGTGCTGAAGAAGGTATTAAACGTGGTATGTATTTACTACAAGAAGATGAAAAAGCAACTGTTCAACTTATGGGTTCAGGTGTAATTCTTCGTGAAGTAATTAAAGCTGCTCAAATTTTACGTGATGAATACCAAATCCATTCAAACGTATTCAGCGTAACAAGTTTCAACGAACTTGCACGTGATGGTATGGCATGTGAAGAATACAATCGCTTACATCCAATGACTGAAGAAGCAAAAGAAGCATGGGTATCTAAACAGCTTCGTGGTACGAAAGGTATCGTTGTTTCTGCAACAGATCATATGCGTGCTTATAGCGAACAAATTCGTGCATATCTTCCAGACAACCGTCCATTTGTAGCATTAGGTACAGATGGTTATGGTCGTTCAGATTCACGCGCTAAATTACGTAGCTACTTTGGTGTAGATGCAGCTCACATTGTTGTTGCAACATTGAAAAAATTGGCTGATGAAGGTGAAGTAGATGCACGCTTAGTTAAAGATGCAATCTCTACATTTGAATTAGACACAGATCGTCCTGTAGCTTGGGCTCCTCAAGCAACTCCATCTGTACAAGCTGTAGCTGACTACAAAGAGGAGAAATAAGTATGCAAATTACAACTCCTGATATTGGTGTAGATAAAGCAACTGTTGCTGAAATTTTAGTAAAAGTTGGCGATACCATTGCTGTTGATGACAGTATTGTTTTGCTTGAATCTGATAAAGCGTCTGTTGAAGTGCCTAGCACTTCGGCAGGTGTTGTTAAAAGTATTTTAGTTAATCTAGGCGATAGCATTGCAGAAGGTGCTGTGCTTATCGAGCTAGAAGCTGAAGGTCAAACGGCAGCTCCTGTTGCAGAAGCACCAAAAGCTGAAGAAAAAGCAGCACCAGTTGCAGAAGCTAAAGTTGAAACTGCGCCAAAAGCTGTTGCAACTTCATCTCAAGTTGTTGATGTTCAAGTGCCAGATATTGGTGTTGAAAAAGCACTTGTTGGTGAAGTTTTAGTTGCTGTTGGTGACACCATTGCAGTTGATGACAGCATTATGGTTGTTGAGTCAGACAAAGCGACTGTTGAAGTTCCTAGCACTGTTGCAGGTGTAGTAGAAGCTGTGACTGTTCAAGTTGGTGATAGCGTTAAAGAAGGTGTTGTGATTCTAAAAGTAAAAACTGAAGGGTCTGCGCCTGCTGTATCTGCTGAACCAGCAAAAGTTGAAACTGCTCATGTAGCTGAAGCACCTGTAGCGTCAGCAGCAACAGTAACGACAACGGCTTCAGGTCCTGTAGAAATTGCTGTACCAGATTTAGGTGTAGATAAAGCTGCTGTAGCAGAAATTTTAGTTGCTGTAGGCGACAAAGTTGAAAAAGACCAAAGCATTATTGTTGTTGAGTCAGACAAAGCAACGGTTGAAGTACCAAGTACAACAGCAGGCACGATTAAGGCAATTCATGTTGCATTAGGTCAGAACGTTTCTGAAGGCGTTGCTTTAGTGACAATTGAAGCTGAAGGACAAGTGGTTTCTACGCCAGCTCCTGTTGCAAAAACAGAAGCACCTAAAGCTGCTGCACCTGTGGCAGAGGTGAAAGCACCAGCTTCAGCACCTGTTGCAACCAACAGTGCAGATAAACTGACCAAAGAGCAAAATGCAGCGAACTCGAAAGTTTATGCAGGTCCTGCTGTACGTAAGCTTGCACGTGAGTTAGGCGTAGTATTGGCAGATGTTAAAGCATCTGGTCCACATGCACGTTTAATGAAAGAAGATTTGTTTGCTTATGTGAAAACACGTTTAACTGCACCACAAGCAGCTCCTACTGCACAAACAGCAGTATCTGCGGGTTTACCAAAACTTCCAAGTTTTGATGCCTTTGGTGGTGTAGAAGAGAAAGCGTTGACACGTTTACAACAAGTGTCGATTCCACAACTTTCTTTAAACAACTACATTCCACAAGTTACACAGTTTGATCTTGCTGACATTACAGAGCTTGAAGCTTGGCGTAATGATCTTAAAGCGAACTTTAAGAAAGAAGGTATTAGCCTAACAATCATGGCATTTATCATCAAAGCGGTTGCGCATTTGTTGAAAGAAGAGCGTGAGTTTGCAGGTCATTTATCTGATGATGGTAAATCTGTTCTATTACGTAATGAAATCCATATGGGTATTGCAGTTGCAACGCCAGATGGTTTAACAGTTCCTGTATTACGTAATCCAGATCAAAAATCAATTAAAGAAATTGCTGTTGAATTGGGCGTATTGGGTCAAAAAGCACGTGATAAGAAACTTTCTCCGAAAGATCTTCAAGGTGCAAACTTTACAATTTCAAGCCTAGGCGCAATTGGTGGTACAGCATTTACACCACTTGTGAACTGGCCTCAAGTTGCAATTTTGGGGATCTCTCCTGCAACAATGCAACCTGTTTGGAATGGTCAAGGTTTTGATCCGAAGTTAATGCTTCCATTGTCATTGTCTTATGACCACCGTGTGATTAACGGTGCAGATGCAGCACGCTTCACGAATAAGTTAACGAAATTGTTAAAAGATATTCGTACTTTATTGATCTAAACTCTCATTGTATTTTTCTCCTAGAAGGAGAAAGAAATGAAAGGAAAAACCCTGCTACGGCAGGGTTTTATTATGAGATTTGAAAAGAGCTGAAAATTTAAATATAATAGCGTTACTTCATTGGGGAGTAGCCGCTTTTTACGCAATGTAAAAAGGTGATGATCAACATATTTGTTCTAAACCGAACATGGTCATCATAGCAAATAACCAAATGAGCTTATCTATAAGCTTTCTTTTGTTGGCAAGACCTTTGATTTACCACTCTGCACATTGGCTAGCAGGAGGGGTGAGTCATTGGTATATGTTATTGCTAGCCAGAGAAACACATCATGCTTTCAGCTTTTCTGATTTCTTTAGTGGTTGTAGCCCTTTCTGAAATGGGTGATAAAACACAACTTCTTACATTACTCCTTGCCGCACGTTTTCGTAAACCTATTCCTATTTTAATTGCTATTTTTCTTGCAACTGTAGTGAACCATGGTGTTTCTGCGGTGCTTGGTCAATGGATTACAACCGTATTAAGTCCAACCATACTTTTATGGATTGTATCGCTTGGTTTTATTGGCATGGCAATTTGGATGTTGATTCCAGATGAATTAGATGATGAATCTGAAAGCATCAATAAATGGCAAAAATATGGCGTGTTTGGTGCGACCTTTGTTCTTTTCTTTTTAGCTGAAATTGGTGATAAAACACAAATAGCAACAGTTGCTTTGGCAGCACGTTTCGACAGCATTGGTTGGGTCACTTTAGGTACAACGATTGGTATTATGCTGGTGAATGCACCTGCTGTTTTCATTGGTAATAAGCTTGCCGAAAAACTACCAATTTCTTTGATTCATAAAATTGGTGCTTTGGTCTTTTTAGTTATTGGTATTGCCGCTTTAGTACAACATTATTTCTTTTAAGCTTTACTAATAAACAAATAAAACCAAGTCAATAGCTTGGTTTTATTTGTGATATTGTTCTCAAACTGCTGATATTATTAATAATATTTAAATTATATTCATTGTAAGTTTCACCAATTAAATATATGTTATCCGTACATAGAAATACGCTTTTAAAATTAGAAATTTTGGGGATTCGGCATGGCATTTGACCGTACTACATCGCAAGTATTATTTGATAATGGGTCACATAAATGTATTAGCTTTACCAGCTTGGTTAAGGGTGAGGGTGTACAGGCCAACCAATTCTTGATTATTGATAATGAACGAGCAGCTGTACTCGATCCAGGTGGTGACTTAACTTATGTCCCACTCACAATGGAATTGAATAAATATACGCGCCTTGCAAACTTAGATTTGGTTATGGCATCGCATCAAGATCCAGATATTATTACATCCATGCCGCGTTGGTTGGTATATACAGATGCTAAAGTTGTGGCATCTAAATTATGGGCTCGCTTCTTACCACATTTAAACTCAGCATTTATGAGTGATCGAATGAAAGGTAGCTGGTTAGATCGCTTAATTGAATTGCCAGACCAAGGTCAAAAAATTGCATTGGGTAATACATCAATTATTGCAGTACCTGCACACTTTTTACATTCTGTTGGTAACTTCCAATTTTATGATCCAATCTCGAAAATTTTATTTTCTGGAGATATGGGTGCATCAATGGTTGAAGATGCAGGTATTCCACTAGAAAATTTTGAAGATCATATTCCAAATATGAAAGGCTTCCATCAGCGTTATATGTGTAACAACAAGGTGATTCGTCTTTGGGTACAAATGGTACGCACAATGGATGTTGAAAGTATTGTTCCACAGCACGGCACGCCATTTATTGGTAAAGAGCAAGTGAATCAATTCCTTGATTGGATTGAAACACTTCAATGCGGAACAGATTTAATGGATGAACGTGTATTTACATGTCCTGAACATTAAAAAATAAAATATTGAGAGACAAAACAATATTTTTAAAATATGCCATCTAAAACTTATATTTAGATGGTTGAAAATTCAGAAAATGTTGTCTCAATGATTTATACAGAATTCGTATTTCAAAAATGGCGCTTATTGCGCCTTTTTTGATCTTATTTTGATGATAAAACTCTTATTAAATAAGCTAAATCTTAAAGTTGTATAAACCAACAATAAGGCAGGAGATAAAACTTTTCTTTCTTATTGTTTTAAATGAGATGGCTATACATCAAATTTATTTAAATAAGTAATTGAGTTTTATTAAAATAAAGTTGAAAAAAAACCTGAAAATAAATAATTGATAATAATCAATGAAATTTACATCTAAATTTGTTTATAATAGCGCACGGAAATTACCAGTGAGACTGTTATGCTGACCATCGTTCAAGAAGCGCTAACCTTCGATGATGTCTTGTTACTCCCTGCCTACTCAACTGTCCTCCCAAAAGATGTCTCATTAAAGACACGTTTTACACGCGGAATTAATCTTAATATCCCTCTCGTTTCTGCTGCAATGGATACAGTGACTGAATCACGTATGGCAATTGCTATGGCGCAGAATGGCGGTATTGGTATTCTGCATAAAAACATGGATATTGCACTGCAAGCAGCAGAAGTACGCCGTGTTAAGAAATTTGAAGCAGGTATGGTGAAAGATCCAATCACCGTAACCCCAGAAACATCAGTTCGTGAACTTATTGCGATTACTCAAGCAAATAACATCAGCGGTGTGCCAGTTGTAAAAGATGGCAAAGTTGTTGGTATTGTGACAGGTCGTGATACACGTTTTGAAACCAATCTTGAACAACCAGTAAGCAACATCATGACTGGTCAAGATCGTTTGGTGACTGTTCGTGAACATGAATCAAAAGAAAACATTCAAGCACTTCTTCAAAAGAATCGCATTGAAAAAGTGATCGTTGTTGGTGAAAACAACGAACTTAAAGGTTTAATTACAGTAACAGATTTCAACAAAGCTGAACTTTATCCAAATAGCTGTAAAGATGAGTTGGGTCGTTTACGTGTTGGTGCTGCTGTAGGTACTGGTGCAGAAACACCTAGCCGTGTAGAAGCATTAGTAGACGCAGGTGTTGACGCAATTGTTGTAGATACAGCACATGGTCACTCAGCGGGCGTAATTGAACGTGTACGTTGGGTGAAAGCAAATTACCCACAAGTACAAGTAATTGGCGGTAATATCGCGACTGGTGATGCTGCTCTTGCATTGTTAGATGCGGGTGCTGATGCTGTTAAAGTAGGTATTGGTCCTGGTTCAATTTGTACAACTCGTATTGTTGCTGGTATTGGTATGCCACAAATCTCTGCGATTGACAGCGTTGCGAATGCACTTAAAGATCAAATTCCATTAATCGCTGATGGTGGTATTCGCTTCTCTGGCGATATGGCAAAAGCGATTGGTGCTGGTGCAAGCACAATTATGGTTGGTTCACTTATGGCAGGTACTGAAGAAGCGCCTGGTGAAGTTGAATTCTTCCAAGGTCGTTACTACAAAGCATACCGTGGTATGGGTTCTTTGGGTGCAATGGCGGGTGCAACTGGTTCTGCTGACCGTTATTTCCAAGACTCTAAAGCGGGTGCAGAGAAACTTGTACCAGAAGGTATTGAAGGTCGTGTACCTTACAAAGGCCCAATGGGTAACATCGTTCATCAAATGATGGGTGGTTTACGCTCTTCTATGGGTTACACAGGTTCATCTACTGTTGAAGATCTTCGTCAAAATGCAAAATTTGTGAAAATTACAGCAGCTGGTATGTCTGAATCACACGTACATGATGTAACTATTACAAAAGAAGCACCGAACTATCGCGTTGGTTAACTTTTCGTAGTTTTTACTCGAAAAAGCCGTCAGAGTTATGACGGCTTTTTTGTTTTTGGTGTAAAGTAATTGGTAGAAAGGTGATGATAAATATCACTATTAAGAAGTGAGAAAAACATGAGTTATTTTGGTACCGACGGAATTCGAGGCAAGTTTGGTGAGTTACCTATTACACCTGAATTTGCTTTGAAGTTAGGGTTTGCCGCGGGTAAAGTATTAAAAAATTATAGTAAAAAAAGTAAGCCAATTGTTGTACTGGGGAAAGACACACGTTTATCTGGTTATATTTTAGAAGCTGCATTACAAGCAGGGCTAAATGCAGCGGGTGTTTATGTACATTTACTTGGACCATTGCCAACGCCTGCTATTGCACACTTAACACGTGCTTTACATGCAAGTTTAGGCATCGTGATTTCAGCGTCACACAATCCATATTTTGATAATGGTATTAAGTTTTTCTCAGGTGAAGGCAAAAAGCTTCCTGATGAAATTCAAGAGGCTATTAATAAAGAATTGGAAAATGATATTTTTATTGAAGACACTGCAAATTTAGGTAAAAGCGTACGTGTTAAAGATGCCAATGGTCGTTATATCGAATTTTGTAAATCAACCTTCCCATACCATTTAGATTTAAACGATTTAACGATTGTTGTCGATTGTGCAAACGGTGCGGCGTATAACGTTGGACCTGCTGTATATCGTGAGCTTGGTGCAAAAGTTATTGCTATTCATAATGAACCAAATGGCTTAAACATCAATGAAGGTTGTGGTTCGACGCATCCTGAAAGTCTGCAAAAAGCTGTGGTTGCACATAAGGCTGACTTAGGTATTGCTTTTGATGGTGATGCTGACCGTGTAATTTTGGTCGACAAAAATGGTGAGCAGGTTACAGGTGACCATATTCTTTATATTTTAGCGACCCAAGCTAAAAATAAGCCTACAGGCATTGTGGGTACTGTCATGAGTAATATGGCATTAGAAATTGCACTGAATAAAGCTAATGTAGAGTTACATCGTGCGAAAGTTGGCGACCGTTATGTGCTTCAAGGCTTAGAAGATAACAAGTGGGCAATTGGTGGTGAACCATCAGGTCACATTTTAACTTTAGACAAGAGCACAACTGGCGATGCAATTATTGCATCGCTACAAGTATTGACGGTAATGGTTGAGCAGCAAAAAGCACTTCATGAATTAGTTGAAGGCTTTACGTTATTACCAAACGTACTTGTAAATGTTCGCCTTGCACAAATGTTTGACCCGTACTCTGTGCCAGCTTTAGTTAATGAGTTTGAAAAAGTAGAAGAAACATTGAAAGGTCGTGGACGTATTTTAATTCGTAAGTCAGGCACTGAACCTGTTATTCGTGTGATGGTTGAAGGTGAAGACTTGGAAGAAGTAACTGCATTGGCTAATCATTTAGCAGATGCTGTTCGTGCAAATGCAGCTTAGGTAATTCATTATGAATGATGTTATTAAAGATTTGAGTGAGCTTCGTTTAAGTTACCAAAAAGGTGAACTACATGAAGGTCAAATTGAGCAACATCCACATGAGCAATTTTTAAATTGGTTCAACCATGCTTTAGAAGCACAGTTACATGAACCGTATGCGATGTCTTTGGCAACAGCAAATGCACAAGGTCGTCCGCATGTGCGTACGGTTTTGTTACGTGGTGCAACTGAAGCAGGTTATGATTTTTATACCAATTATGACAGTCAAAAAGGTATCGATTTAGCAATAAATCCTTATGCTGAATTATTGTTTTATTGGCAAGAGCAAGAACGTCAAATTCGTGTTTCGGGGCGTGTGGTAAAAATTTCTGAAGAAGAATCGACAGATTATTACCACAAGCGTCCACGCGATAGCCAAATTGCAGCGCATATTAGTACACCACAAAGTGGTGTCATTGCGAACCGTGAAGAGTTACAACAACGTTTCCAAACCTTGCATGATGAAGTTGAAGGCAAAACGGAATTGGCTAAACCTGAATTTTGGGGTGGCTACCGTTTAGAGCCAGATTATTATGAATTCTGGCAAGGTCGTCCAAATCGTTTACATGACCGTATTACTTATGAAAGAATCGAAGGTAAATGGAATATCCAACGATTGATGCCTTAAATGTCTAAAACTCTAATTAAACAAAGACCATTCATTACACGGCCTGAAAATTTTCAGGGCGTGCCTACTTTTGTCGCTGAAGTTTTGGCGCGTCGTGGTGTCGAATCTGAACAAGAACTTGACTTAAAACTTAAGCATTTACTTACCCCAACCATGAAAGGTTTAAATCAAGCCATTCAAATTATTGATGAAGCAATTGATCAGCAACAAAAAATTGTGATTGTGGGGGATTATGATGCAGATGGAGCAACAAGTACTACATTAATGGTTTTAGCCTTGAAAGAGATGGGGGCAGATGTTCATTATTTGGTACCGGATCGTTTTAAATATGGTTATGGTTTAACGCCTGCAATTGCAGATTTAGCATTTACAACTTACACACCAGACTTACTCATTACGGTTGATAATGGTATTTCAAGCCATGCAGGGGTGGAGCAAGCACAAGCGCATGGCATGAAAGTGGTGATTACAGATCATCATTTAACAACCAAAGAAACGCCTAAAGCGGAAGCTGTGGTGAACCCGAACCAATTAGGCTGTGAGTTTCCAAGTAAAGCTTTGGCAGGTGTTGGGGTTGCATTTTATTTGCTTGCTAACTTGTCTAGCCATCGTGCAAAAAATGGTAAATCTACAGCAAAAATTACCCAATATTTAGATTTGGTGGCATTAGGAACTTATGCAGATGTTGCAAGCTTAGACTATAACAATCGAATTTTAGTTGATGCAGGCTTAAAGCGAATTCAGCAAAATTTATGTAGGTCAGGCATTAGTGCATTACTAGATATTGCAGGGCGAGATCCTGCTTCATTAAAAGCGCAAGATTTAGGTTTTGTCATTGGTCCACGCATTAATGCGGCAGGGCGTATGGAAACCATGGACATTGGGATTGAGTGCCTTCTTGCCGATGATGCCTCAAAAGCTTATGCACTTGCACAACAACTCAATGATTTGAACGTTGAGCGTCGTCAAGTTGAAGGTAAAATCAAACAAGAAGCTTTGGTTGAACTTGAAAAGCTAGAATTCGATCAACAAAATTTACCAGCAGCTTTGGTGATGTTTGAAGAGCATTGGCACCAAGGGGTTATTGGCATTGTTGCGGGACGCTTAAAAGAACAATTCCATAGACCTGCAATTGTATTTGCTGCCGATGAAGATGGGGTACACATAAAAGGTTCAGCACGTTCTATTGATGGAATTCATATTCGAGATTCGATTGAACTGGTTGCAGAACAGCATCCGCATTTAATTAGTCATTTTGGTGGGCATGCAGCAGCGGCAGGTTTGACTGTAAAAAAAGAACATTTTTTAGAGTTTAAAACAGTTTTTGAAAAGCTTGTTGCGGGTATGGATGAAGATTTATTCCAAGCAGTTTTGTGGACAGACGGTGCATTATCACCAGAAGCAATTCAAATAAATACAGTCGATTTACTTCAGCATTTAACACCTTGGGGGCAAAAATTCCCTCAGCCGATTTTTGAAGGGCAATTCAAACTTGTAGATTTTAGATGGTTGAAAGATACGCATTTAAAACTGCGCTTAGCTTTAGATAATGGTCAAGTGGTTGAAGCCATTGCCTTTAGTGCGAAGGATAAATATGACTTTAATCCAATGCTGAATCATGTGCATTTGGTCTATGAATTAGAAAAAAATATCTTTAATGGAAATGTGAGTTTACAACTCCGAGTTGTGCATTTATCTCAATAGATTTTGATTTATTTTAGATATTAAAAAAGCCACTCATATGAGTGGCTTTTTTGGGGAAGTAAGTCTTTCAGGTCTTAGAAACGGTATTTACCCGCTAAACCAAAAGATGTGTAATCGTTGTTACCAACATCACCGAAACCTAAACGACCTTCTAGGCTCACTTGTGGGGTAAAGAATTTACGTGCATTGATACCAAATTCTTGGTTATCAGTTAAGTCATTGCTGTAATAATCTGCACCAACACTGAATGATTTGTCGATGTAGTAATCGGCGGCTAGATTGTATTCATCTAGGTCGCCAAATGCAGCACCAGCTTCTAAGTTAATGTCTTTACCATTGCTTAGTGTTGTTACGTATTTAGCACGAATTGTTGGATCAACACCGTCTTTACGATCGTTGTCATAACCTTTCGCACCAACAGCAACTAAGAAACCAGGAGCAGGCATGTAACCTACTTCAGCGCTGTATAGTGTTGTGTCATCTTTACCATGATGTTTCACTTTTACATCTTCGCGACCAACATTACCACTTAAGTAGAAATCTGAGTTTGGTACGAAGTATTCAACGCCAACGCCGTAGTTATGAATTTTTGCATCATCTACTTTGCTGTATTGATACTGAGCATTTACGTTGCTTGCACGGTCTAAATATGCAGCTTCTGCAAGCGGAGCGTTACGGGTTTGAACTGGTTTGAAGTAGAAAGTACCATCTACACCATAAGTACCAGCTGTGCTTCCATGATCAGGATCGATCATGCCAGCAGACGCGCCTACTTCAGCTTGGTATGCATTTGCAGTGCCTGTAATGGCTAAAGTAGATAATAATGCTGAGGCAATTGCTAATTTTTTCATGGATTGTACCCCTTTCTCGTTTGCTTGAATTTATACATTTTTTGTTACAAGTTTTAGTCTAGAGAAAAATGTAGAATGATCAATGAAGACTAAGTTACCGCAATGTAAACTACGTAATGTTGTGTAATATAAAAATATTAAATATTTGAAAAATATAAATAAATCATGTTTAGTGATTTTAAAATAAAGGTAATTAAATTTACGAAATAAACAAAAAATTGATTGATATTTAATCTAATTGTAAAAAATAAGGCAATTTAGATGAAGTAAAAATAGAAAATTCATAACTTGTGAAATAGGCATATTCGTTAAGAATAGTTGTTCTTTTTATTGATGATTGAAGTTTAAAACTGAGCATTTTGTATGTGATATAATTCTAGGTCATTTTTAGCTTTACATTGATTGCGAGTAATTTACGTGGAAATTAATCCTTATCTAAACCAACTTAAAGACTTAAGCGAACGTGGTCAAACACTACGGGGGTATCTTTGACTACGATCTGAAAAAAGAGCGTTTAGAAGAAGTTCTACGTGAATTAGAAGACCCTGCAATTTGGAACGATCAAAGTCGTGCGCAAGCAATGGCGAAAGAAAAAGGCGAGCTTGAAAACGTTATTAATGTTTTAGAAGGTCTTTCAAATCAATTGGAAGATGCGCAAGCAATGCTTGATTTGGCTGTAGAAGCTGAAGAAGAGGAAATGCTTGCCGATGTTCAAGCAGAACTAGATACAGCGGAAGAAGAATTAGCGAAGTTAGAATTCCGTCGTATGTTCAGTAATCCTATGGATCCGAACCCATGTTATGTGGAAATTCAAGCGGGTTCAGGCGGTACAGAAGCGCAAGATTGGGCTTCGATGTTACTTCGTATGTATTTACGTTGGATTGAACGTCATGGCTTTAAAGCAGAATTAATGGAAGAATCTGACGGTGATGTTGCGGGTATTAAATCTGCAACGATTCGTGTAGAAGGCGAGTATGCATACGGTTGGTTACGTACGGAATCTGGTGTTCACCGCCTTGTTCGTAAGTCACCATTTGACTCTGGTAACCGTCGTCATACATCTTTCTCTGCTGTTTTCGTTTCTCCTGAAATTGATGACAATATTGAAATTGAAATTAACCCTGCAGATGTACGTACAGATACTTACCGTGCTTCGGGTGCAGGTGGTCAGCACATTAACAAAACAGATTCTGCGGTACGTTTAACGCATGCGCCAACAGGTATTGTGGTGGCTTGTCAGAACCAACGTTCTCAACATGCCAACCGTGACCATGCTTGGAAACAGTTACGTGCAAAATTGTATGAATTGGAAATGAAAAAACGTAGCGATGCTGCTCAAGCTCTAGAAGATACAAAGTCTGATATTGGTTGGGGAAGTCAAATTCGTTCATACGTTTTAGATGATTCACGCATTAAAGACTTACGTACAAGTGTTGAAAGTTCAAACACAGGTGCTGTGCTTGATGGTGATTTAGATAAATTTATTGAAGCTAGCTTAAAGCAAGGTCTATAAATTTTATTAAGTAAAACAAAGCTCAATTGAGTATTTTTCATTAAATCGTAAAATATCGATATAAATATCGTAAAAATACGATATATTGTATGCGAAGATGCTGAATTGAGCTTTATTAATTTAAAGTGTCTGAATTATGGATATAGATTTAATCTTTAAAGCGCTTGCCAATCCTACACGTCGTCAAATTTTAGAATGGCTAAAAACACCTGAAAAATTTTTGTCGAGTGAAGAGTGTGGTGGTTTTAAACGTGGCGTATGTGCAGGTCAAATTGAGAACTTGGGTAAAGTTTCACAATCGACTATGTCTAACCACTTATCTGTATTACAACAGGCAGGTTTAATTAAAGCTGAAAAATATGGTCAATGGTCGTATTTTTCACGTAATGAAGAATTGATTCAGCAATATATCGAACAATTGAAACATTCACTTTAAATACGTGAATAATGAGGCGAATATGGCTGATTTAAGCTCTCCTGTACAGTTTGGTGATTTAAAACTTAAAAACCGTGTGGTTATGGCACCGTTAACACGAAGCCGTGCAACAGATGATCGTGTACCTACAGCAATGATGGCGGAGTACTATGCACAGCGTGCAAGTGCAGGTCTTATCATTTCAGAAGCAACGGTAATTTCTGAAGAAGCAAATGGCTATTTAAACACCCCAGGGCTTTTTTCAGATGCTCAAGTTGAAGGCTGGAAACAGGTGACTTCTGCTGTACATGAAAAAGGTGGCTTAATTGTTGCGCAATTATGGCATGTTGGTCGTGTGTCTGACCCTGAATTATTGAACGGTGAAACACCTGTTTCAGCAAGTGCCGTTCAACAAGCAGGTCAAGTGAGCTTATTACGTCCTAAACGCGATTATGTTGTACCTCGTCCGCTTGAAATTTCAGAAATTCATTCAATTACAGAACAATTTAAACTAGCCGCTATTCGTGCCAAAGAAGCAGGCTTTGATGGCGTAGAACTTCATGCTGCAAATGGTTATTTAATTGACCAATTCCTACAAACTAAAACTAATAAGCGTGAAGATGAATACGGTGGTTCAGTTGAAAACCGTGCACGTTTTTTATTAGAAGTTGTAGATGCTTTAATTGAAGTTTGGGGTGCAGGTCGAGTTGGTGTGCATTTAGCACCACGTGGTGATGAGCACGATATGGGCGATGATGCTCCACGTGAAACCTTTGGTTATGCAATGGAAGAATTAGGTAAGCGAAATATTGCTTTCTTCTTTACCCGTGAATATCTAGCAGAAGACAGTATTTCAGAATATATGAAAGAGCGTTCAGGGAATGTTCCATATGTTGCCAATATGCGTTTAAGTCGTGATGATGCAATCGAATTATTAGCATCAGGTAAAGCAGATGCAGTTTCCTTTGGTAAAGACTATATTTCGAATCCAGATTTATTTGAAAGATTGGTAAATAATTCACCTTTAAATGAATTAAAACTCGAAAATATGATTGGAACAGATGTTCCTGAAGGATATATCGACTATCCAACTTTAGATAAAGCATAAGTCTTTACATAATAAAGTGATTTTAAAGAGCCACATTGATTAACAAGTGAATGTGGCTCTGTTATATTTTTAATTCACCACATTTTAAGGCAAGACATTTGGCTACTCCATTTTGGTATAACGCAGCACTTTCACTTTTAAAACCAGTTTATCAATGGAAAATTAAAAAACGTGCAGATAGTGCTGAACAGTTACAACAGGAGTTGCTAGAACGTTTTGGACCTTTTCAAAATCCTAAAAATTTAAATGCAATTTGGTTTCATGTGGTTTCTGTAGGTGAAACAAATGCGGCTCAACCTTTAATTGAACACTATTTGAAAAATGGTCATCCCGTATTAGTTACCAATACAACAAAAACAGGGCAGGCTCGCGCTAAATCATTATTTTTAAAAGAACCTTATTTAGATTTATTTCAGGCGGTGTATTTACCCGCAGATCAAAAGCAACTTATTCAAAATTTTTTCCAGTTGTATCAACCGAAATTATTGGCGTTGGTTGAAACAGAGTTATGGCCAAATTTAATTGATCAAGCACATGAATTTAATGTGCCATGTATATTAATTAATGCACGACTTTCAGAAAAATCTGCCAAAGGTTATGGAAAAGTTCCAAGCTTAACCACACCCATGTTAAGTGGTTTAAATGAGTTGTTAGCGCAAGATCAAGCATCTTTAGAGCGATTTATTACTTTAGGTGCAAATACTGAAACAAGCCAAGTGGTTGGCAGTATTAAGTTCGATATTACGGCACCAAAATCGTTTATAGAAAATGCTAAAAATTTGGTGCAAGAATGGAAATTAGAACAACGTAAAATTATTACGATTGCAAGTACACATGCGCCTGAAGAAAAAGATATTTTGGCTGCTTTAAAGCCATATTTAACTGAATATCCTGAGCTTTTGTGTATTGTTGTACCACGTCACCCTGAGCGTTTTGATGAGGTTTTAGAGGCAAGTCAGAGCCTAGATTTAAATACTCAGCGTCGTGGTTTAGGGCAAGTGATTGAACAAAATACCCAAGTATATTTAGCAGATAGCATGGGTGAAATGTGGCTTTGGTATGCCATGAGTCAGGCTTGTTTTGTAGGTGGTTCTTTAAATGAACCAGGTGGTGGTCATAATATTTTAGAACCAATTGCATTGAATATTCCGACTGTTTTAGGCAAAAACTACTTCAACTTTCAAACGATTGTTGATGAGTTTGTAGACGCATCTGCGGTTAAAATTGCACAAACTGCGCAAGAAGCTGCAACAGATTTAGTACAGCTTGTTTATGATCGTGCCTTAGTTGAGCATTTGAACCTAAATGCAGCCAATATCATGCAAAAAAATAAAGGCTCTTTAGCAAAGCACATTCAAGTTATTGACCAATATTTATGAATATCGTTTTAATTGATGAGCGACAAACTCAGTCCGATGTTTGGAAAATTTCATCGAAACGTCAGCTTGAACATTTACACACTCATGTGGATGTAAAAATAGGAGATACCCTCAAAGTCGGGATTCTTCAAGGCAAACGGTATCTTACAAGAATTGTCGATATGTCTGAAACAGCAATTCATGTGCAACCCTTACATGAAGAAACTGTGCCTGAAAAATTGGCAGTTACGTTAGTTGTGGCTTTACCAAGACCTAAAGTTTTACGTCGTTTAATTATGGATAGCGTGACTTTGGGCGTTGAAAAAATCATTTTATTACATAGTTATCGCGTAGATAAAAGCTACTGGCAAACACCATTTTTACAGCAACTCGATCATTATGTGACATTAGGTTTAGAGCAAGCAGGCGATACCATTTCACCTAAAATTGAATTGTACAAACGCTTCAAACCTTTTGTGGAAGATGTTTTACCTACACTTATTTCAGAAGAATGTCCTGCTTATGTGGCACATCCTTATGTCGACCATAAAATGCCATTTGCGATTGAGCAGGGCTGTACGATTGTGATTGGTCCCGAAGGTGGATTTATTCCTTATGAGATTGATTTACTCATAAAAAACGGCTGCCAAGCCGTCAGCTTAGGCAACCGAATTATTCGAACTGAAACAGTCATTCCTTATGTTTTAGGAAGATTATTTAGCGCGAGCTGACTCACCTTCATGACCTTCACCGCGGTACACTTTTACTTCTTGTACAGGGTAAGGAATTGAAATTTCATGCTCAGCAAAAGCTTGTATTACATTTTCTTGAACGTGGCTAATAGACGCTGATGTACCTGTTTCTGTTGTATCTACCCACCAACGAACAGTTAGGTTTACAGAAAAATCTGCAAGTGCAGATACATTCACGCTAAACATAGGCTCACTTAAAATTGTTGGATTACGGTCTAAGATTTTTAAAATGACATCACGTGCTTTTTGAACATCATCTTCATAGCCAATACCAACCACAAATTCACAACGACGACGCGTGTAGGCGGTATTTACAGTTACAGCGCTTGTATAAACCGTTGCGTTTGGAATAACGATACGACGACCATCTGGCGAACGTAAATAAGTTGCACGAATTTGAATATCTTCAACCGTACCTTCCATGCCAGACACAATAATGTCATCGCCAATTTTGAATGGCTCGCCTAGTAAAATTAAAATACCAGACAGCAAGTTTTGGAAAATATCTTTAAATGCAAAACCAATTGCAACCGAACCAATCCCAAGAGCACTCATGAGCTGACCCGGTGTAAAACCAGGAATTGCTATCACCATCGCAATTAAAAAGCCAATGAAAATAATGGCAGAACTACCGACACGGTTTAGCACTAAAACTAAGTTTTGTTTGGTGTAAGAACGGTCAGATAATGCTTTGCGTACAAAAAATTTGAATACTTTTGAAAGTAAGCAAAAAATAGTAAAAACAATAAGTGCGATACAAATATAAGGTAAGCGTTCCCAAAAACCATCCATAAATTTATCGATGGTAGAGTAGGCATCATTATATTTTGCAGTATGTGCAATAACAGTTTGAGCAGTTTTTTCTGTTGCTTCGTGTAAAAGCTCAGTTGTACCTTGAGTTACATCGCTCAAAGTATTTTGTTGTCCGGCCACAGGCTTTCCAATAGATTCAAATTGATGCTATTTTGCCTGAAATAAATATAAAAATTAATAATTAAAATTTTACTGCATGTATTATTTTGTCAAGTTTTAAGAAAATTTGTTTAAAAATAATCCGTACTTTTTTCAAGGATTTCCGTTGGAGTTTCAAGTTGTCCAGCACCCATCATGTAAGACATCAAGCTACCCGTTCCTAATATAGATAAGACACTTATAACAATCATAAACCAAGCCAAAATCTTTTCCCAAATTGCGCTAATACGCTGAGGACCGTAATGATTTGTACCTTGAGTTCCTGAACCTAAAAGCAGGTAGAAAAAGACAAAAATATTTACGAGTGGCACAATAAAAAGCAGAATGAACCAGCCTGAACGGTTCATATCGTGAAAACGACGCACTTGAATCACAAGATTAAAATAGAAATATAAAACAGAAATAATTAAAAAGCCCAATCCGCCTAGACCTGTTAATGTATCGATGAAATGTGAATCTAAGGATTGAGTACTTAAATTAAAAATACCTAAAGCCAAGCTTAGGGCAATAACAGCAAAAAATGTAATTAAGTTAAGAAAACCATACCACGCGATATAACTTAAACGCCCAAAGCGGCCATTCAAAGATAAAGGATTATCTTGAATTTGCGTTAGCTGACGGGAAAAGAAGTTAGATGATTGGTTTGGATTCATGGATGTGCTCAAAGCTTTAAAAAGAGAGATATTTAAAACTAAACATCATTTAAATATTCGTTCGAATTATAAAGTGAACTGAATATTTCAGATATAAAAATACACAATTCATATTATTTAAATTGTAATTTCACACATTGAGTTGTACAAATATTATACGACCAAAGCAGGATTGTCGTGTGTGAAAAATAGCCTTAATACTGATGGTATGCAGAAATAATAAATGAATAACGGGCATAACATTTCGAGATGAAATGTACAAAAGATCAAGGAAGTACAATATGAAAGAATTATACCCTGTACCAGAAGGATTTAAAAAAACTGCGCGTACAAATGAAGCAGACTACTTTGAACGTTATCAAAAATCTATAGATCATCCTGAAGAATTTTGGGCTGAACAAGCAAATAAATTAGAATGGATTAAGCCTTTTACAAAGGTAAAAGATACAAGTTTTGAAGAAAATAACTTTAAAGTTGAATGGTTTGCAGATGGACAACTCAATATAAGTGCCAATTGTTTAGACCGTCATTTAAAGGAACATCCGTATAAACCCGCCATTATTTGGGAAGGAGATCATCCTTCTAGGCATAAAATTATTTCATTTTCAGAACTGCATGATGAAACTTGCCGATTTGCCAATGTTTTAAAAAAGAATGGCGTGAAAAAAGGCGATCGTGTGGTTTTGTATATGCCAATGGTTTCTGAAGTTGCTATTTCTATGCTTGCATGTGCACGTATTGGTGCAGTGCATTGTGTTGTATTTGGAGGCTTTTCACCGGATTCATTGGCAAGCCGGATTGAAGATTGTCAAGCTAAAGTGGTTATTACGGCTGACTCAGGAATGCGCGGTGGTAAGCCAATTCCACTGAAAGAAAATGTAGATATCGCTTTAAATATTCCCGGAACAGAATGTGTTCAAAATGTCATTGTGGTACATCGCACGGGCAATCCAATTGATATGAAAGATGGGAGGGATTTGTGGTATCACTCAGAAATTATGACGGTTAATGACATTTGCTCGCCTGAACCAATGAATGCGGAAGATCCACTATTCATTTTATATACTTCGGGTTCTACAGGTAAGCCAAAAGGGGTAATGCACACTACAGGCGGCTATTTAACCTATGCAAATTTTACATTTCGTGAAGTTTTCGATTTAAAACAAGACGATGTATTTTGGTGTACAGCAGATTTAGGTTGGATTACAGGACATTCATATGTTTTGTATGGTCCACTCTCAAATGGTACAACCACGCTTATGTTTGAAGGGATTCCACAATATCCAACATGGGCACGAACAGGTCATATTGTAGATAAGCACAACGTTACAGTTCTATATACTGCGCCAACAGCAATTCGCGCCATGATGCGAGAAGGCGATTCATTTGTACGTGAAAGTGACCGTAGTAGCTTACGTCTACTTGGTTCTGTAGGTGAGCCAATTAATCCTGAAGCTTGGAATTGGTATTACACGGTTGTAGGAGAGGAACGTTGCCCAATTGTAGATACATGGTGGCAAACGGAAACAGGCGGTTTCATGATTACGCCATTACCAGGAGCAACGGCTTTAAAACCAGGTTCAGCTACACGACCATTTTTTGGTGTGAAACCAGCGATTGTAGATTCAGATGGTGTAGAGCTTTTGGGAGAAGCGGAAGGAAATCTTATTATTACAGATTCTTGGCCGGGACAAATGCGAACGATTTGGGGAGATCATCCTCGATTTATTGAAACGTATTTTTCAACTTATCCGGGAGCATATTTCACTGGAGATGGTGCACGCAGAGATAAAGACGGATATTACTGGATTACCGGTCGTGTCGATGATGTATTAAATGTGTCGGGGCATAGATTAGGAACTGCAGAAATTGAAAGTGCTTTGGTTGCACATGAACATGTTGCGGAAGCTGCTGTTGTAGGTATGCCACATGATATTAAAGGGCAAGGTGTTGCTGCTTATGTCACTTTGCAAGCAGATACACCTGAAACAGAAGAATTAAGGCAAGAGCTTGTTGCTTGGGTTCGTAAAGTTTTAGGACCTGTTGCAACGCCAGACGCTATTTATTGGGCACCGGCATTACCAAAAACCCGTTCAGGCAAAATCATGCGTCGAATTTTAAGGAAAATTGCAGCAAATGAGCTGGATAGTTTAGGTGATACTTCAACTTTAGCAGATCCACAAGTCGTAGATCAGCTGATTATTGAAGTGAAATCACAACATTCTTAAATTATTGTTTATATGGAAATACCGTTAGTTGTTTTAGCGGTATTTTTATTTTAAAGATAAAGTCTTCATACATTGAGATAAAGCAAAAGTTCAACCTCTGATAAGCTAAAAAAAGTTATGAAAAATGTCGATAATATTATGAATGCTTCATCTCCTACTCAATTTGATGCGATAAAAATTGCACAGCAACTTGCAGAAAAATTTTCAGAAACAGCAGCGGAAAGAGATAAAACAGGAGGGAACCCAAAAGTTGAACGTGATTTAATTCGTGAAAGTGGACTTTTAGGTTTATCTATTCCAAATGAGTTTGGTGGGCTGGGTGCGAGTTGGAAAACCATTTTCAAAACCATTCAAACGATTGCCCAAGTTGATAGTTCATTAGCACATGTATATGGTTTTCATCATTTACTTATTGCTACAGTTCAGCTTTTTGCACAGCCTGAACAATATGGAAAATGGTTCACGCAAACGGCAAAAGAAAACTTATTTTGGGGCAATACATTAAACCCATTAGATCAGCGAACAATTGCAACGAAAGTTTCGGAAACAGATTATATTTTCCATGGTGATAAAAGCTTTTGCTCAGGTTCAATAGATTCGGATATTTTGCTTTGTTCGGGTTATAACGAAGCAGGTAAATTATTGATTGGCGTAATTCCAACAGTTCGTGAAGGTGTAAGCTTTTTAGGCGATTGGAATAATATGGGGCAACGCCAAACCGATAGTGGTACAAGTCATTTTGAACAAGTGAAAATTCAAGAAAGTGAGTTGTTATTAAATCCCGGGCCTTTAAGTACGCCATATTCGAGTTTACGTCCGCTTATTGCTCAACTTATTTTTGTGCATATGTTTTTAGGCGTAGCAGAAGGGGCATTTGAAACAGCAAAAGCAACGGTTCAAAGCCAAAAAGCATGGTCTAAATCTTTAGCTGAAAATGCGGTGAATGATCCTTTTACTCAAAAGCACTTTGCAGAGTTTTATGTGCAGCTTGAAGGTGTGCGTTTGCTTGCGAATAAAGCAGTAGAAACATTACAACAGGCTTGGAATGAGGGTGAAAAATTAACAGCTGAACAGCGTGGCGAAGTGTCTATTGCAATCGCGACTGCAAAAATTGCATCTACAAATACTTCGTTATATATCACGCAAAATATTTTCCAAGTGATGGGCGCGCGGGCAACGACAGCAAAGTTAAATTTAGATCGTTTTTGGCGTAATGTGCGTACTCAAACTTTGCATGATCCTGTAGATTATAAATACCAAGAAATTGGTGAATGGGTGCTTACAGGAAAAGTTCCTGATCCAAGTTTTTATTCTTAAATTTATTCGTTATTTGGAAAGAGCCTTAAATACTTCATTGAAAATTTAAGGCTCTTTTTTGCTTTATTTTTGATGAATATTTTCTAAAGTATCGACCATTGTTCGTGTCATTTGATCAATTTCATAATTCACATCATCGCCAATTTTTACATCTTTCCAAGTGGTTAAACGTAAAGTTTCAGGAATTAAATCGACAGAGATTTGTTGCGTATTTCGGTCAACACGATTCACGGTTAAGCTACATCCATTTAATCCTATAAAACCTTTTAAGAAGAAATATTTGATATTCCCTTCAGGAATTTCAATATCTAAATGTAAGGTTTCACCTGTACGAACTAAATTAACAACTTTTGCTGTACCTTCAATGTGACCATATAAATTATGTCCGCCATTTTCTGCACCCACTTTGGCAGAGCGTTCAATATTAATTTCTGTACCTGCTTCAAGAAATTTTAAAGTAGTGAGTTGATTGGTTAAATTTGAGATATCAAAATGAACCGTATTTTGGTCTGAATCGATGTGCGTTGCTGTGAGGCAAACACCATTGATTGCAACACTTGCACCTATAAAAACATCTTGGAAAAAGTTATTTGTATTTGAAACAATAATCGTGCTGAATCCATCGCCTTGACGAACTTCAAGAACCTTTTCTAAACCTTGAACAATGCCTGTGTACATATGCGAAATCTTATTTAAATTTTGAAGATAATTGTAGAGATGAAAGTAAAGAGCGACCAGTAGATTTTACATTTAGGCTATATTTTGTCTGATTGTAAAACATAAAAATCCCCCAAGCCGAGTCTTGAGGGGAATTTGAAACATTAGAATTCTATTTAATTATTATTTGAAAATTACGCAGATTTTGCCGTAATTTGATTTTGTTGAGCTGCTTCAAGTTCACGAACCAAAGGCAAAACTTTTTCACCAAAATATTCAACTTCTTCAATAAAATGTAAGAAGCCTAAAAGAATTAAATCGACACCTACAGATTTTAATTCGACAATGCGTTCAGCAATTTGCTGAGGCGTACCAATTAAATTTGTGCGGAAGCCATCGTTATATTGAACCAAATCTTCAAAGGTCGATTTTGCCCAGTTACCTTCACCTTCAGCAGTTGCTGCACCGGCTTCCTTCGTTGCATCACCAAAGGCTTTTACCGCTTCTACATTTGCACCATCAATGATTTCTTGAAGAACTGCTTTCGCTTCTTCTTCTGTATCACGAGCAATGATGAAAGCATTTACACCTACTTTAACGTCATGATTATTTGCTTTGGCTTTTTCGCGAATATCATCGATTTGTTTTTTTAGTTCTTCAGGTGTATTTCCGTTGGTGAAGTACCAGTCAGATACACGAGATGCCATATCGCGAGCTGCACGAGAACTACCACCTTGGAAAATTTCAATATGTGGTTTTTGAACAGGTTTTGGCGATAATGTGTAATCTTTAAATTGGTAAAACTTACCATCAAAACTAAAGTTATCTTGTGTCCAAACACCTTTTAAAGCACGAATAAACTCTTCAGAACGTGCGTAACGTTGATCATGCTCTGGCCACTCTTCGCCAATGGCATCAAATTCACCGCGGAACCAACCGCTCACCACATTAATGGCAATCCGTCCATGGGTTAAGTGATCAATCGTCGCCAATTGTTTTGCTGCTAAAGCAGGCTTCCAAGGACCTGGCAAAATTGCCGCAATCACTTTGAGCTTTTCGGTCTTTGCCAAAATTCCATGACTAAAACTCACTGATTCATGTTGATTTTCAGCGTTATAACCTGCGGTAAAGCGAATTTGTGTCAGTGCATATTCAAAGCCACTATTTTCAGCAGTTTGAGCAAGTTTTACGTTGTAGTCATAGCTCCAATCGGTGCGTTGCTTAATATTGCTAACAACTAAACCGCCACTTACATTCGGTACCCAGTAGGCAAATTTAATTGCATCATTTTTTACTTGTGTCATGGCAAATTCTCCACAGTATTTATTGTTATGCCACCTGAGATTTAGGCGTTTTCGCATGTAAACGAGATTCTGCTGCATCTAAGCTAGGAACTGCCGCAGATGGAAGAACTTCTTCTTGCTCAATTTGTTTATTAATACCTAAGCTTTGATTTGCAAGTTGGGTTTTTTCTTTCACAACTTCAGCACGTTGACCTTTTGCAGGTGCCCATTCAAGAATTGGTAATGCTCGAGCCACAGCTAGCGTAATACGGTCAATGAGAAATTCGCTATGAATAGTGTATTCAGGCGTGAAGTCGCGGTCTGTTGCATACACGCCAATCGGTAAAGTTTGTGCTTGGAAAAAGCTAAATAAAGGACGTAATTGATGTTCAAGAACAAGCGCATGACGATCACTACCACCAGAAGCAGCAAGGAGTACAGGAACATCTACAAGTGCTGTTTGCTCTACAAAGTCAAAGAAATGCTTAAACAAACCAGTGAATGATGCACGGTAAACAGGCGTACCCACAATGAGTGCATCTGCTGCTTCAACTGCTGCAAGATCATCCTGCACACGTTGTGGAAGTTGGTTACGGTAAATTGCACCACCTAACAAAGGACCAATTTCACTGAATTTAATGAAATGTACATTAATTGGCGTTGCTTCGCCTAACTCGCTCAAAATAGCCTGAACCAAAGCTTCAGTTTTAGATGGATTATTTAAACCACCTGAAACAGCAACAATATTAAGTGGTTTTTGTTGATTAAAATTTGACATGAGAAAAACCTAAAATGTGATTTATTTCGTAATGTCTTTATTAATCAATATGTGCTTATTTCTGTAAAATACTGAAATAAAGATAAGTTATCTTATTTTTAGATATGGCGAATTAGTGCGGTGTTTAAATGCTAAATATTAATATAAGTATATGAATAACAATGTTATATTTAATTTAGATAAGCTATTTTAAAGGTGAGATAAAATTTATACGAAAAACTGATTTAGTAAGTAAAAAACATAAAAATGATAAGAAAAACTAAAATTTAATCAAAAAAGAGATAATTAAATGCAAAATATAGCTATTTTGCATATCTATAAACATCGATGTGTGGTTAGAATAGTCTCACCGTGCACTAGATCTCTCTCGTGATTTATGAATATTTTAATCGTTGATGATCATCCATTATTTCGTCATGCTTTAATTCAAGCTGTTCGTTATAGTCTACCTCAAGCTCAAATTCATGAAACAGCTGCTGTGAATGAGTTTTACGAGCGTTTGGAAAAAGGTCCAGAGCCAGATCTAGTTTTACTTGATTTGAATTTACCTGGCGCTTCAGGTTTTTCTGCATTGGTTCACGTACGCGCACAGTATCCATCTATTCCTATTATTGTTGTTTCTGCACACGAAGAAGTGTCTATTATCCAACGTGCAATTGCACATGGTGCAATGGGTTATATTCCTAAGTCTGCGCATCCAAGTAATATTGGTGAAGCGATTCGTCAAGTATTGGAAGGTGAAATCTGGTTACCACCAAACTTACCTGCAAACTTGAACTTCGACCCACGTGCGGCAGATGAAACTGCATTAGCAGAACGTATTCAATCATTAACACCACAACAATTTCGTGTATTAATGATGGTTGCTGAAGGTTTATTGAATAAGCAAATTGCTTATGAACTTGATGTATCAGAAGCAACGATTAAAGCGCATGTCACTGCTATTTTCCGTAAGTTAGGGGTGCAAAATCGTACACAAGCGGTATTGGCAATTAATGCGTTAAATATCGAAGAAAAAAATATCTAAATGCAAAATAAAAAAGACCTCATTAAGAGGTCTTTTTTTTGTTTAAATTTTAAGATTTGCTAATTTTTAAGCCAGATAACCATGAGCGTAAAGAAGCAGGCTTTAACGGTTTTCTGAGCAAAATAATATTAAGTTCTTTTAACTTTTGAGGAAGTTCAGGATCAGAATCTGCGGTAATAAGCGCAACAGGTGTATTTTCTGGACGATGTTCCAAAATAAAATCTAAACCGACTTTATCGTTATTCAAATGCTGATCGACCAACCAAACCTGAATATTTTCACGTTGAATAATTTCAGCGGCTTGTTCAGGTTCGGTCGCTTTAAAGACCTGATAACCCCATTTGGTGAGTAGTGTTGTCATACCTTCCAAAATTGCTTCATCATTATCTAAACATAAAATTTTATAGGCTTTTGACTGTAAAGGGATTGCCTGAGTTGGTGTGGCAATCACTTTTGGTGGCTCAACAATAGGCACTTCAATCATGAAGCAAGAGCCTTTTCCATAAGTTGAATAAACATGGATAGGATAATTCAGCAGACTTGTCATACGATGCACAATAGCAAGACCTAAGCCCAAACCTTGTTCACCCCATGGCGATGTATGACCACAACGCTCGAACTCTTGGAAAAGTTTAATACGTTGTTCTTCTGCAATGCCGGGTCCTGTATCCCAAACACCAATTCGAATATGATTTGGTCTTTCGGCAGAACGCAAAATTCCAACAACAACACGTCCTTTTGCTGTGTAGCGTAGCGCATTACTTACAAAGTTTTGAATAATACGACGAATCCATTGCGGATCTGTATCTATCCAGAATTGAGCGTCATGTACGCTGAATTTAATATTACGTTGTGCAGCAATTGATTTAAATTGAAGCTCTAAATCACTTAATAAATCATGCAATGGATACGATTGACGTTTCGGCTGAATGGTTCCACCTTCTAAACGTGCAATATCTAATAATGCAGACAACATACTTTCTGCACCATGTAAGGCACGATCAAGCTGTTGTAGTGTTTTCCGATCATCATCACATTGCACGCTTTGCTCTAAAGCTGTACTAAATAAACGTGCTGCATGCATAGGTTGTAATAAGTCGTGACTTGCCGCTGCAATAAATCGGCTTTTCGACATATTGGCTTGGTCTGCTTGTTCTCGTGCAAGTTGTTGCTCGGAAAGAGCATTTGCTAATTGTTGGGTACGATCTTGTACACGACCTTCAAGCACAGCCTCATTTTCACGGAATGCGGTAATATCTGCGAAGGTTGTAACGAAACCACCACCTTCAATTGGATTGCCACGCATTTGAATTACGCGACCATCTTTACGAATACGTTCAAATTCGTGTGCGCTACCAACACGCATCCAATGCATACGTTTACGTACATGCTCTTCAACTGAACCAGGACCGCATTCACCACGCTCTGCGTTATAACGAATCAGGTCTGAAATAGGGCAACCTACATAAACAATATCTCTTGGATAATCGAATAGTTTTAAATATTGATTATTCCATGCAACTAAACACATATTGGCATCGACCACGCTCACACCTTGAGTCATGTGATCGATCATTGTCATAATTAAATTTTGATTAAAACGTTGCCATTGAGATGCTTGGTCAAGAATATTTGCAACTTGTCCCAAAGCTAAACCATTATTTACCATTGCTGTAGTTAGTAATGTTCGAGCAGACGCTGCGCCAATTGTTCCTGCTAAATATTGTTCTGTGAAGCGCCACCACATACCATTAGCACTGCTATTTTCATTTAGTTCTAGATTGTTTAGTGTACAAAATTGTTCAAATGCCTTAATTGTTGGTTCATCACCGGTAATGCGTTTTGCAAGGGTAATTAAGTCACGAACTTTTAAACGAGCAACATCTTGATGAGAGAAATTTGTTTCGTTATTTGTATTTTGAGATGGTAGTGGTTTAGTTTCATAATAAAAGAAGCTTTCTGCCTGAATTTGTTCTGCAACACTTGGGCGGAAAATTCGAGAGATCCAAATATATAAAATTAAATTTAATCCTAAGGACCAAAGTACACCATGTGTAAGAGGGGCTAAAGATTGGAAACCTAACAATGCTTCTGGACGTAACCAAGTAATTCCTGCAGGTCCATAATTTAAAAAATAATGTGAAAAATCCAGGAAGCTGTCAGGTAAGCTTCTTAAAATAGTAGGGAGTAATAATGTATATGCCCAAATAATAAAGCCTGTAATTAAACCTGCATAAACACCTTGTTTACTGCCTCCACGCCAATAAAGACCACCAATTAAAGCAGGTGCAAATTGTGCTACAGCACTAAATGCCAATAAGCCAAATACTGAAAGTTGGTCGATATCATTAAAGAAATGGAAGAATAAAAAGCCAAGTAACATTACAACTAAAATGCACACGCGACGTGTAAATTTAAGTACTAAAGGTAGACGTTTATCATGACGAGAGAAGATTTTAAAACGCCATAATGCAGGCATAATTAAGTCATTACTGAGCATGATAGATAAGGCTACGGAAGAAACTAGCAACATTCCTGTAGATGCTGAAAACCCACCTAAAAATGCGAGTAATGTGAGCCAATCTTGCTCATAGCTTAACGGTAAAGACAAAACTGCAATATCTGGAATAGCAAGATAATGCGGAGCAGCATGCATTGCCCAACTTGCAATAGGAACAATTGCAATAGTGGTTAAAATTAAATAAACAGCAAACCAACGTCTTGCACCTCGAATATGATTTTCATCTCGAAGTTCGACCACAGCAACGTGGAATTGGCGTGGTAAACAAATAATTGCAAGTGCTGCAAGTAAGGTTTGAACCCAGAAAGTATCGGGCACACCATACATTTTTATTTCACCAAAAGTACGTGAAACATCTCGTGAAATTTGATGAATATTTTCAGGTGAATCAAATATAAAGAAGCATGCAACAGCAAGTAAAGCAAAAAGCTTAACAAAAGATTCGAATGCTACCGCCAACATTAAACCGCCATGTTGTTCTGTGTTGGCAATTTGTCGTGTGCCAAAAATCATAGCCAAAATAGCAAGAACACTAGTAAGGAATAACACGCTATTTGTTGCGCTTGTTACACCTGCTGTAGGCTCTAAAATGACTGCTGCACTAAGTGCAATAGCACGAAGTTGTAGTGCTAAATAGGGAATAACAGCAATAACGGCAAGTATGGTTACAAGCGATGCAAGCGCACCAGTTTTTCCGTAACGAGCTGCAATAAAATCGGCAATAGATGAAATAGCGTGGTGTTGTCTAACTCTGCCTAAACGTCGCCAAATGTCATAACCTAAAGCAACAAAAAGTAAGGGACCTAAGTAAATAGGAAGGAAGAGAATGCCTTCTCTTACGGCTGCACCAGTAGCACCGTAAAATGTCCAAGATGAACAATAAACGCCTAAAGTTAGACTGAATAGAAACATTCGACCGCGAGTACTTAAACGACTTGCGTGTTTTTCTCCAAAAAATGCACACAAAAAAAGTAATGCGATATAAAGGGCGAGCACCCCAATAATTAGCCAGCTATTCATATTGCTCACAGCAGAAAATCTATAGGCTCATCATACTCTATTCGTGTACTTATCAGTTTAAATTGATCATTTTTTAACGACCAAAGTCTAAATTACAAGCAGTATTAAACATTGTTAAGTTGCATAGTGAAAATTCGAATTAAAAATGTGTCCATGGTTGGGCAATTATAGGAGTTGGTTTAATGGATGATAAACAAGTAGAACGTATTCTACAAAATCCAAAATTTAAAGAAATGGTCAGTAAAAAAAGTACATTAAGTTGGACTTTAACTGCCATTATGTTGTTTGTATATGTAGGCTTCATGTTGTTAGTAGGCTATAACAAAGAATTTCTTCATAGTTCACTTTCTGGTGGTGTTACAACTTGGGGTATTCCTCTAGGTTTAAGCATCATTGTATTGTCATTTTTATTATGTGGTGTTTATTCATATATCGCGAACAATAAATTAGATCAATTAAATGAAGATGCAATGCGTGAAGTTGAAGCAATTGCTCATGAAAAAGGACAAAATTAAGATGAAATGGAATTCACTTAAAGCACTTGTCGCATCAACGGCATTCATGTCTGGAATGGCTTTTGCAGGTCCAGATTTAGGTGCAGCGGAACAGCAAGCAACAAACTGGCCAGCAATTATCATGTTCATGATTTTTGTTGGTGCAACATTATTTATTACCAAGTGGGCTGCAAAGCAAACAACCAATACCAATGACTTCTATACAGCAGGCGGTGGTATTTCTGGTTTCCAAAATGGTTTGGCAATTGCTGGTGACTATATGTCAGCTGCGTCATTCCTTGGTATTTCTGCCATGGTATTTATGTCAGGCTTTGACGGCTTACTCTACTCACTAGGTTTCATGGTGGGTTGGCCAATTGTATTGTTCTTAATTGCAGAACGTTTACGTAACTTAGGTAAATTCAACTTATCTGACGTTGTGTCTTTCCGTTTAGCAGAAAAGCCAGTACGTACTTTAGCTGCAGTAAGCTCATTAGTTGTAGTGGCATTCTACTTAATCGCTCAGATGGTAGGTGCTGGTCAGCTTATTAAGTTACTTTTCGGCTTGAACTATAATATTGCTGTTGTAATTGTGGGTTTACTCATGATGGCATACGTAATGTTTGGTGGTATGTTGGCAACAACTTGGGTGCAAATCATCAAAGCGGTGATGTTGCTTTCAGGCGCAACTTTCATGGCATTTATGGTAATGAAAGGTGTTGGCTTCAGCTTCACTGAAATGTTCACTCAAGCTATTCAAGTATTCTCAAAAGTTCATGATGTGACTTTGGATCAAGCTGGCGCAATTATGGGTCCTGGTAAGCTTGCTGCAAATCCAGTTGATGCAATTTCGTTAGGTCTTGCATTGATGTTTGGTACAGCGGGTCTTCCACACATTCTTATGCGTTTCTTTACAGTAAAAGATGCGAAAGAAGCTCGTAAATCTGTAGTTGTTGCAACAGGCTTTATTGGTTACTTCTACCTATTAACATTCATCATTGGTTTTGGTGCGATTCTTTATGTATCGAACAACCCACAATTCCTTGATGTTGCTAAAATGGCGGTTACAGGCAAGTTAGAACTTGTTGGTGGTAACAACATGGCTGCGGTTCACTTGTCTGATGCATTAGGCGGTGACTTGTTCATGGGCTTCATTTCAGCAGTAGCATTCGCAACAATTCTTGCGGTTGTAGCTGGTTTGACGTTGTCTGGTGCTTCTGCAATTTCACATGACTTGTATGCAAACGTATTCAAAAAAGGTCAAACAACTCCTGAATCTGAACTTCGTATGTCAAAAATTGCGACTTTAGGTCTAGCAATTTTCGCAATGATTCTAGGTATTTTGTTCGAAAAACAAAACGTTGCATTCATGGTTGGTTTAGCATTCTCTGTAGCTGCATGTGCGAACTTCCCAGTTCTAGTACTATCAATGTTCTGGAAAGGTTTAACTACACGTGGTGCCGTAATTGGTGGTGTTGTAGGCTTAGTATTAGCAGTAGTATTAATTGTATTATCTAAAGCAGTTTGGGTAGATACATTGGGTATTTCTGATACACCTATTAACCCATACAATGGTCCTGCATTGTTCGCTATGCCATTATCATTCTTCTGCTGCTGGTTGTTCTCTGTGACTGATAATTCAGCACAAGCACAAGCAGAACGCAAAGCGTTTGATGCACAGTATGTACGTTCACAAACTGGTGTTGGTATCTCAGGCGCATCTGATCACTAAGATAAGATTGCCTAAATAAAAAGCCCCGAAAGGGGTTTTTTATTGTCTAAAAATTTGTGTTGATCATCCAATAATTAAAAAAAGTTGTGTTAACAATAAATGAACAGTTGTCTAACAGCTTTATTTTTAACAGTAATTTATCATTTTATTCTGCTTTAAATATTAAGCATGCGCTTTATTCACTTGTCGTGAATGTCTTTTTGACTCTTAAGGTCTGTCTGTTTTTATAAATAATTAAGATGAGGGGAATATGCCTTCCGAAAAATTAGCATGGTATGAAAATATCAATCCCAATGTTTTTGTTAGCACAGTGGCAATTATTGGATTATTTTTAATTGTCGTTTTGCTCGCTCCAAATTCATTTGATTTGGTCACAAAGCATCTGAATCAGTGGGTCACAGATTCCTTTAGCTGGTTTTATGTTTTATCTGTCGCAATATTTTTGATATTACTCATTTATATTGCCATTTCAGATATGGGTAAAATTAAGCTTGGTTTAGATCATAGCCAACCTACTTATAGTAACAGTTCATGGTTTGCTATGTTATTTACCGCAGGTATGGGTATTGGCTTAATGTTCTTTGGCGTTGCAGAACCTGTTATGCACTATGTATCTCCACCAATAGGAGATGCAGAAACGATTCAAGCTGCACAACAAGCCATGCAAGTAACCTTCTTTCATTGGGGCTTACATGCTTGGGCAATTTATACCATTGTTGGTTTATCGCTTGCTTACTTTGCTTACAGACATAATTTACCTTTAAAAATTCGTTCTGCTTTATATCCATTAATTGGTAAGAAAATTTATGGACCAATTGGAGATGGGGTAGATACCTTTGCCACAATTGGTACGGTCTTTGGTGTAGCGACAACCTTAGGTTTTGGTGTAACCCAAATTAACTCGGGCCTTAATTATTTATTTGGTATAGAGCAATCTTCTATCACACAAGTAATTTTGATTATAGTGGTTAGTATCATGGCATCTTTATCTGTATTTTTAGGACTAGATAAAGGTATTAAACGTCTTTCAGAATTAAATTTAGTTTTAGCTTTGGTACTTTTACTTTTTGTTTTCTTCGCAAGTTCGACTATTTATTTATTACAGACAACAATTCAAAACGCAGGACAGTACGTTTCCAATCTATTTAACATGACCTTTAATTTGTATGCTTACCAACCGAATGGATGGATCGGTGGTTGGACAATTATGTACTGGGCATGGTGGATTTCATGGTCGCCATTTGTAGGAATGTTCATTGCGCGTGTATCGAAAGGGCGAACTATTCGTGAATTTATTGTTGGGGTGCTATTTATTCCAACAGGCTTCACTTTAATTTGGATGGGCTTTATGGGAAATGCTGCATTAAACAGCATTTTAAATGAAGCTAATACAACGCTTGTTACAGCAGTTCAAAATGATTCATCTGTAGCGCTATTTGAGTTTTTAAATACATTACCTTTTTCAGGTGTAATGAGTTTAATTGCGACGTTATTGGTCATCCTATTTTTTGTGACTTCAGCCGATTCAGGCGCATTGGTTACAGATTATTTAACTGCGAAATCTGAAAACTCACCCACTTGGCAACGTCTATTTTGGACTGTGCTCATGGCATTCTTGGCAATTGTCTTGCTATTGAATGGTGGTTTAAGCGCTTTGCAATCTGCGACTATGCTAAGTGCATTGCCATTCACTTTTATTATGCTGTTTATATGTTGGGGCTTAGTCAAAGCATTACGTTTAGATGCAATTAAAATGCAAGCCTTACAAACTGCTCGTATTACACCTCGTGCCATTCAAAACCCAAGAAGTTGGCAACAACGTTTAGGCTTGATTATGCATTATCCGCATACTCAGCAAGAGGTGGAGGCTTATATTCAAGATGTTGTGAAAAAAGCCTTCTTAAGCGTTCAAAAAGAACTTAAACGCCGTAAATTAGATATCAGCATTAAAGATGTAGACGATGGTTTGCAATTGCGTGTGAATCACCACGATGAAATCAATTTTGTTTATCAAGTTATTTCACGTGAAACATCTACACCAAGCTTTATGGCAGAACCGCAAGCTGAAGACTGTCAAAACTATCAAGCTGAAGTTTTCTTAAGAGAAGGTGGACAAAATTATGATGTGATGGATTGGACGGTTGAAGATTTAATTCAAGACATTATTGATCAATACGAACGTCACTTACATTTTTTAAGTTTGGTTCGAACCGAACAGCCATAAAAAAAGGACGCTTATGCGTCCTTTTTTTATACTCAGAATCTAATTTAAATTAGAAACGGAATTTAGCATTTAAGCCAACAGTTTGAGTGTCACGTGTTGAATTTTCAGCATTAGCATTTACGTAAGTTGCACCAACTGCTACAGCAGGAGTGATGAAGTAGTTTACGTTGGCGCCCCAAGCTGATTTAGCGTCTAAGTCAGCACTTGTTTCAACATAAGAAGCACCAACGCTTAACTGGTTGTTAAGGTAAAGTGTAGTACCTAAGTTGTAAGTAGTATCTTCGCCATAAACTAAGCCAGCATCAAAACCGATAGACATGTTTGTACCATCGATAGCACCTACGTATTTAGTACGTGCAGTGATTGCATCTTGGTCGTCAGCGATTGTGCCAGATTCAATTGCAGCTTTAGCAACACCATTTGAAAGGATGTTGAAAGCATCGTAAGACGCTTGGTCTGCAACGCTAGTGTAACCAACAGCAACTAAGAAGTTAGGAGCTACAACAGCACCTAGTTCTAATGCATAACGGTCGCCATTGTCATCGTTTTGGCCAGTTTTGCTATCAGAAATAGTGTGGCTATAAGACGCGCTTGCGTATGCAGGAACAAGTTTAGTTGGAATATAAGCTTCAGCTTTAGCACCGTAAGTGTGGTTTACAGTACGGTTGCCAGCTTCTTTATATTCACCGTAGTTATACGCTAAAGAAACGTTTGATGCTTGATTCAAGAATGCAGCTTCAGCTAAAGGACCTTTAGAAGAATCAACATTATTGAAGTAGTAAGTACCCTGAACAGCGCCAGTGAAGTCATTTTGGTTAGCAGTATTGTCGATGAATTCTGATTGACCTTGTACTTCAAATTGGTACGCTTGAGCGCCGGTCATTGCTAATAATAATGCAGTGGCTAAACCGAGTTTTTTCATGATAGTTACCAGTTTTATTAAAAAAAGTAAAAGCGGTTGCCATTGTATTGTAACAAATTATGAAGTCAATGAAGTTAAGTAACAGAACGTTATCATTAAATTTAGATATTTAAATTTGTTTGAAAAATAAGCAATTAAATATTTCTTTGTCAACCTCTAAAAAAAATTTGTATTACAACAATCTAAGAGTAATTTTTGTTCAGGAAAAGGTTTTTATTGATGAATATGCTTATTGGAATAATAGATCGATTGGTTATATTTTATCTAAATATAGGTTAATCAATACAGATACTATTTTTAATATATTTTTGAATAATATTGAAATTTTATTTAATAAGTATGAAAAATTAGACTATAAATCTACTTTACATATCACATAATATGGTGAATAATAATTACTGAAAACCAACCAAACCAGTTGGCTTTATTGGTTTGTAATTTGAATTGGATTTCAATTAAGTGTGAAAAATTAACTTAATTCTCCACGAATATAGTTTTTATCCGCCCAGCTTTCCCCAAGGTTGGGCTTTTTTTTAATGAGTTAATTGGTTGCACCAAAATAGTGCTTAAAAGTGACTTGGAAACATGATTTCCGTAAAAAAGAGCATAAAAAAACCAGTTTTCTTAGAAAACTGGTTTTTTTATCGCCAAAAATTGCGGGAAAACTTATAAATCTGCTGAGGAATTTATTAACTTGCCCTAATGGGGTGCATTATGCACTCAATTGATGCAAGTGTAAATATTCAGTGCATTTTTTATCAATATTGTTTGGTAAATATTATGCAAGTGAATAAAAATTGTTTATTTAAATAGCGAAAAATGAATTAATTTTATACAAAATGTTGAAAATATAATCGGATTAAGCAATTCAGTACATCGAAATTTTAAGGTTAAATAATATATGCTTATTTATAACAAGTGTATATTATATAGGCTTTATTTTAGGGTTCGTTATTTGACCCTTACGCATACGCACTAAGGGTAAGCTCTAATGAATCAAAAACTGCGTTCGGAGCATATTAGACATAAACTATTTTGGTCGATGAGTGTCATTATTGCTTCATTACTCATTATTTCTGTGCCATTAACAGTAAATAGTTATTTTAGTTATAAAAAATCTGAACTAGCATTGTCTGAAATTTTAGTTTTGCAAAATGTTGCTGAGCTTGCCAATAATGTGTCGAGAGAGCGAGCACCTTCAAATAAGGTGATGTCGAGTACACCAGAAGAATTAGAAGCCAATTTAAAAGAACTTACAGAATATAGAAAAAAAGTTGATCGTCAAATACAGAAGACAGTTTATGTCTTAAATAGTCATGGTTTTCCTGACCAATCTGAAGCGCTATATATCAATTTAATTAAAAGACTTGAAACTGGGCGAAAAGCGGTAGATGAATATGTTGAAACACCTGTTTCAATACGAAGTGCAGAGCAGTTAGATCAGGCAATTAAAAAGATGTTTGTTGCTTGGGATGCTACCCATGTCGTATTAAAAGATGTGGTTTATCATTCTGTTGGTCGTACATCGAGTATTTCAGATAATTATACTTTAGTGCTTTTACTTGCAGATTTAAGAGATCAAGCTGGACGTGTAGCATCTACAATTATGGCAGCAGTTTCTTATCAGCAACCTATATCTGAAAATAATATTTCTCGCTCGCTACAAAACCAATATCAAGTACATTATTTATGGGATTTAATTAATACTCTGCAACCTGCGGAACAGCGCACTGAAGAATATTTAGATTTACATAAAAAAGTTCAAGCTGAGTTCATTAATAAGGGTATACCTGTTGTTGCAGGATTAGTTCAAGAAAGTCGACAGAATAAACCTTATTCACTTACAGGAACTGAATTAACAAAGGCTATGGTTGAAAAGTTCGCAACTGTTGTTGATTTACAAAGCTATATATTAAAGCGCAGCTTATCTTCAGTCGAGCGAAGTTATAAAAAAGAATTTAGAAAGTTTATTTTTACCTTAACTGTTTCAGCAATTTCATTATTTTCAGCATTATTTACTTTAATTTATGCACGGAAAAAAGTATTTACCCCACTCATTGAAGCAAGACAAAAAATTCTAGAGCTTTCGGAATCGCATCAGTCTATTTCTCATAAAATTATGGAAAATAAGCGTGAAATTTCATTGTTTGAGGCTATTCAGAAATTACAAACAATGTTGCAACAACGAGATATTTTAGAATTTCAATTACGAAATATTGCGAATACAGATGTTTTGACAGGTGTTTCGAATCGTTTGGCATTAAATGAATATATTCGTTTACTCGAGTTAAGACCTGAACGTTTAACGCAAACAGGTTTAATTATTATAGATATTGATGACTTTAAAATTGTGAACGATCGCTTCGGGCACATTATTGGTGATCAAGTGATTAAATTTGTCGCTGATACTTTAAAAGAACATTTAACATCGTCTGAGCTTGTTGTACGTTATGGTGGTGATGAATTCTTAATTATTATTGATAATACTAATTTTAAAGATGCATTAATTTTGGCAGAAAATATCCGTCAATCTATTGGTCGATCTGATTGTTATATCAAAGAGTTAAATGAGTTCGTAGGTATTTCTGTGAGTGCTGGTGTTGCGGTAGGTGCAGTCTCGTGGATGGCTTTATTAGAACGTGCAGATAAATCATTATTAAAAGTGAAAACTCAGGGTAAAAATGCTGTTTTGGGATAAGCCGAAACAGCTCTTAATCTCCGTTTATTTATAAATATACGAAAACTTAATGGTATTTTTTCTGCACCTGATTCAATCTAGTTTTATTTATCTTATTTTTTAATATGAAATTATTTCAATATTGTGCTGTGATGCTTTTCAGCATGGGGCTTATGGCATGTGTGCCATCTCAAATTCAAAACCATCAACCTGTCACATCTCATTTAAGTGTTGTGAATCCTGCTTTAAAAATTCAGGTTTTATTTAAAGAGGTACATGCAGATGCTGTTTTTGTGACTTTCGATGGGACAAAACTCAATGCATATGGCACACATTTGAACCGTGCCGATACTGCTTATATTCCTGCATCAACGTTTAAAATCGTAAATGCGCTTATTGGTTTGCAACATGGAAAAGCCAATACTCAAGAAGTTTTTAAATGGGATGGAAAGCCTAAATTTATTAAGTCTTGGGAACGTGACATGACTTTGGCAGAGGCAATGCAAGCATCTGCTGTGCCAGTTTATCAAACTTTGGCGCGTCGAACGGGTTTGCCTTTAATGCAAAAGGAGTTGGAGCGAATTGGTTATGGCAATATGCAAGTGGGTGCACAGGTCGATCAGTTTTGGTTGAAAGGTCCATTAACCATTACCCCAAATGAACAAGTGCAATTTTTATATCAACTTGGTAAAGGGCAGTTGGCGTTTAAACCTGAAGTTCAGCAAAAAGTGAAAGAAATGTTGTATGTGGAGCGCAGAGGGGAGAATCGTTTATATGCGAAAAGTGGTTGGGGAATGGATGTTGATCCCCAAGTGGGTTGGTATGTAGGTTTTGTTGAAAAGGCAGATGGTCAGGTTGTAAGTTTTGCTTTGAATATGCAAATGAAAGATGGTGATGATGTAAATTTACGGAAGCAACTGACTTTAGATGCGTTAGATAAGTTGGGTGTTTTTCATTATTTGTAAGAGTTAAGAGTTAAGAGTTTGGGGATAGTCTACTTTCTACATTTTGAATGTTTGTTGAAAACCACATTATTTCCCGAAATAAAAAACGGTGAATGAATCACCGTTTTAGCATAATAATTTATTATTTTGAATCCTCCCTAACCCTCCTTTGAAAAAGGAGGGAATGCTCCTCTTTTTTAAAAAGAGGCTAAGGGAGATTACTTCAACATCGCCTTTAAGAATCGAGCAGTATGCGAAAGCTTATTTTTCACAACTTCTTCAGGTGTACCCTCTGCAATAATCATACCGCCACCAGCACCACCTTCAGGACCTAAATCTACAATCCAATCGGCAGTTTTAATCACATCCAAATTATGTTCAATTACCACAATCGTATTACCCTTATTACGAAGCTCATGAAGAATATCAAGCAATTTCGCAATATCGTGGAAATGCAAACCTGTGGTTGGCTCATCTAGCACATATAAGGTTTTACCTGTATCTCGTTTAGCAAGTTCACGCGCCAATTTCACACGCTGCGCCTCACCACCTGACAGCGTAGTCGCAGATTGACCTAAGCGGATATAGCCCAAACCAACTTGGTTCAATGTTTCTAAACGACGGTGAATCACAGGAATGGCATCAAAGAAATGCATTGCATCTTCAACGGTCATCTCTAAAACATCGGAAATATTTTTGCCTTTATAACCAACTTCCAAAGTTTCACGATTATAGCGTTTGCCATGACACGCATCGCAAGGCACATACATATCGGGTAAGAAGTGCATTGCAACCTTAATCATACCATCGCCTTCGCAGGCCTCACAACGACCACCTTTCACGTTAAACGAGAAACGACCTGCGGCATAGCCACGTGCTTTTGCTTCAGGTGTTTGTGCAAATAATTCACGAATAGGTGTAAACAAACCTGTATACGTTGCAGGGTTTGAACGAGGCGTGCGACCAATTGGGCTTTGGTCAATATCAACCACTTTATCTAAAAATTGTAGACCATCAATAGAATCGAATTTTTCAGCAGTGAGTGTTGTTGCACCATTCAATTGCGTTGCAGCAAGCGGTAAAAGTGTACGGTTAATTAAGGTCGATTTACCTGAACCCGAAACACCTGTTACACAAGTCATAATGCCTAAAGGAATGGCTAAATCTACATTCTTTAAGTTATGACCTGCCGCGCCCATCAACTTAATTTGCTCTTCAGGTTTTGGCGGTTGTACACGAACTTTAGGCACTTCAATTTTTAACTTGCCCGATAAATATTGCCCTGTAAGCGATTTCGGATTGGCAAGAATTTCATCATACGTACCTTCGGCAATCACGTGACCACCATGAATACCTGCACCAGGACCAATATCAATAATATGATCGGCAGCACGAATGGCGTCTTCATCGTGTTCCACAACTAAAACGGTGTTGCCTAAATCACGTAAACGCACAAGGGTTTCTAGCAAGCGGTCGTTATCACGTTGATGTAAACCAATAGAGGGTTCATCGAGCACGTACATGACGCCCATTAAGCCTGCGCCAATTTGCGATGCCAAACGAATACGCTGTGCTTCACCACCTGAAAGGGTTTCGGCAGAACGTGAAAGACTTAAATAGTTCAAACCAACAGATACTAAGAAATGCAAACGTTCACGAATTTCTTTAAAAATCTTATCGCCAATTTCGCCTTTGGCACCTTCAAGCTGAACGTCTTGATAGTAATTTTCAGCGTCGCCTATCGACATCTTAGTAATTTGGGCGATGGTTTTATCTAAGATTTTTACATTACGTGAGATTTCATTTAAACGTGAACCATCACAAACGTCACATGCTGCATTTGAAAGATATTGTGCTAAATCTTCACGGACATAATTACTTTCTGTTTCACGGTAACGACGTTCTAAATGTGGCAAAATTCCTTCAAAAGCTTGCACACGTTTATGTGAACGACCACGCTCATCGATATAACTTAAATCTACTTTTTCTTTGCCTGTACCATATAAAAATTTCTTTTTGGTATCTGCATCAAGTTCATTCCAAGGCGTATCTACAGAAAAACCAAAATGATCGGCAACTTTTTGAATCATGGTGTAGTAATAAGGACGTTGTCTGTCCCAACCACGAATTGCACCTTGGCTAATAGAAACTTCTGGGTTTGGAATGAGTTTGTCTGAACTAAAATGGCTACGTGTGCCTAAGCCATCGCAAGTAGGGCAGGCACCAAATGGATTGTTGAACGAGAACAAGCGTGGTTCTAATTCGCCAACAGCACGGTCGCATTCTGGGCATGAATGTTTTGCAGAGAAAGTACGATCTGTTTGTTCGCCTTTCATCCAAGATAAAATGGCAATATCACCACCTAAACGTAGTGCTGTTTCAAAACTTTCTGCAATTCGATTGCCCAAATCGTCACGAACTTTAAAACGATCTACAACAACTTCAATGGTGTGTTTTTTCTTTTTATCGAGTTCTGGAATTGGGTCAATATCCATGACTTCGCCATCGACACGTGCACGCACAAAACCTTGGCTTTGTAATTGTTCGAATAAGTTGGTGTATTCACCTTTACGATCTCGCACAACAGGCGCAAGCAACATCAGTGCTGTACCTTCTTCAAGTGCTTTTACCGCATCGACCATTTCCGAAATAGTTTGCGCGACCATCGGCAAGTCATGTTCAGGGCAGTAAGGCGTACCCACACGTGCATATAAAAGACGTAAATAATCATAAATTTCTGTAATTGTTCCCACAGTTGAACGTGGGTTATGACTTGTCGATTTTTGTTCAATGGCAATAGCAGGGCTTAAACCTTCAATAGAGTCGACTTCAGGTTTTTCCATTTGCGATAAGAACTGACGTGCGTAAGCAGAAAGTGATTCAACATAACGACGTTGACCTTCGGCATATAAAGTATCGAATGCTAAAGATGATTTCCCTGAGCCTGATAGTCCCGTGATTACCACAAACTTGTCGCGTGGAATATCGAGAGACACATTTTTTAAATTGTGTGTGCGTGCGCCTCGAATACGGATATGACTTTGGCTCATAAATATTTCTCAATTTTTAGGTGCGTGGAAAGGTGTATATGATAGCGCATGAAAAATGTTCAAGTGCAAAATAAAGTAATTTAAACGTCAAATTATGACGGTTATAGGAACGCGTTACATACTTTTTTCAATTTCATGTTATTTATAGCGCAGAAGAAATAATAAGTTTGGCTTTTATCAAAATAAAACAAGGAAAATACAATGTTGATTGCTAAGTTTCTAATGGTATTTATTGCGTTATTACACATCTATTTTTTGATTTTAGAAATGTTTTTATGGGATAAGCCACTTGGTATGAAAGCTTTTGGAAACAGTTTAGAAAAAGCGAAAATTACAAAGGTTTTGGCACAAAATCAGGGTTTGTATAATGGTTTTTTAGCCCTAGGATTACTTTGGGCAGTTGTTGAAAAGTCGAGTTTTTCTATTCATATAGCGTCCTTCTTTTTGAGTTGTATTGTGGTTGCCGGTATTTATGGTGCAATGACTGCAAGCAAGAAAATATTCTTTATTCAGGCTTTACCTGCAATCATTACACTTGGGGTGCTGTATCTATTTAATTAAATTCTAAGTTTATGTTTTATATAAATGTTAGGTGATTATTAGGCAAAACATACAGCGTTATAACTGCGCTCGAAAATAGATTCAATATCTTCAAAAGACTGTGTTTTTTTCTGTTGGGTTTTACCAAATGAATATTGGATGACTAAGCGTTCGAGTTGAGATAGAAACTGTTCGTATTGTTCGGGAAAGTTTTCGATATCTAGAAAATCAAAATTGAGTTTAGCGTTACAGTTGTAGTGCCCAATAAAGTCGAGCATTAATTTTTGAACTTTTCGGTTGGTAAAATAAATTAAATACGTTGCAGCAGAACCGCAATGTAAACAGCCTTGATTCAAATAGATTTCTTCATTTTCATACCAGCATTTCCGTAATGTAATCATGGCACGGATGGCTTCAGTACCTTGAGTTTCAATTGTCATATAGCTAACCCCAGTAATTAAATAAACGATAATGATTATCATTTATAATATTGGAAGTGAGCATAATTACAAGTTTTAGTAGTGTAATTTTAACGATTGAAATGCCAAATTTTATTCGGTTTAAAGATGCTGGTTTTTTATTCTTTAGATATTTTGAGTACCCTGAGTATTTAAATTTCTTCTCTTTTGGGGATTAACTAAAATTATATGAATCCATCGAATATGAAAAAATATATAAGTCTAGTTGGTTAAAATTGGATACTTTGAAATGATTTAAGTATTTGAATTAAGAGCTATAAAGACTTATCTTGAGCAGGTATTATGTTGGTTTTAGAAATATTTAAAAATGAAAAAAATAGAAATTATCTTTTTAATAATTTTAATCCTCGCTATTTTGTGGGGCATACAATGGATGTTTCACGGCTTTCCAGTAGGTAGTTAAAAGAATGGACAATTCGGAACGTTTAATTACAGCATTTTACTATTTTGTAGGTGGGATCATTTTAGGTCTAGGGCTAGCAATATTTTTCTCTCTATATCTAAGCTCTACAATTAGCTCACCTAAAATTGTAATTTTTACAGTAATTTGCTGTTTCGTTATAGGCTATTTATTTCCTAATGTGGTTGGTAATATCTTTAAATGGTTTTGGAAAATTTTCGTTAATTAAACTTTGTATATTTCTCTATTTAACTAAAATTAAAATCTCAATTCATCTCGTTGTAAAAATTTACTGTCTATTAAAAAAATATGAATTTCGCGATACTATTAAAAAAGGAATTTGTGAATAATAAATTATGTTTGGGTTGTTTCTGAAGTGCGTACTTGGTGCTGCTGTTGTCTTAATTATTGCAGTTTTATCTAAAAGCAAAGCATTCTATATTGCAGGTTTAGTTCCTTTATTTCCTACATTTGCACTTATTGCACATGTCATCGTTTCACAACAACAAGGGGCTGAAGCTCTACAGAAAACTGCACTTTTCGGTTTATGGTCACTTATTCCATATTTTATTTATTTGTTTATGGTGTATGTATTGGCAACTAAAATGTCGATGTGGTCGTGCTTAGGACTTGCGACTTTGTGTTGGGTGATTGCTGCAGCAGGTTTAATTTATGGTTGGCAGTTATATCATCAGTAAATAATTATAAAAAAACCACATTGCTTTCGTGCGAATATCATTCGCAACTGTTCGAGGCAGACTGAAATTTTAAAGAGAATGTTTCTGCGATTTTTTTGATTCTCACTGTAATTTGACGAGTTTTGCGAATGAAAATGCTTTTGGTTACTTTGGGCGAAACCAAAGTAACGAATTAGCTGATGTATTTAATATTCTCGATACAAGTGTGCATCGAGAATATTTTTATGAAGACAATTAAGCCTCTAATCCGTTCCACTGTCTTTGATGATAAGCACCATCCCAGAACAACCATTCAAGCTGTGCTGCACGTGTATAAGCCTGATGCATTTTTTCAAGCGTATCGGCATCAGCACGTTCAGCAACTGCATCTACAGTTTCAATGACTTTTTGTACCGCTTCGTGGAATTCTTCACTTGCATAAGTGTCGATCCAAGCTTGGTACGGATTATTTTCTACTGATTTATTTACAATATCTTTACCTACTTCTGCATAAATCCAGAAGCAAGGAAGTAGAGATGCTAAAACAACAGGGTAGCTTTCAGACCAAGCCGTTGCTTGTAAGAAAGAAGTGTAATGATGGCAAGCAAGCGTAAGAGGAGTCGATTCAAAATCTTGCGCAGAAATTTTAAATTGATCTAAAAAGTCATTATGCATTTCACGTTCAAAAACAATCGCAAGTTTTGCTGCTTCTGAAAACTGAATAATTTCTTCTGCGCTGAATGCCTTTGCAGCACATACTGCAAGTGAACGACCATACGCCACTAAATAATGCGCATCTTGAATCACATAATGGCAAAACGCATCTTTATTTAAAGTGCCTTGCGCAAGTTCTTGGTTAAAAGGATGCTGAAGTGTTTTTTGATATAAATCTAAATTTCGTGACCAAACGTCTTGTGAAAAGCTCATTTCAAATCCTATTTAGAGCATGTTGATATTGTTGAGCTTAATATAACAATTGTGTGCATGAATGGTGTTGAAGAAGTATTAATAATTACTCGGTTTCAAAAAATAATATGAACTTTTTGGATTAATTTAAAAAAACGTTCATAATTGAACCAAGTTAAATCAGACAACACTTAAACCTGCTTGATTATCTTCCAAGGTAAAATTACACAAAGACAGAAAACTACAGATATCGGAATATCTAAAACTGAAAATAAAAGTAAATTTTGTGCTGTATAATTTTACCAAATTTTAATATTGAAATTATTTAAGGTCGTTCTGCCATGTTGAAACATTTTGGTTTCTCTATCTTTTTTACGATTGTGTGTTTAGCAATTTCTGCATATTGGGGTTATACCCATGGGCCAGAAGCAGGCATACGTACAATGCTTACAGCATTAACGGTAACTACCATATTAGCCATTATGGAAGTGTCTTTATCTTTCGATAATGCTGTTGTAAATGCTTCAGTTCTACGTAACTGGGATCACTTTTGGAAAATGCTGTTTTTAACAGTGGGTATTATTGTTGCTGTTTTTGGTATGCGCTTAATTTTCCCTGTCGCTATTGTAGCTGTAACAGCAGATATGGGCTTTGTGGAAGTGGTGAAATTGGCATTGAACGATCCTAAAACCTATTCACAACGTTTAATGGATCATCATCCTGAAATTGCAGCATTTGGTGGATCATTCTTGTTATTAGTATTTTTAAACTTCTTCTTAGATGAAGGTAAAGATACGCATTGGTTTAAATGGGTTGAACGCCGTTTAGCAAGCCTAGCAAATGTACCTGCAATGTCAGTATTTATTGCCCTTATTGCTTTATTAATTATGGCTGCAAACGTAGATGAAGCGAAACGTTTGGTTGTAACAATGGCAGGTATTTGGGGTATTGTTGTTTATGTAGGTGTTCAAGTTTTAAGTCACTTATTGGGTGGTGAACCTGAAGTAGATGAAGACGGAAACAGTGTAGATAAGCAAGGTAATATTGTTCCAGGTGGTGTGGTTAAAGCAGGTATTGGTGGTTTCCTTTACTTAGAAGTATTAGATGCATCGTTTAGTTTTGATGGTGTAATTGGTGCTTTTGCCATTACTTCAGATGTTGTTATTATCATGTTAGGTTTAGCAATTGGTGCAATGTTTGTACGTTCTATGACAATTTATCTAGTCGAGAAGGGAACATTAGATGCTTATATTTACCTTGAGCATGGCGCACATTATGCAATTGGTGCTTTAGCATTTATTATGATTGCGAGTGGTACAGGCTTGCATGTTCCAGAAGTTTTAACAGGCTTAATTGGTGTGGCATTTATTGTTTGGGCGGTTATTGCATCTATTCAATATAATAAACGACAAATAACATGATCTATTTGTGATTAAGTTGTTGAGAAGCGTAACGCAAGTTACGCTTTTTTGTTTTTTAGATGGCGATGATCTTTAATTCAAATAAAATATATGCCGAGAATTGCACCAAATGTCCTATAATCTTCCACAGAAATTAACGAGTTTTAACGACCTATGATGAACGCCCTAGAACGTCGCTCAACCTTTGCTTTAAGTAGTATTTTTGCCTTACGCATGTTGGGTTTGTTCATGATCATCCCTGTATTTTCAGTGGCAGGTCAGGCTTATGAAGGGGCAACGCCTGCGCTGATTGGTTTAGCAGTAGGTGTATATGGTTTAACTCAAGCTATTTTACAAATTCCATTTAGTCTTATTGCAGACCGTTACAGTCGTAAACCACTTATTGTATTTGGACTTTTACTTTTTGCTTTAGGTGGTGCAATTGCTGCCATGTCCGACACTATTTATGGCGTGATTATTGGTCGTGCTATTGCTGGTGGTGGTGCAGTTTCTGCGGTGGTGATGGCATTGCTTGCAGATGTTACTCGTGAAGAACAGCGTTCTAAAGCAATGGCAATGATGGGCATGAGTATTGGCTTATCTTTTGTGATTGCTTTTAGTTTAGGACCTTGGTTAACCAGTTTAGTGGGCATTTCAGGTTTATTTTGGGTAACAACTATTATGGGGATGCTTGCCATTTCTATGTTGTTGCTTGTACCAAAAGTCACGCGCCATCATAAAAGCTTTCAACAAGGCTATTTTGTGCAGTTGAAAGAAGTGCTTAAAATGAAAGATTTAAACAGACTTCATGTTTCTGTTTTTTCATTGCACTTACTGCTTACGGCCATGTTTATTTATGTGCCTTTACAACTCATTAATTATGCAAAAATTCCACTTTCGAGCCATGGTTTAATCTATTTACCACTTCTCGTTTTAAGCTTGTTTTTTGCATTTCCAAGTATTATTTTGGCTGAAAAATATCGCAAAATGCGAGGCATTTTTCTCACAGCAATTGGCGGAATTATTTTAGGTTTAATCTTTATGATATTTGGATTTGAATCTAAATACATTCTGCTTTTAGGCTTAGGATTATTCTTTATTGCATTTAATGTGATGGAAGCTTTGTTGCCTTCTTGGTTATCTAAAGCTGCGCCAATTCAGTCTAAAGCAACGGCAATGGGCATAAATGCGAGCGGTCAATTTTTAGGTGCATTTTGTGGTGGTATTTTAGGTGGTCAATTGATCATGCTCAACAATACTGCAATGGGATGGGGCATACTTACGGCAATCGCAATTATTTGGTTAATTATTAGTTTTGGTCTGTCTCAACCTCGTTATTTATCATCATTGGTATTAAGATTGCCAGAGACAAAACAAACAGATGAATGGACTTCTCAATTATTGGCAATTCGTGGTATTGAAGAAGTCTTAGTGATGCCTGAACAGCAAGTTGCTTATGTAAAAGTTGATAAATTGCAGCTAGATGATACTGCACGACAACATTTAACGCACTTGTTAGGTAAAGAGGTAGTCATTTAATGAGAACTCTTATAAAGTAAAACATAGAATCGAATAGGAAGATAACAGCAAATGCGCGGCGTAAATAAAGTAATCTTAGTTGGTACTTTGGGTAAAGACCCTGAAACAAAAACATTTCCAAATGGTGGATCACTCACTCAGTTTTCTATCGCGACAAGCGAATCTTGGACAGACAAAAGTTCAGGTGAACGTAAAGAACAAACAGAATGGCATCGTATTGTATTGCACAACCGTTTAGGTGAAATTGCACAACAATACTTGCGTAAAGGTTCTAAAGTTTATATTGAAGGTTCATTGCGTACACGCCAATGGACAGACCAAAGTGGTCAAGAACGCTACACGACTGAAATTCGTGGCGAACAAATGCAAATGCTCGATTCTGCGAACCGTCAACAACAAGGTGGCGATCAGCAAGATGGTTTTGCTCAACCACGTTTTAACAATAATAACCAAGGCGGTGGCAATAACTACGGCAATCAAGGTGGTTATGGCGGTCAACAGTCTGGTGGTTATAACAACCAACAACAAGCACCACAAGGTGGCTATGGCAACAATGTTAACCAAGGTTTCCAAGCGCCTAAGCCACAGCAACAACCTGCTAAGCCAATGGCAACAGCACCTTCAGACTTAGATGATGATTTACCGTTCTAGATCATATATAGAGTTAATCTGTTAAGTTACTCTAGGTGATTTTTTATTAAATTTATTTAAACTCAATTGCTTAGATTGAATTATAGCTTCTTTTATTTTGTAAATAAGAGAAGCTATTTTTTTAACTATAGAAAATGTTAAGTTAAAAGTGCATATATAATTTATTTTGTTAAATTTTAAAAAATCTATTATAAATAAAGGATCAAACACGAATAATTATTTGGGGGAATAAGCGTGAAAAAACTCATAGCAATATCAATTTTATTTTTTACGACAACAGCTTATGCAACAACATCAGAAAAATGGGTAAAAGTAAGTACAGATGAATATGGCGAAACATTTGTAAACTCAAGCCATATAAAAAGTGTAGCGGGACATCCATCTGTTATAGAGTATGGTTATAAATATATTTATACATATGGTGTGCCATCATTACAAATTGCACCGCGTGGTTATATTCAAGCAATACACCAAATCAATTGTAAAGAACAAACTAAAGCAACCATTAAAAGTCAGCGTTTTAAGCCAAATGGCAAAGCAATAGATATGGATACACCATTTTCAACAGTATATTTTGAACCTATTTATGATTCGCATATAGATCTGATGAAAGTCTATAAATATGTTTGCAAGGCTAAAAATAAAATTTAAAAAAAATAGCACTCATTTGAGTGCTATTTTTTTTGCTGAAATTAAAGCTTATTTAATTTCGGTAATAAATTTTTCTGTTGGTAGGCGTACTTTTTTCAATATGCTTAGCCAATCACCCTCAGGTTGACGACGACCTAAAGCGAGTAAAGTGCAAGACATTAAACCTTTTGATTTTAAATCTAATAACTCATCTAATTGATTTTTGTCAAAACCTTCCATTGGAGTTGCATCTACACCTAATTCTGCTGCCGCAGCAATTGCCATACCAAAGCCAATATGCGCTTGTTTAGATGCATGGTGATGTTGCTGTTCTTCTGTGAATGTTGAGAATAGGCTATTTAATCCAGCAACGACATCGGCAGTTTTATCTAAAGGCAAACCACGTTCTTTATTTGTATAGTCATAAATTGCTTGAATACGTTCAGGATCCATTTTGTCCCAAGCCGTGAAAACAAGTAAATGAGAAGACTCAGTAATTTGTGGCTGATTAAATGCGATAGGAGAAATTTTTTCTTTAAGTTCAGGATTTGAAATTACAAAAATATGAAATGGTTGTACACCTGCTGAAGTTGGTGCTAAGCGAGCAGCTTCAACAATTTGATCTACAAGATGTTGATCAAGTTTTTCACCTGTCATACGTTTAGTTGCGTAGCGCCATTTTAAAGCTTTTAAAAGTTCCATATGTGTTCCTATTTTGTCTTGTGATTTAGTCTTTCATTGAGATTGTTAAAGTTTGTACAGTTCTTTAAGTGCAGATTTCAAATCTAGAGGTGGTCTACCTAATAGTGTTTTTAAATCCGAACTATTCACTTCATATTGATTTTGTTTAATATCAACCACAGTTCCTTTTGTTAAATAAATAAGGAATTCAGGTAAATGAATATCAGTTAAAAATTGTTCATAAAGAATTTCATCTAAATCGACATAGTCAATTTTTTGATTGGTTAATTCACTAAGTGTTTGAGCAACATTTGCATATGAATAAGCAATATCACCTGTAATGTTATAGATTTTATTTTCATGATTGTCTTGTACAAGAATGTTTGCAATTGCTTCACCCATTTCTCTACGTAAAGCATAAGGGACTTTACCGGCACCGCCTGATAGATAAATGCCTGTATCAAATACCGCTTCACCAACAATCTGTGGAATTGCATCTGTATACATAGTATTTCTAACAAAGGTAAAATCTAAGCCACTTGCTTGAATATATTTTTCTGTGTCGAAGTGACTTTGCATGAGGTCTTTCACATTAGATGTTTCAATATCTTGAATGGCTAAACCAGTATAAATAATATGTTTTACACCTGCCATTTTTGCCGCATCAATGACATTCTTATGCTGCTCAAAGCGGTTAAATTCCATTGTAGAAATTAACAAGAGTTTAGTTATACCTTCAAAAGCATGTCCTAAAGAGGAAATTTGATTGAAATCACCAAGTCGAACTTCAATACCTTGTTCTTTGTATTTTGTTGCTTTCTTTTCATCTCTAGCGAAAATTGCAAATTGATCTTTTTTTGAAACTTTATTTAATTGGGAAATTACGCTTGAGCCTAACTGACCTGTTGCGCCTGTAACTAATATCATGTTCTATCCTCTGATTTTTTGTATATGAATAGACAACATAATTAATAAAATAATATTTATATTTCTTTTAATATGGAGATATATAATCTTCAAATGAAAGAAATATGATGATCTCATCAAAGTTAAATATTAAGTAATTAATGCTCTATTTATGTGATTTATGTCAAACAATATATATAAATTGAGTAATTGTAAAGTTAATTTGTGCTCTACTATACTCGAAGATAGTGAAAATTTAAGTACATAAATTAAAGTTAAGCTACTGATAAAGGTAATTGAAAATTATGACAAATATGATTAATCAAGAGAGCTGTAGCGCTAGTTTTGTTGTTGCTCTTAAAGATGCACTTAACGTGATTAATGGCAAATGGAAGCTAGCAATTGTTTGTATTTTGCTTGAAGAACAAAGACGATTTAAAGATATTGAACATTTAATAACAGGCATTACACCGCGCATGGTTTCAAAAGAACTTAAAGAGCTAGAAATTAATGGCATTATTAAAAAGGTCGAAGTCATTGAAAATGGTTTAAGCATTACAAAATATGGCTTAACGGAATCTGGTAGAAAATTAGAAGATGTTATTGTAATGATGGTGAAGTGGGGGAAAGAGCATCGTATATATAGCATGTCATCTTAAAATTTGGTTTAAGAATGAAAGTTTATCTTTTGATTTAAAAAAACGATTAAAATTATAAAAAAGTACTGTTTTACCAATGTTTGATATTTTCGTATTCTAGCTTCACAAGATAAGCACTTATATAAATTGAAGCTAGAGGAATATCTCATGAGTTTAATTAACACCCAAGTAAAACCATTTACAGCCACAGCTTATAAAAATGGTGAATTCATTGAAGTGTCTGATAAAGACATGATTGGAAAATGGTCTGTTGTATTTTTCTATCCTGCAGATTTCACATTTGTATGTCCAACAGAATTAGGCGATTTAGCTGATCATTATGCTGAATTCCAAAAAATGGGTGTTGAAGTTTATTCTGTTTCGACAGATACACATTTCACGCATAAAGCTTGGCATGATTCTTCTGAAGAAATCAAAAAAATTGAATATCCAATGGTAGGTGATCCAACTTGGACACTTGCTAAAAACTTTGAAGTTCTTATTGAGCAAGATGGTCTAGCAGACCGTGGTACTTTCGTAATTGATCCAAACGGAACAATTCAAATTGTAGAAATTAATGCAGGTGGTATTGGTCGTGATGCATCTGAATTGCTTCGTAAACTAAAAGCAGCTCAATATGTTTATGCTCACCCAGGTGAAGTTTGCCCTGCTAAATGGAAAGAAGGCGATGCAACTTTAGCGCCGTCAATTGACCTAGTTGGTAAAATCTAAGTTTTAGATAAAAGAAAAGCCAGAACATTTGTTCTGGCTTTTTATATGAATTTTAAAATTATATTAAATAGCCTTTGCTCGATTCTGCATAACTTCTAATACCTTCAATTAAATGATCAATTAATTTTTCCATGACAAGACGCTGTCCTTTTCTTGAAGAATAGACAATTTGCACTGTTCCAATGTTAGAACACCATTCAGGTAATATATGGATTAATCGCCCTTCTTGAATATCTTTTTCTACAGTTAAAAAAGGTAAATCCGCAATACCTAAACCATCTAAAGCCGAAAAATAAGCGCCAGATAAATCGTTACTTTTCACTCTTGGATCTAAGAGAATATCAATTTCTTCTTTATGCTTTTCATTGTATAAAGACCAACGATAATTGGTTTTTTGTGTACCTAAAACAATGCTTGGATAATTACAAAGCTCAGTCACATGCTCAATGATATGACCATTCAATAATTCAGGACTTGCGACTAGGCAATGTGTAGTACGAATCACATCACGTACAATAATGCTTGAATCTTCATTATTTTCAAAATTGGTTCTAATCGCTAAATCAATATCATCATGCAAAATATCAACACGACGGCTAGTAAGTTCCATTTCTACTTTTACTTGTGGATATTGCTTTAAAAATTGATTGAGTAGTGGACGAATTTGATGTTCCATCATGACAGATGGGCAGCTTAATTTGACTAAGCCTTTAGGCTCTAAGGTTTGTTTGGTTAAAATATTTTGAGCAAAATTTGTTTGCGAAATAATTTTTTCACATGCTTCAAAGAATTCTTGTCCTAAGGGTGTAACTTTAAAATGTCGAGTTGATCTTTGAATAAGTGTGATATCAAATTTATTTTCTAAGTCTAAAATTCTACGGCTTAACTTAGATTTTGTAATATTCGTTGCTTCACTGGCTGCACTAAAACCACCATGTTTTACAACAAGGTAAAAGTAATAGTAATCATCAAATGAATGCATATTCGCTCCGTACAAAGTAGGATTTTGAAATTTGAATATTCATCATAAAGGATATTATTCAAATACGAATCTAAAAATAATAAAAGCGATCAAAAGATCGCCTTTATGTGAAAACTAAAACTTATTTTTTAGTTGTGTTTTGAATGTAGCTGTTAATTAGGTTGCGATAGTCTGGAATGTGCTGGCTAAATAAAGCACCTAAACCATCAATATCGTTGCGCCAGTCGCGGTGTAATTCACCTGCTGCGCCAAACCAAGTCATTAATTGTGCGCCAGCACTGCTCATACGTTGCCAAGCAGCATCACGAGTTAAGTGGTTAAACGTACCCGATGCATCGGTAACAACAAATACATCGAAGTCTTCTTCTAGTGCAGATAAAGTAGGGAATGCAACACAAACTTCAGTTACAACACCAGCAATAATAATTTGTTTTTTACCTGTTGCTTTAACAGCTTTAACAAAATCCTCGTTATCCCAAGCATTAATTTGTCCAGGACGAGCAATATAAGGTGCATCTGGGAACATTTCTTTTAATTCTGGAACTAAAGGACCATTAGGACCTTCTTCAAAGCTAGTTGTTAAAATTGTTGGAAGGTTGAAATATTTTGCAGCAGCTGCAAGAGCTAATACGTTATTTTTAAATTTATCTGGATCGATATCACGAACTAAAGAAAGTAAACCTGTTTGATGATCTACTAATAATACTACTGCATTGTCTTTATCTAAACGAACATATGGCTTACCCATGATGGCATCCTTTAATTTTAATAGAAGTAAATTAGACGACTGAAAGTAAGATCAATCTCTAGTGAATATTCATATTAATAGGATAGTTTTTTTTGATATAGCCTATTTTTTAGGATTTATAATCTTAAAAATGAGATAAAATGACATTTAGTTGAAATATTAATTTATATAGTTATTAATTGTTCTAATTATGAGATGCTGTTTTCTGCCTGAGCCATTGGTTAAAGGCGCTATAAAACATAAAATAATCGCAAGTTAAGTTCGAGCGTAGGAGCTTGAAATGAAAAAAATTATAGGCGTTTATCGCAATGAAAATATGCATTGGGTGGGTGATGGTTTCCCAATGAAAGGTCTATTTTCTTATGATCGTTTAGGTCAGGCGATTAGCCCATTTTTACTTTTAGATTATGCTTCGCCATACCCATTTGATCCATCTACTGCTCAACGTGGTGTAGGTTCACATCCTCATCGTGGTTTTGAAACAGTGACAATTGCTTACCAAGGCGAAGTCACTCATAAAGACTCAGCTGGTGGTGGTGGAACTATTAAAACAGGTGATGTGCAATGGATGACAGCTGGTGCAGGTCTTGTGCATGAAGAGTTCCATTCTCCTGAATTTGCAAAAAAAGGTGGATTATTTCAAATGGCACAATTGTGGGTGAATTTGCCTGCTAAAGACAAAATGACAGCACCACGTTATCAAGCAATTGAAGCCAAAGATATTCCAGTGCTTCAATTCAAAGATGATGCAGGTCATTTACGTGTGATTGCAGGTGAGTTTGCGAAAACTCAAGGTCCAGCATCTACTTTTAGTCCTATTAATGTATGGGATGGTGAATTAACAGTAGGTCACAAAGAAGTGATTCAGGTTCCTGTTGGTCATACTGTTTTGTTTGTAGTGCTTGAAGGTGAAATGCTATTAAACGGTACGCAAAAAGTGTTGGATAGTTCTATTGTTATTTTTAACAAAGATAGCGATACAGATATTCAACTTGAAGCGACAAGCACTGCTAAGTTCTTAGTTCTTACAGGTGAGCCATTAAATGAGCCAATTCAAGGTTATGGTCCATTTGTAATGAATACCAAAGAAGAAATTATTAAAGCATTTGATGATTTTAATAATGGAAAATTTGGAGAAATTCCTGTAACTCATTAATGTAATTAGTTAATTATATTTTTTTAAATCATAAAAAAGCCCTTGGATGCACTCAAGGGCTTTTTTATTTACGCTGTATTTTAGTTCTTCTTATTATTGTGTTGTTATATTTGTAATGTATTATTATTGTGATGCAGTTATCGTTTTTGTTGGTGTAATAGTAACCACTTCGTAATTGTTTGTAAACTACTTTTGCTAAAAAAATTAAAAAATATTGAATGATTTTTATCCATTTTTGTAAGTTGCATTTAAAAATTCAATAAATTCCTATATTTGTGTACATTTGGTTACATTGTAATTTCGTGCATTTTTTTAACATTTTTTAGATACGCACAATAAATTAATAATCTGGTAGTTTTTACTAACCGCTTTTTGAAATCTTTAGTTCATAATCTTGATGAGTTAGACAATAAAGACGGATTATATTTTGGATATTGCAGTCATTGGTAGTGGCATGGCGGGTCTCGCTACAGCAAGAATTCTTAAAGATGCAGGGCACAATATAACAATATTTGAAGCTCTATCTGGACGTGGCATGGACAGCCATAGCATGGAGTTTGAAGGTGGTTTAATTGATGCACCATTGCGTGTAATGAATCCACATCTTTGGAAGAATACTTTAAGTTTAGCCACTCATCTTGGTATTAGTACATATCCTGTTCGTACTTATATGGCGTGCAGTTGGTTGTTTGAAGATAAAACAGAAACATGGCTAACGACATCTCGTAGTCGTATTGGCAACTTTCCAATTATTAACAACCGCAAAGGTTTGCAACAATATGGCTGGCGTTTAGTTAAAGGTATGTTGCAACTTAAAACTGCAATCGCAAAATTTTTTAAATCTAAAAACCAAGATATTACGCTTGCCGAATTTATTAATAATAACGACATTGAAGAAGTATTTTGGCATGGTGCGGTAATGCCTGTGCTTTATACTATTTGTACTTGCGATCCAAAAACAATTGGCGAATGGCCTGCAAAACCATTATTGGTATTTTTACGTCAATTGACAGATGGCGATGCATTGCTTCGTTTGCAAGGTGGAACGCCTGCATTTGTAGATAAGCTTGTTCAAGGCATAAATGTAAAAAGTGGTTCGCCAATTAATTGCGTAAAAGAATTAGATGGAAAAGTACTTGTTCAAAATGAAGCAGGCGAAAGTTATCAATTTGATAAAGTTGTTGTTGCAACACCAACTACTAAAATTGAATCTTTCTTAGATGCTGAACAATTTGCAGATGATATTGCGCTGTTGAAAAAATTTAGATTTGAAGATGGTGAATTGGTTATTCATACAGATCAATCTGCAATGCCACCTAAACGTAAAGATTGGGCTGTATTAAGCTACATGATGGATCGTAAATTTACCCGTCAGCAATTTACAGTTTGGTTGAACTCAATTGAGCCATCACTTGTAGGTAAATCACCAATTTTTCAAACATGGCGTCCAGTTGTAGATATCGATCCTAAGAAAGTAATTTCTTCTGTGAAATTAACACGTGCTGTTGTAGATTCAGACACAATTGCATTGAATAAAGAACTGCAAGAACGCCATAAAGCAGCAGATCGTAAAGTTTATTTCTGTGGCTCTTGGTCTTGTGATGGTTTACCAATTTTAGAATCTGCGGTGACATCAGCTATGAAAATTGTAGAAAACTTTGGTGCACCATTGCCGTTTGTAGGATTAAAACCTAAAGTTGAGGTCGCACCGCAACTTGGTTATTAAGAATGAAATGGCTTCAAGCAATTCGTAACACTGTTCCAAAACATAAATATGCAATTAATGCGCACATATTGGGAGATCATAACGAACTTGCTTGGAGCAATTTGGGATATTGGGAAGATGCAACATCTTCCTATCCTGAAGCTTGTCAGGTATTAGCAGATCAGCTTACACAATCATTAGAATTAACATCAGAACATCATTTATTAGATCTTGCTTGTGGGCAGGGCGCTAGTCTTTTGCATTGGCAGAATAATTATCACATTCATAAAATATCTGCTGTAGAGCTTCAACAAGAATGCGTGCAGAACCTTCAAGCAAAATTATGTCCATCTGTAGATATTCATTGCGAATCATTTTTGAATTTAAAAACAATTTCATTTCAGCAAAAGTTTGATGTTGCAGTTTGTATTGATGCTGCATATCACTGCGATTTGAATTCATTTCTAAAATCGGTAAATTCAGTTTTAAATTCAAATGGAAAATTAGGTTTTCATTACTTAATGTTGTCTGATGAGTGGCAAAGTTTGAATTCATTACAAAAGCAAAAATACAAATGGTTGCTTAAAGCAGCGGATATAAATTTAGAACATTTAATGATGCAGAAAGAAATGAAACAGACGATAGAAAAAAATGAATTTAAAGATGTTCAAATTGTAGATTTATCTAAACAGGTGTTTGCGGGTTTTGCTACTTATGTAAAAGATGTTTTGAATTTAAATATGCAAACGAACAAATTAGATAGTTTTAAAATTGAAATGACAGCAAAGCTATGTTCGAAATTATATGAAGATGGTTTGGTGAAATACGTACAAGTAACAGCTAAAAATAATAATTAGAAGAAAAATGCATGCTGTAAAAACATCAAAGCCTCACTAAAAAGCGAGGCTAAGATATGGTGCCGGCACACGGATTCGAACTGTGGACCTACTGATTACAAGTCAGTTGCTCTACCAACTGAGCTATGCCGGCGTTGTGGAATGCATTCTACAGAAAGTTTGATTGAATGCAAGCCAAAAATTGAGCACTTAATTCTATTTTGAATATTTTTATTAAATTTATTAAAAAACTGCTTCGAAATAAGTAAATCGCTTAGCTCATATGAAGTAAGCGATCTACATATAAGTTTAAGATAACAGATTTAGCGTGGTTATTTACTACGTAATATTCGGTCTAGGTCTTGGGCGCATTCTTCTAAAGTAAATGCGGTGTCTAGTTGAAGTTGGGGTTTTAATTCCATTGCAAGTTTTCTCCATTCATCTATAAGGCGTATCGCTTTTTGAATTTTATGTTTATTGATGTCTTTGGCAATGGTAGGGGTGTAGCCTCCTCGTTTAGCGTTTTTAATTTGTTTGACATAATTTGTGCTGTTATTCATGTTCGCTCCCCGAATAGCAGTTTCTATATGTTGTGTTTCCTGAAATAACGCTTTGTATAAATGTGAGGGTTGATGTTGAGGTTTAATCATCACAAATAGATATTTAAAATATGTTTTAAGCTACATCTATTTGATGTGATATTCCTTTTTTAGCATATAGTTAGGTCATTGTCTTTATTGTTTGTAAAAGGAATTTGTAATAAAAGGTGTCATAAAATAAGCAAGAAAAATGCTAAATTTTCTATTTATAAGACCACAATATGTAGAAATTTAAGCATCTAAGTTTCATCTTTAACATAAAATATTTTGATACAGATTATTTTCCGGAATAAAAAAAGACCTAGATATTTGTATCTAAGTCTTTGATAATTCTGGCGGTGAGAGAGGGATTCGAACCCTCGATACGCGCAAACGTATACACACTTTCCAGGCGTGCTCCTTAAGCCACTCGGACACCTCACCGTATAGGCGATGGATGATAACGAAAAAAAAATGCTATGCCAAGCTGAAACAATTGATTTAAAGAAAAACTTTCACTGTGGTGATATGATTCGCCAAAATACTGTCTAAAATGAAGACAAAATATGCAAAATACTGCAAAAAAAGCGGCATTGCCTGTTATTACCTTGGCAGCACTTGGTGTTGTATTTGGTGATATTGGTACAAGTCCACTTTATGCGCTCCGCCAATGTTTCTTAACGGCTCACTTAGCAATTACAAATGCTACGGTGCTCGGTATTCTCTCCCTCATATTTTGGTGCATGATGCTTAGCATCAGCTTCAAGTACGTCACTATTATTATGCGTGCAGACAACAACGGTGAAGGCGGTATTATGTCTTTGCTTGCGTTGAATTTAAGAACCAATCGAATTGCGGAACAAAAGAAAATTTACTTAATTGCACTTGGCTTTATTGGTGCATCATTATTCTTTGGTGACGGTATTATCACACCTGCAATTTCAGTTCTATCTGCTATTGAAGGAATTAGTATTGCCACGCCAATGCTGAATCATTGGTTAGAACCACTTTCCATCGGTATTTTGGCAGGACTATTTTTAGTTCAGCGCCATGGTACAGCAACAATGGGTAAGTTCTTTGGTCCACTTACCTTACTTTGGTTCTTATCTATTGGTGCATTAGGTGTATGGAGCATTAGCCAAACACCATTTGTACTATCAATGATTAGTCCACATTGGGCATTTAACTTTGTTGTAGAACAGCCTTATGTTGCATTTTTAACAATGGGTGCTGTTATTTTAACAATGACAGGTGGTGAAGCCATTTATGCAGATATGGGGCATTTTGGTAGATTACCTATCCGCTTAGCTTGGTTTATTGTGGTTTTACCTTGTTTGTTATTGAACTACGCAGGGCAAGGTGCATTATTACTACGTAATCCAGATGCGATTGCGAACCCGTTTTACATGCTTGTTCCAGAATGGGCACTTTTCCCGATGATTGGGCTTGCGACAGCAGCGGCTGTCATAGCCTCTCAAGCGGTGATTACGGGTGTGTTCTCTATGGTGAATCAGGCGATCCAACTTCGCTATTTACCTCGTTTAACCGTGCGCCATACTTCTGACGTAGAACAAGGGCAAATTTACATCCCATTTATTAACTGGGTACTGTTTATTTCTGTCGTTATTTTAATTTTACTCTTTAAAAATAGCGCAAACCTTGCAAGTGCTTATGGTGTAGCCGTAACAATGACAATGCTGTGCGGTACGATTTTAATTACCGTATTGGCTTATGGTGTATGGCGCTGGCCACTTTGGAAAATCATATTATTTGCAATGCCTTTCCTAATTTTAGATTTTATTTTTGTTGCATCAACATCGCTCAAAATTATATCGGGTGGATGGGTGCCAATTATGATTGGTGCGGTGTTATTTACAATTTTAATGACATGGAAAGATGGACGAGAACTCGTATTCAATCGTTTACAACGAGACTCAATTCCAATCGATTTATTTATTAAAAGCGTAAACTCTGGTTCTGAAACTAAGTTTGTACCGGGTGATGCTATCTTCTTAACAGGAACACCAAATATTGTTCCACATGCGATGTTGCATAACATTAAGCACAATAAAGTGCTGCATGAGCGAAATATTATCGTTACGGTTATTACAAAAGATATTCCGTATGTTGGGCAAGAAGATCGTGTTGCTGTAGAAAAGCTTGATGATCGTTTTTATAGAATAACCATTTATTATGGTTTTAAAGACAAGCCAAGTATTACCCCTGCATTAAAACAGGCGTATGACGAACTTGATTTTGAGTTTGATTTAATGCAAGTCAGCTTCTTTATTTCAAGAGAGCGTATTATTCATACAGTGGGTGATGGTATGGCACCGTGGCGTGAAAAATTATTTATTTCATTGCAACGAAATACAAGCCCAGTGAGTGATTTCTATCAAATTCCAACAAACCGTGTGGTAGAACTTGGAAGTCAGATTGAAATTTAAGTAGATATAGTTTCATTTACTTAATTTTAAGCATAAAAAAACCAGAATTTATTCTGGTTTTTTTATGCTTAAAAGCTTGGCAAATATTATTGCGCAGGAACTTCAGATGCAGGCGCTTCTTCAGTAGCTACTACTTCAGATGTAGCAGTTTCGTCAGCAATAGCATCAGATGTAGCTACTTCAGATGCAGGAGCTTCAGTTGCTTGAGCAGAATCACCTAAAATTTTGATTTTGCCGCTAGCTGCTAATTCTTGTAATGAACCTGGTTGGCCATTTACAGTTGTCGTAATTTTCGCTTGAGATAAGCTTTCTAATGTTTCACCAGGTTGAATAGCAGGTTCAGCAAAAGCTGCAACACTGATAATGCCAGCGATAAGACCTAGACCTAAAATTTTAGAACCTGTAACTTTAGAAGAACGCATAAAATACTCCAAAAAATAATGATTGTGCTTATTCGTATTTTACAGTGCCATATTTTGAAGTTTTGGTTCTACTAAACACACGAAAACTCAAATAGACTACCTAAAAACTCTCTATAAAAAAGACATGTTGTTACAACATAGTATTTCTGTATATTTCCTTTTGCCTATTTGTTGGTCGAACAGATTCTGCGGCATATACAAGCTATGTGGTGCTTGCTAATCTGCTGAAAAATTTGTGTATATGTACAGTACTTGTAGATCTAATGGCGAAGAAAAGAACCAGTTCGAAAAATGTTTTTACTCAACTTTTAGGGCAAAACGGTTTAAAAATTGTTTTAGGCTTAGTTGCATCGGGAAGTTTTGTGATTGCTTTTGGGCAAGAAAAAATTAGCCAGTGGATTTCATTGCCGTCATCATCATCTTCAAGTTCTGTTTGTGCAGAACAATTTTATAAAGATATTCCGCCATTCATCGCCAAAGAAGCGCTGAGTAAAAATACATATCCATTATGTTTTAATGGTTTTAATGTGATGTATTCAGGTGTATCTAAAACGCCACTTTGGGTTGCAGAAGCACTGACACCACAGCGTTTAAGCCAAAAAATTCCACGTAAAGATAGTTTTCATGAAGAGCTAAAAGTTCCTTTAGCGTATCGTGCGACTTTGGCTGACTATAGAGCTTCAGGCTATGACCGTGGGCACATGGCGCCTAATGCAGATATGCCAACAAAAGCGGCACAAGCAGATAGTTTTTCTTTAGCGAACATGGTGCCTCAAGCGCCTAAAAATAATCAGCAAGTTTGGCGAGAGTTAGAAGAGGCGACACGTGCAATTGTAACGAAGCAAAAACATGATGTTTATGTGGTAACTGGGCCAACGTTTACGGGCAAAAAATTAAAAACGATTGGTGATAATAAGGTTATTGTTCCAACTTCTGTTTTTAAGGCAATTTATATTCCTAAAACAGGTGCAATTGGGGCGTATTACGCGCCAAATGATAATTCTTTAAAGGTAAAAGTAGTCAGTATTTGTTATTTAGAAGAACAATTGGGTATGAATATTTTCCCTCAATTGACCGAGGAACAAAAACGAAATATCTATAAATTGCCTTTAAATGCAAACTCGGTGAAAGCTCATCAAGAAATTCCATACGGAAATTGGGATGCTGAAAGTCAATGTGCGGAAGATGTATCAAAGGATCAATTACTTGCACTTCAAAAGAAATTTAAGTCGGATGGTTTATCTCAAAGCTCAAATAATTCTGAATCTAGCCAATCTGGCATGGATCAGAGTACGCTTGATGCGATTGTAAAACAGCTTGTAGAAGCATTATTACAGTATATTTTACAGTTGCTAAGATAAGTTTGAACGCCTATTATTTTGCATGAGATGGTTTAAATTTATGCTTATAACAAGAAATAGAGTGAAATAAATATGTTCAAAGCTTTTGAAAATGGTACGGAATCACATGCAATTCATGATCTTACAATTGAAAATGATGTAGATCGTGTGAATATTTATGGCAATTTACAGATTACAAAAGATCAAGCAGGGCTAAAGGCTGCGCTTGCTTTACAAGCTGTTATGAATCAACTTGTGCAACAGCTACAAAGTGAAAGTGATTTACCTGAACATATTCAAAATAAAGAGAGTGATGAAATCGAAAATCCATTTTTATAAAGAATTTAAAATATTATGTTCCACATGAAACATAAAAAAGCCCACAATAATGTGGGCTTTTTTATGATTAAAATTGAATGCGTTTAGTCTGCTTTTTTAGCCATAAGGTTATAAAGGAAAGCACCAATAACAGCACCTACAATTGGTGCTACCCAGAACGCCCACAATTGCCCCATTGCCGCAGTTTCAGCAAAGAATGCAACACCTGTACTACGTGCAGGGTTTACAGAGGTATTTGTAACAGGAATACTAATTAAGTGAATGAGTGTTAATGCCAAACCAATTGCAATTGGTGCAAAGCCAGCAGGAGCGCGTTTGTCTGTAGAGCCCATAATCACAATTAAGAAGAATGCCGTTAATACAACTTCAATAAGCAGTACAGAGGCAATTGAGTATTGACCTGGAGATAATTCACCATAGCCATTTGTAGCAAAACCACCAGTTCCTGCAAAGCCAGCTTGACCTTGAACAATAATGTATAGAACCAATGCCGCTAATGTTGCACCAATGACTTGAGAAATAATATATGGTGCAAGTTCTTTGGCTTCAAAACGACCACCTGCCCATAAGCCAATACTTACAGCAGGGTTAAAGTGACCACCAGAAATATGACCAAGTGCATAAGCACCTGTTAAAACAGTCAAACCAAAGGCAAGAGAAACACCAACAAAACCAATGCCTAGTTCAGGGAAGGCAGCAGCAAGAACAGCACTACCACAACCACCAAAAACAAGCCAAAAGGTACCTAAAAGTTCTGCTAAATATTTATTCATTTATTTTCTCCAGCAATTTATTTTTATTGCTTTTTAGAGGTTGAAACATTTGTATGTATTTATTGTTGCAAGCGCACTTTAGCCTTTTTTTTGATCATTTTCAAATATATCGCTTATAAAGCCTTTATTTTTAGGTATTTTAGTGCGGTTTAAAGTGATTTATTTTTTAATGTTTAATAAAAAAGAGTGCACTTAAGGCACTCTTTTTTATATTAATAATTTAAATTTTACAGACGCATTTCAATACCTTGTTCTGCAAGATATTTTTTTGCTTCAGGAATGGTATGTTGACCAAAATGGAAGATAGAAGCAGCAAGAACCGCATCTGCACCACCTTTTAAAATACCATCTGCTAAATGTTGTAAGTTACCTACACCACCCGATGCAATCGTCGGAATAGTGACACGGTCATTAATTTGGCGCATTAACTCAAGGTCATAGCCTGCTTTTGTACCATCGGCATCCATAGAGGTAACAAGTAATTCGCCTGCACCAAATTCCGCCATTTTTACAGCCCAATCAATAGCATCAATTCCAGTTTCTTTGCGTCCGCCGTGAGTAAAAATTTCCCACTTATTATCGCCAGTTTTTTTAGCATCAATAGCTACAACAATACATTGTGCACCAAAACGTTGAGATGCTTCTTGAACAAATTCTGGGTTATAAATAGCAGCAGAGTTAATACTTACTTTGTCTGCACCAGCATTTAGAAGTAAGCGAATATCTTCGACCTTACGAACACCACCACCAACGGTAAGCGGAACGAATACAGATTCAGCCATGCGTTCAACAGTTCTGTATGTTGTATCGCGACCATTTGAAGTTGCTGTAATGTCTAAAAAGGTAATTTCGTCTGCACCTTGTTCGTTATAACGACGTGCAACTTCAACTGGATCACCTGCATCACGAATATCTAAAAATTGAACACCTTTAACAACGCGACCATTATCGACATCTAGGCAAGGGATAATACGTTTAGCAAGCATAATTTTTTCCAATAATTACAGCATATTACGAAACAGACCTACGGTTGGTGCTACACCTTGGTAGATGGACAATGTATTCTATCAAAAATATGTAAGTTTTTTCGCAGGTTTTCTATGTCGGTTTATACCACTTTGACTTTAACGGAAGTTCAGGACTTCTCTTCACCTTATGGATTAGAGGTGATTGACCTGATTCCAATTCAAGGAGGTATTCAAAATACAAACTATTTTTTAGTCACAAAAGATGGATCTCAGTTTGTACTCACAGTGTTTGAAGAAATGGATGAGCATGGCGCAGGAGAACTGGTACCTGTACTTGAGCATTTAGGAAAAGCAGGCTTAGCTGTGCCTGTTCCTTTAAATCACTCAGGAAAGTCTATTCATAGCCTTAAGAATAAACCTGCACAAATTGCTCCACGTATGATGGGAGAACATCCCATGCCATCGACCATTGAGCAAGTAAAACAAATTGCAATTGCACAAGCAAAAATGCATGTTGCTTTAAAAGATTTTCCTTTAGAGCGTGCAGAATATAGAGATCAGGCTTATTGGGCGAAGGTAACTCAAGAGCTAAAACCAAATTTAGATGTTGCCGATAAAATATTATTGGGCGAATTATTAGGTTTATATGAAGCGTTAACAGCAGCTTATCCAAACCGTCCAAAAGGTTTTATTCATTCAGATTTGTTCCGTGATAACACTTTATTTGAAGGCGACCAACTTAAGGGTATTTTAGATTTCTATGAACTTAATAAAGATGAATTGTTATTTGATATAGCAATTACTTTAAATGATTTCTGTACAGAATATCCTGATGTGCATTTAAACGAAGATAAAGCAGTTGCGTTCTTAACTGCTTATGAAACAGTTCGCCCTTTAACTGAAGATGAACGTGCTTGTCTTGAAATATATTTGGCAATGGCAGCAGGTCGTTTTTGGATGATGCGTTTGCAAGTGGCACAAAAAAATGCTGCTGAAGGACGTACAGGTGATGATATTTTGCAAAAAAATCCTTTAGAAATGCGTAATATGCTAATCGAAAGATTGAAGTTTGTTACGGCTTAAGAAGGAAAAGTAAAAATGCGCGATCAAGGTCGATTAGTTGAATGGTTTGATGACAAAGGTTATGGATTTATTCAACCAAATGATTTAAATAAGGGTCGTGTGTTTTTACATATAAAAGATTTTGCACGGCAAGGCCCACGTCCAATCGTGGGTTGTGCATTAGATTATCAAGTTATTTTAGATGAAAAGGGACGTTATAAAGCGCAAAAAGTTGTGTATTTAAAAGCAGCTCAAACGGTTAAATCAAAAAAGTCATCATCTGCATCTAATGTCGTAAAAATGAATAAAAAGATGCAACCAATGCAAATTCTATGTATCGCATATATTTTGTTATTGGCTTTGTTAACCTTAACAGGTCTTTTGGCTGGACTTTACTTATTATTTATTAGTTTAATGAACGCAGCGACTTATTGGTTTTATATGCAGGACAAAGAAGCAGCACAGTTAAATAAGCAACGTATTCCTGAAAATTCATTGCACATTTTAGCTTTTTTAGGTGGTTGGCCAGCAGCATGGCTTGCGCAACAACGCCTGAGACATAAAACACAAAAACAACCATTTAGAACGATTTATTTTTGTACTATAGCATTTAACATTCTTTTAATTTTATGGTTGGTCTCACCTTTAAATAGCTTTTCTATTTAATAAGGCCTAATTTTTAGAGGGTATAAAATGACTTATTCAATAGATAAAGATTCAAATCGTACACTCACTATTGCTTTATATATTCTTTACATTGTCGCGATTTTTTCGGCTGGTATTTTGGCAATTGTTGCTTTAATTATTAATTATATTAAGCGTGATGCAGTTAAAGGCTCGATTTTTGAAAGTCATTTCACATGGCAAATTCGTAGTTTTTGGTGGTATTTGATTTGGAATATTATCGCTTTCATTCCATTTATATTTTTATTTTTTACGGGTGAAAACCCGAATGCATTTGTAGGTGTTGCGTTTGGTGCATCTGCTTTTTGTGTTTCTATTATTGTACTTGCATGGATTTGGATTGTTTATCGTGCAATTCTTGGCTTAATTCGTGTAAACGATAATAAGCCAATGTATCAATCTTAAATTTCAAATTTATGCGTAAAAAAAGAGCTTAATTAAGCTCTTTTTTTTGTATTTATTTTTTAAGTTTTTTCTTTAAAAAGTCAGGTTTTAATTCACTTAATACAACACCTAATACCACTAATGTACCTCCAATAAGCGCAAGAAATGGAAGTCTTTCACCTGCAATTCGACCAATAAGCGCTGCCCAAACAGGTTCGCCTGCATAAATAATTGCAGCTTGAGATGAATCTACAGATTGTTGCGCCCAATTCATAACAAGTTGAATACATGCACTTGCACATCCTAAGCCAACTAAAATAACAACAAGCATCCAATTAAAAGCAGGTAAACCACTCTCACCTAAAATTGGACTGATAATAAAGCAGAATAAAGATGCAAAAATGAGCTGTAAAACGGTCACTCGTCTAACATTTACTTTTCCTGCGAAATATCCAATAAAAATAATTTCTAGCGCAATTGCTATAGAGCCGATAATCGTAATAATTTGTCCGAAATGTAGCTGAATTTGTCCAAAACCATTTCCTGTTAAGAAAACTAATCCGACAAAGGCAAATAGACAGCCAATCCATGTCATTAAATATGGTTTTTTACGAAAGATGAGCCACATAAAAATAGGAACTAAGGGAACATATAACGCTGTAAGAAACGCAGATTCACTACTACTAATGGTTTGTAAGCCAATCGTTTGTGTACCATAACCAATTGCAATAACAGCGCCAATGACAGCACCTGCAAATACTTCATGGCTATTGAAATCTTTTAGATATTTCCAAGAAAGTAGGCTTACCGCAATTGCTGCCGCAGCAAAGCGAAGCGCCACAAACATAATGGGACTACTAAAATTTAAACCGTACTGAACAGTGATAAAACTTCCACCCCAAATGAACGTAATTAAAATGAGTGAAAGTTGTGGTGCTTTAGATTTAATCCAAGTAGGAGATAGTGAAGCCATGAAATTAGGTAAAAATCTTATAATTGATGAAATGAAAAAAAGAGGTCAAAAGACCTCTTTTTTATAAAAAGGGTTAATTACACTTGATCTAAAAGTGCTTGTGCTTCACGAAGATTTAGCGTGTTTTCGTAAATTGCACGACCTGTAATTGCACCTAAAATGCCAGGTTGACCTTTCAAGTTGCGAACGTCATCTAGGTTCGTTACACCACCAGAAGCAATTACTGGTAAACCTGAATATGTAGCAAGATTTACAGTTTGCTCAATGTTAACACCTTGCATCATGCCATCACGTGCAATATCTGTATAAACAATGCTAGAAACGCCAGCATCTGCAAAGCGTTTAGCTAAGTCAGTTGCTTTAACATCGGTTACATTTGCCCAGCCGTCAGTTGCAACCATGCCATTCATTGCATCAATACCAACAATGATATGACCTGCGAATTTTTTACATGCTTCTTCAACAAATGATGGGTCTTGAACTGCTTTCGTGCCAATAATCACATAAGAAACACCAGCATCTAAATAATGCTCGATTGTTTCTAAAGAACGAATACCACCGCCAATTTGAATTGGAAGTTCTGGTTGAGCTTTACAAATTGCTTCAACAACAGGCTTATGAATAGGCGTACCTGCGAAAGCACCGTTTAGGTCAACTAAATGCAAACGACGTGCGCCTTCATTTACCCAATGCTGTGCAGTTGCTACTGGATTATCAGAAAATACAGTATCGTCTTCCATACGACCTTGTTTTAAACGGACACATTTGCCATCTTTCAGGTCAATTGCAGGAATGATTAGCATGCTTTCGCTCCAAGCCAAATCTTGATGAATTTAATGGCGACAATCTTAACAAAGTATTGGCAATTCTCTAAGCATCTGATGATGGTTTTATTTTAATCGGGCGTATTCGGAGCTTTAAACTTGTATTTGGAATGTCTTTTGGTAATAAACCTAAACGTAAAAGTTCTTCAAATACTAAAACTGCACCGTAAGCATCTGCTGCTGCATAAGAAATTTGTTGTGGGCTTAATTCTTTTCTTGCCCAATTTGAGGTGCTTATTTTTTTAGATTTTTGAAAATGTAGGTTAAATAGTATCGCAATTGCATTTTTTAGCCCGACTTGATTTTTATATCCAAATGAAGAAAAGCATTTAGATAATTCAATAACGCTATTGAGTTCTATTCCTTTTTTTCTAAATAGATGAGCATCATTTTTTAATCCAAAACCCACTTTAATTTGGTCGGGGCTGCTAAAAATAGGCGCTAAAAATTCTAAAATTTCATTATTTACTTGGAATAAATAGGCTTTTTCTAATGTGGCTAATTGAATAAGGTGAGGGCCTGTTTGAGTTTCACCTTTGTTAAAAGTGGGTTTAGATTCTGAATCGAAGCCGAATAATGCGATGCTATAAAGTTCTTCTTGTAATGCTAAACATTGATCGAGTGTTTTTAGCACAATAATTTGATTTGAAGATAAGTTTTTAAATAAAGGAAGTTTTGAAATTTCTTCTTTTGATAATAAAGCAGGTTGTTGCACTTCCATATAATTTCAAATTTAAATCAATAATTTTTGAGATTAAAAGATTTTGAATGTTTAAGCAAAAATAAAGCCTGATGATTCAGGCTTAATTTAAAATGGCTTTTTATTGTTGATGATTTTGCTCAATTTGAATTTGTTGAGAACGTTCAATATAATTTTGATAAGCGGGGACAAAAATTGCGGCTAAAATACCAAGAACAAAAGTGAGAGGAATAATAATAATATAAATCCAACCCAATACTTTTTCCCATCCAGCTGTTAAGCGAGGATTTCCATAACGGTTAAGTGCAGGATCGCCTTTTGCACAGAGTAAATAAATAATTAAGATTAGATTGGCAATTGGTAGGAGAACGAGAAGAGAAAGCCAGCCTGATTGATTTTTATCATGTAAGCGTTTAATGATAAAAACAAAAGAGAAGTACAGTCCTAAAGCATAAATCACAACTGAAAAGAAAAATATCCCTGAATAAATTGAGTCAGATTGTTCAGAGCTTTGAAAAAAAATCGATGCTAATATGAATAGAGCCAATATAAATATTGCAAGTAGTAAGTTCCATGCAGCAAATGATAGTCGCCCAAAGCGACCATTAGCTTTGAACGGTGAATCTTCAGTTTGTTGAATTGATGAATTCATTTTTAATAATTCCAAAAATAAAAATTGTTATAAAAACTTTTTAAAATATTGTGCTGTTAGATATATTACGCGGTGAATAATATGTGCTTTATGGTTAAAAATAAAGCCCACCGAAGTGAGCTTTTTTGAATTCATGAGGAAAATTAGATTTTCCATTCCACAAAGTTTTTCAACAGTTGTAAACCTGCTGTATGACTTTTTTCAGGGTGGAATTGCGTTGCAAACAAGTTTTCTTTATGAATAGCCGTGCAGAACTCAAGACCATAATCGCATGTTGCAGCAACAATAGATGTATCTTGTGGTTCTACATAAAAGCTATGCACAAAGTAGAAACGCGCATCTTGCTCAATATCTTTCCACATAGGGTGGCTTGGATCAGCTTGATGAACTTGGTTCCAACCCATATGCGGTACTTTTAAACCATCAACATCTGGGAAGCGTTTTACAGTACCTTCAAAAATACCCAGTGCATCTGCACCACCATTTTCTTCAGAATGTTGCATGAGCGCTTGCATACCCACACAAATCGCTAATACAGGCTTATTGAATACAGCATTGCGTACAACGTCATCAATGCCTGCTTCATGCATGCCTTGCATACAGTCACGCATTGCACCGACACCAGGGAAAACAATTTTGTCTGCTTGAGCAATTAACTTTGGATCATTTGTCACATCAACAGTTGCACCAACATGTTCTAATGCTTTTGCTGCTGAGTGAAGATTTCCCATGCCATAATCAAGAAGGGCAATACGGGTCATTACAAAGTACCTTTAGTTGAAGCAACAGTATTTTCAGCACGTGGATCTACTTCACATGCCATACGAAGTGCGCGAGCAAATGCTTTAAATACGCTTTCGATTTGGTGGTGGCTGTTTTTACCTTTTAAATTGTCGATATGAACAGTCATTAAAGAGTGGTTCACAAAGCCAATAAAGAATTCTGAGAATAAATCTACGTCGAAAGTACCAATGCGTGCACGTGTAAATGGAATATCCATCCACAAACCAGGACGGCCAGATAAATCTACAACAACACGACTTAAAGCTTCATCAAGCGGTGCATAGAAATGACCGTAGCGTTTTAGACCTTTTTTGTCGCCTAATGCTTGTGCAAATGCTTGACCAAGTGTGATACCACAGTCTTCTACAGTGTGGTGATCATCAATTTCAAGGTCGCCATCACAATGAATATCGATATCAAATAAGCCATGTCGCTTGATTTGATCGATCATATGATCTAAAAAGGGAACACCTGTATTGAGGGTGCCTTGACCCGTACCATCAAGATTTACACGAACACGAATTTTAGTTTCGTTAGTATTTCTTACTACTGCACTGATACGTTGCGTCATAAACACGTTCCTCAAAAACGTTGAAATGATTGATATAAAATGTTTTTAGCGGTAACTAAATACCGCATATTAGATTGCTCAGGAGGGTTAATCAATGCCTATTAACGTACATGCCAAAACTTCTATCGAAAATGATGAAGTCCGTACTCAGCTTGAGCGACTGTATGACACTAGCCCAGAGTTTGCAGATGGGAAAGATGCGACAGCACAACTTGAACAAAACTTGCAACAGTATACCTTACTTTACATGGCAGAATTTAATACAAAAATTATTGGGGCAGTTTGGTGTACAGGACAGGCTGAAACTCGAACAATTGAAAATATTGTTATTCATTCTGCAAACCGAGGTCGTGGTGTAGCAGAAAGATTGGTAAGCGAAGTGTGCAGAATGGAAGAAGAGAAAGGTGTGACCACTTTTATTCCGGGATGTGGTGCAATTCGTCGTTGCTTAGAAGGCTTAAATAAGCTTTAAAGCACGAGTTTATGACTCAATAATTGTTTGTAAAATAAGCTAAATTCCAATTATTACGTTAAATATGATTTAAAAGTGAACATTTGATTCAATGTCAGAGAAAGTATCTTGACGTGCTCACCGAGAAACTGTTTAATGTGCGTCATCGGCGTGATAGCTCAGTAGGTAGAGCAACGGATTGAAAATCCGTGTGTCCCCAGTTCGATCCTGGGTCTCGCCACCATATTCAAACGTGAAAACGTTTTAAAAAATCTCTGACAATTGTTGGAGATTTTTTTTGTGCAAAAAAAAAGCATTCAAATAAAAAAGTTAGGAATTATATTGACTATTATCTCGAGATACGGCTTAATACACCGCATCGGCGTGATAGCTCAGTAGGTAGAGCAACGGATTGAAAATCCGTGTGTCCCCAGTTCGATCCTGGGTCTCGCCACCATATTCAAAAAACCCCAAACAGTGTTTGGGGTTTTTTATTGCTTAAAATTTATATCAAGCATTGTTTTGCCGTGAAAAGTTGCTAAATTAAAATTTCAAATAGCATAAATATTTAAATTAAAAATGAAAGATTTATTTTCAAGCCAAAGTCAGTTGTATCAAAAGGCACGTCCAAATTATCCACAAAGTGTCATCAATGAAATATTAAAACACGTTGAACATAAAGAGCTTGCTTGGGATTGTGGAGCAGGTTCAGGACAATTTACCCAATTATTAAGTCCATATTTTTCAAATGTGATTGCAACTGATTTAAGTCAACAGCAATTAGATCAAGCACCTGTATTCAGCAATGTGGAGTATTTAGCGCAACCTGCGGAAGAAAATGATTTTCCATCTGCATATTTCGATTTGATTACGGTCGCACAAGCCATTCATTGGTTTAACTTTGATATTTTTTATAAAGAAGTAAAGCGTGTTCTAAAGCCAGATGGTGTGTTTGCTGTGGTTGGTTATGGATTGTTGGAAATTAAAGATGTGCGAATTAATGATTTAGTTCAAAAACTGTATTACCAAACGTTAAAAGGTTATTGGGATGCTGAACGTAAATATATTGATGAAGAATATTTAAAAATTCCATTTCCTTTTCAAGAAATTGATGTGCCTAAATTAAGCATGGAATATTCTTGGTCGGCAGCGCAATTACTCGATTATTTGAATACATGGTCTGCTATTAAACATTATAAAAAGAAAAATGAAGATGATCCTCTCGCTACATTAAAAATGGCGCTAACAGAACAGGACGTATCTTATGAAATAGAGTTTCCTATTTTATTAAGAATAGGGCGTTAAAACTTCTAAAGATATTCAATCTGAAATAAGGCGCTTTCCGAAACAAACAACTTCATCCTCTTCATATCCAAGTTGTTCTGCAAAGCTTTGTATGTCGATATTGTCCTTTCGAACAAGTAATTGTAGTTTTGGGCAACCAAGTGCGATTAAACGCTTTTCTAGCTGCTGTATAAGCGCTGTAGCGATGCCATTGCGCTGAACATGAGGATGAACCGCTAAATAGTTTAACCAGCCTCTATGACCATCGTAACCGCCCATAAGCGTGGCGATAAGTTCGTTATCTTTTACTGCGACTAAAAATAAATCATCCTTTTGAGCAACTTTTCTGAATATATCAATTTCAGGACTATTCCAAGGGCGTGTTAAATCACAAATTTCCCAAAGTGAAATAATATCGTCTAAATCTGTTTCTGCAAATTGTCTGATAATAAACATATTTGTTTAAAAGTGACCGAATAAGGATAGTTTGAGATTAGTTAAAATTGTATGAATAGTAAACAGTACTTATCCAAATTTTAAGAAATAAAAAAACGCCCTAAAGGGCGTTTTTCATATGCTAAAACGAATGTTTTAAAAAATTATTTCGCTTCTACAAGCATTTTACCTTGCTCTTCGAAGTTAGAGTGCCAAGATAACGCTTCACGAAGGATGTGAGGAGTTTGACCGCCTTTTTCGCATGCACGAGTGAAGTAGTCATTCAATGCATCGCGGTACATTGGGTGAGCACAATTATCGATAATTGCGCGAGCACGTTCACGAGGTGCTAAACCACGTAAATCTGCAAGACCTTGTTCAGTTACAAGTACGTCTACGTCGTGTTCTGCATGGTCAATATGAGATGCGAACGGAACGATAGAAGAAATGTCGCCACCTTTAGCAATAGATTTCGTTACGAAAATCGCCATGTGTGCATTACGTGCGAAGTCGCCTGAACCACCAATACCGTTCATCATTTTAGTACCACAAACGTGAGTAGAGTTTACGTTGCCGTAAATGTCGAACTCAAGCGCAGTGTTGATACCAATAATACCTAAACGACGTACAAGTTCAGGGTGGTTAGAAATTTCTTGTGGACGAAGAACAAGTTTGTCTTTGTACGCTTCAATGTTACCAAATACTTTTTCGCCATACTTTTCAGAAAGCGTAATTGAAGAGCCTGAAGCAAAGATCATTTTACCTGCATCAATTAATTCGAAAGTACAGTCTTGTAGTACTTCAGAATACATGATTAGGTTTTCGAAATTAGAATCTTTAAGACCTGTTAACACTGCGTTTGCAATAGAACCAATACCTGCTTGTAATGGACCTAAGCTTCTTGGAAGACGACCTTCAGAAACTTCTTTTTCAAAGAATGCGATTAAGTGATCTGCAATACCTTGAGTCTCATCATCTGGTTCAGTTACTGTAGATGGAGAGTCATGTAATTCGCTGTTAATTACGATACCAACAATTTTTGAAGGATCTACTTTAATTGCGCTAGTACCAATACGTTGATCTACTTCAGTTAGTGGAATAGCACCACGTGTAGGACGCATAGGTGGAATGTAGATATCGTGTAAGCCTTCAAAAGCAGGGCTTAAGTTAGTGTTGATTTCTACAATAACTTGATCAGCAAATTCAACGAAGCTTGCAGAGTTACCTACAGAAGTTGTTGGAATGATACCGCCATCTTCAGTAATTGCAACTGCTTCAATAATTGCAAGTTCAGTTTTTTTCAACTGACCATTACGCATTTGCTCAACAGTTTCAGACAAATGCTGATCGATAAACATTACTTCGCCTTTGTTGATGGCTTTACGTAAAGTGTTATCTACTTGGAATGGTAAGCGACGTGCAAGAACGCCAGTTTCAGTTAACTTTTTGTCTAAATCATTACCAAGACTTGCGCCAGTAATTAAAGTGATTTTTAAAGGATTATTTTTTGCTTGTTCTACTAAAGCTAAAGGAACTGCTTTTGCTTCCCCTGCACGAGTAAAGCCACTCATGCCTACAGTCATACCATCTTTGATAAACTTGGCAGCTTCTTCAGCACTGATTACTTTGTTATGTAGACTTGCTAAACGGATACGATCTAAAGACATGGATTACTCTCGTTAAAATCTTGAACTGATACGGATTGTACCGTTCAAAAAGCCAATTTACATACCTGTTAGGCTAAGGTCTAATTTTTTGAAAAAATGAAGGTATAAAAAAATATGATGGTTTTTATGTTGTTGATATTTAATGTAAAAAATATTAATGCTGAATAGTTAACCAAAACTGTTTGATTAACTATTCGCCACCATTTAGAAATGTTCTGTCAAAGTTTGCTTTAATTTTTCGAAGCGACTCACAGTTGGCATGTCTGTTTTTTCAACTAAATTTATAGGCAAAGATATAATTGCTTCTAGACCACCTTGTTCTCGGTTTTTAATTGTGAGTTCGCCTTGGTGAATATCTACAATACGTTTCACGATAGAAAGACCTAAACCACTTCCTTGAATCGTACGTGCTTCGTTACCACGAACGAAAGGTTGCATAAGTTCTTCAATTTGATCTTCAGGAATACCATCACCATTATCTGCAACATGAATGAAAATATTTTCATTTTCAATGCTTGCTGAAAGCTCAATAGGTTCTGCACCATAGCGTTTTGAGTTGTTAATTAAGTTACCAATCAAGCGTTTAAGTGATAGTGTTCTAGCTTGAATAATAGGTAGGTCTGCTGGTTCAAAACGAATATCTAGCGGTTTAAACTGAATAATGAGTTCTTGTAAAACTGCATTTAAATCGGTGTCATGAGTTTCTTCATCTGAGCCATCACGCATGTATGAAATGAACTGATTTAAAATCGCATCCATATCTTCTACATCATAAATGAAGCCTTCTTTAAGAAAGTCTTCATCAGGCATCATTTCTGCGCTTAAGCGAATGCGTGTGAGGGGCGTGCGTAAATCATGTGAAATACCTGCCAACATAATACGTCGGTCACGCTCTGTTTGCTCTAGGGTGTAAATCATTTGGTTAAATGCTTGGTTTACTTGGCGAATTTCAAGCGGACCATGATTTGTTTCTAAATAAGGTGCTGTCCCTGTTTTACTGAAACTATTTGCCGCATTTTGTAAGCGTCTTAAAGGTCTATTGAGCTGACGAACAAGCGTTAAAATAATAATGGCTGAAAATAATGGAACGCCGAGTAGCCACATAAGAATAAGTTCAGGGCTATAGTTCGCATAAGTACCTAAAGGCTCACGAACCCAATTGCCATTCATTTCTGGTGTTTGAATCCAAATTTGAGGGCTAGGTTTAAACTGGAAATAAACTGTTGCAGCATCAATATTTAATTCTTTGGCTAAGCTTTCTTCGATTCTACTTGTAAATATTTCTGCAACAATTTTATCTTTAACATTAGGAAATTTTTCAGGGTCGGTAACGTATTCAAGACCTGCACGTGTATTTAGCCATTCATGCGGAGTAATTTCTTTATCTTTATACGTGATTTTAATGTCGTTGCTTCTAAGCAATTCAAGCTCAATTGCTAAATAGCGTGCGTGTTGTTGTATTTCAGGTAAATACAGAGTGCGCCAAAAGAACCACAATGACATGAATAAGCTAAAGAAAACGACAAATACAACTAAAACAGCTGTACGCATTGCGGCTGAGCGAGGCTTAATTTTGTCTAAAAAGCGTTCCCAAGGTGTACGTTTTCTTTCCGAATAAGCTTCATATTCTGTGAAATTTTGTGGATCAATTGGTTCGAGTTTCACACCTGATTCCTTTAGCTATATTTTTTAATGGCAGATGGTTATTCGAGATTTGAAAGTAAATCGATTTGGTATCTTCGAAAGATTCGTACCATTTATTCTGAATGAATCAAAAAAAGCCATTCACTTAACTTTTATATGTCATCTAAAACATAGATTTAACAAGATTTTAAAAGTTGAGAATGGCTTTTTAAAACTTATGTAATAGATATTTCATCACTTACATAAAGACAAATTTTTATTCAGCACCATCTGGAACAAAGACATAACCTACGCCCCAAACCGTTTGAATATAACGTGCGCGAGCAGGGTTTTCTTCAATTAAACGACGTAAGCGTGAAACTTGAACATCAATAGAGCGTTCCATTGCACCCCATTCACGACCACGAGCAAGGTTCATTAACTTGTCGCGTGTAAGTGGTTCACGTGGATGTTGAACAAGTGCTTTAAGAACGGCAAATTCGCCTGTTGTTAAAGTTACAACTTGAGATTCACGCGTTAAAGTACGTGTAGATAGATCTAAAGACCAAGGACCAAAGCTCACAACTTCCATTTGTTGGCTAGGTGCGCCAGGCACTTCACGAACTTGACGACGTAATACTGCGCGAATACGAGCTAGTAATTCATTTGGATTAAATGGCTTTGGTAAGTAGTCATCTGCACCAGCTTCTAAGCCAGCAATACGGTCAGCATCGCTACCGCGTGCAGTGAGCATAATTACAGGTGTGTCGATATTCGATTGACGTAAGCGTCGACAAATACTTAAACCGTCTTCTACGGGAAGCATAAAGTCTAAAACGATGAGCGAGAAAAGTTCACGTTGAAGTAGGCGATCCATTTGCGCTGCATCGTGCGCAGTTTTTACTACAAAGCCTTTATCTTCTAAAAAGCGTTGGAGTAATGTGCGAAGACGCACATCATCATCGACCACTAAAATGCGTTCGACACGATCAGTTTCGTTATGTACGACATCTGTATTTTCAGCAGGTACAACTAAACTCATGATGCACTCCCTAAATGTTGTAAATTATAAATATTCGTTAATCTCAGTATAATGCCTAAGCTCTTGTTAAGACTATGTATCAATTTGCTCAAAATTACAATTTAAAGGGCTTATTTAAACTAAAAAACAACATCTGAAAATAATTTAGCCTATCTTGTGTTTCTAAATCATAAAAGCATGATATTTCAATTTAAAGTTTTAGGTCTTGTTACATTAATTTTTTGTTTCAATAAAGATGAAAAACTCACTTTAGTTCATTAATGCAAGGACAAGTTAAATTAACTCGGTGTAAAATTGATCAGATTGTTTTATTTAAGCAGTCACTTTTAGGCAAAGAACATGAAATTGCTGATTGCACAGAAAAAAATATTGAAAAGTAAGCTTTTATAGTTTTTTTCTTTAGTAATTTTAAAAACAATTGTGGATTTTATGGTCTTGGTCTTTATAATCACTAACTTTTAGTCCTTATCCTTTGTGGAATTAAACACGATGACTGACTTAGTTCAGCAGTTGGCAAATGAGATTGCCGTACGTCCTAATCAAATTGAAGCTGCTATCAAGTTAATTGATGATGGCGCAAGCGTTCCATTTATTGCACGTTACCGTAAAGAAGTAACGCAAGGTTTAGACGATACGCAATTACGTCAGCTTGATACACGGTTATCTTATTTACGCGACTTGTTTGAACGTCGTGAAAAAGTAATTGAGTCATTAACAGAACAAAATAAATTGTCTGATGATTTACTTGCGCGTGTAAATGCTGCTGAAACAAAAAATGCATTAGAAGAAATTTATGCACCGTACCGTCCAAAACGTACGAGCAAATCATTTAAAGCCAAAGAAGCTGGTTTGGGTCCTATTGCAGAAAAAATCTTTAAAGAAGCGGTAGATCCTACAGAAGCTTTAGCTGGTTTTAGCCATGAAGATTATGCAGATACAGAAAGCCAATTAGACGCAATCCAACACATTTTAATTGATGATTGGGCGCAAAATATTGGTTTAACAACAGAATTAAAAGCAATATTTGCAAAAACAGCAGTTTTAAAAAGCTTAGTTGCAAGTGAAGAGAAAAAAGAAGTTGGTAAGAAATTCCGCGATTACTTCGATTTCTCTGAAAATCTAAATAAAGTGCCATCGCATCGTTTACTTGCAATGTTGCGTGGTCGTCAAGAAAATGTACTTGGTTTAAAAGTAGATGGTGAAGATGCTGCGCCATTAGCCCGTATTGAAACTGAATACGACTTAGAAACTGTACAGCCACAAAGCCGTCAAGAGTTTTTAAAGCAAACTGCAAAACTCTTCTGGTTAGGTAAAGTTCGTCCAAGCATCGAACATTCATTATTAACAGAAAAGCGTTTAAATGCAGAAACTGAAGCAATGGATGTATTTGCTGAAAACTTACGTCATTTATTGCTTTCTGCACCTGCAGGCGCGCGTACAACTTTAGGTGTTGACCCTGGTATTCGTACAGGTGTGAAACTTGCTGTTGTAAACGCTTCGGGTGATGTACTTGCACACAGCACAATTTATCCATTTGCTCCAAAAGAAGATAAAGCAGGTTCAATTGCTGAACTTGCGCGCCTTTGCCGTGAGTTTAATGTAGAACTTATTGCGATTGGTAATGGTACTGCAAGCCGTGAAACAGAAGCGGTTGTAGCTGAAATGATGACTGCAAATGCAGACCTAAACTTAACACGTGTTTCTGTTTCAGAAGCGGGTGCATCGGTTTATTCAGCATCTGAATTAGCATCGGCTGAGTTACCTGAACTTGACGTTTCAATTCGTGGTGCGGTTTCTATTGCGCGTCGTTTACAAGATCCTTTAGCGGAGCTTGTGAAAATTGATCCTAAGTCGATTGGTGTGGGTCAATATCAACATGATGTAAACCAAGCAGGTTTAGCGAAAACGCTAGAAGCTGTCGTTGAAGACTGTGTGAACTCGGTTGGTGTAGATGTAAATACTGCATCTTCAGCAATTTTGGGTTATATCGCAGGTTTGAATAAATCAATTGCACAGCAAATTGTAGATTTCCGTAAAGAAAACGGTCGTTTCGACAACCGTCAAGCGTTGAAAAATGTACCACGTTTAGGCGAACGTACTTTTGAACAAGCTGCGGGCTTCTTACGTATTCAAGATGGTTCAGAGCCACTTGATGCTTCTGCGGTTCACCCAGAATCTTATGCATTAGTCAGCAAGATTGTTGAAGCGAAAGCAACAACAGTAAAAGATATTATTGGTAATTCTGAAATTATTCGTCAAATTGATGCTGAAGCATTGGTGGATGATAAGTTCGGTTTGCCTACAATTAAAGACGTTTTGGCTGAACTTGAAAAACCAGGTCGTGACCCACGTCCAGAATTCCGTACTGCTAAATTTCGTGAAGATATTACGGAAGTAAAACAGTTGACGGAAGGCTTACAATTGGAAGGTGTGATTACCAATGTAACGAACTTTGGTGCATTTGTGGATGTTGGTGTTCATCAAGATGGTTTAGTTCATATTTCTGAACTTGCGAATGAATTTGTATCTGACCCGCATAAAGTGGTTAAACCAGGTCAAATTGTTCAAGTACGTGTTTTAAATGTAGATGTTGAGCGTAACCGCGTAAACTTGTCTATGCGTCCTGAAGGTTCTGAAGCGCCTGCTAAAGCACTTCGTCAGCCACGTCGTGAGCAAAATAATGAGCAACGTGCTGAACGTAAGCCACAAACAAAACGTCAGCAAAATGCACGTCCTCAAGGTGATCGCCCTCAAGCGAAGAAACCTCAAAACCAAAAACCACAAGAGCAAAAAATTGGTGGTTTAGGTGCATTGTTATTACAAGCAGGGATTAAAGGTTCGAAGTAATCTTTAACTGTTAAATAAGAAAACCTCCCATTTGGGAGGTTTTTTTATTTCTTAATTTTTTATATGAGCGGAACAATCCAGCTACAAATAATCAGCATAATACCTAAGTGACCAAGTTTGCGAGTCACACTAATAAGCTTTGAAGGTGGTTGATCAATTTGTTTTGCATACTGCTCAAGGCTTAAACCACCTTTATTGTTCGTGGAGAATAAGAACGTACCCAAGTCGATACAAATTAAAATAGTACCAATATCTGCAACAAGCTCCATAAGCTCATAGTTATTTTGATACAAAGACACGCCAACTTTATAACTAAGATAAAGTGCGAAAGCTACACAAGCAAACTGTAAAACAAAACCAAGTATTCGCATAAAACCAATAGACAAGATAAAAAGCACGATGTTTATAGCATGAAAACAGTTGGCTATAAAAAATTAATCGTCACAAATTACATTCAAACTAAAGTGCTTGAATGTAATGAAATGATCTTTTAGGTTTTACCAATGCTCACCAGGGAACAAGCGAGCATACGCTTTTTGTACCCAATTTAATTTTTGATGTTGTCCTACAGATGCACTTGAGCTTGGGAATAAGTTGTAGCCAATAGACATTAATTTATTATTAATATCTGGCGCAATAGAGTAGGTGATAGAGGCTAAACGACCTAAGTTTGTCGCTACTTTTTTCGGACGTTTAACAATTGCTGTAGCAACTAAATCCGCTGCTTGTTCTGGCGATAATGTCGGAACGTATTTGTAAATTTTAGTTGGTGCAATCATTGGGGTGCGTACAAGTGGCATATATACAGAGGTAATGGCGATATTGTGAGAATGCACTTCTGCGGATAAACAACGACTAAATGCATCTAACGCAGCTTTTGAAGCAACATAAGCAGAAAAGCGAGTGGCGTTTGCCAATACACCAATTGAACTAATGTTAATAATATGACCATCTCGACGAATCATCATTTGCGGTAAAATATTCATTACCAAACGAATAGCGCCAAAGTAATTGAGCTGCATAGTACGTTCAAAGTCATGGAAACGATCTACAGATTCATGCACTGCTCGACGAATAGAGCGACCTGCGTTATTAATTAAAATATCAATATGATCGACAGAACTTAAAATTTGATTTGAAACTTCATCAATAGAATTTAAATCATTTAAATCGCATGGGAAAACCAAAGCCTGACCGCCTTTAGCTTCAATATCACGCTTCACTTCATTTAAAGTTTCTTCGGTACGTGCAACAAGAAGTACGCGTGCGCCAGCATCAGCAAGTTTATGGGCAACGGTTAAACCAATACCACTTGATGCACCTGTAATGAGGACAGTTTTTCCATTTACTTTTTGCTTAAAGGCTTTTTCTAATTTGGTGTTCACAGCTTTATATCCCTGATAAAAATTGACTGAAATATTGAAGACTTCAAGGTTTCAATCGCTTATTAAGAATGGCAGTTTAAAGCAATGCATGAGCTTAATGAATATCAAAAAAGCTTGTTTTTATATTCAGTTTGTCATGCTAAAGCTTAAAGTGGCTTTGGATTGGTATTTTTATATTCATTGCTTAATTGTTATTCTTAGCATGAAGCTTATGTAAAACCAATATCTTAGATGTGAAAAATCCCTTTTATTTATGCAATAAAAGGGATTTTGGTTGGAACTTAGACTTGTGCGAGCGCTTGTTCTAAGTCTGCAATTAAGTCATCTGCATGTTCAATACCAATAGATAAACGCACCATATCAATACTTACACCAGCAGTTTTCAACTCTTCTTCATTCAATTGACGGTGTGTCGTTGTTGCAGGATGGCAAGCTAAACTTTTTGCATCGCCAATGTTTACAAGACGTGTAAATAATTGAAGAGCATCAATAAAGCGAGTTCCGCCAGCTAAACCATCTTGAACACCAAAAGATAAAATTGCAGATGGTTTACCTTTTACATATTTTTGCGCTAACACATGTTGTGGATGGTCTTTTAAGCCTGCGTAATTTACCCATTTCACTTTTGGATGTGCTTTTAAATATTCCGCAACTTTGAGCGCATTTTCAGTATGGCGTTCCATGCGTAAGCTTAAAGTTTCTAAACCTTGTAAAATTAAGAACACATTTTGAGGGCTAATTGCAGCGCCTGTATTACGTAAGGGTACAACGCGCGCACGTGCGATATATGCTGCTGCACCTAATGCTTCTACATAATTTACACCGTGATAGCTTGGGTCTGGTGTATTTAAAGCAGGGAAGCGCTTGGCATGGTCGCCCCAAGGGAATTTACCGCTATCGACAATAATGCCGCCAATAGAATTACCATGACCGCCAATATATTTCGTTAAAGAATGCACAACAATATCTGCGCCAAATTCGAAAGATTTTTGCAGAACAGGTGTTGCAACCGTGTTATCTACAATAACAGGCACGCCATATTCATGTGCAATTTTTGAAATTTCTTCTAAATCAATGATGTTTCCAAGTGGATTACCAATAGATTCTACAAAAACCAATTTGGTTTTTTCATCAATTAAGTTGCGTAAGCTCTCAGGCTTTTGATAATCGAAGAAGCGAACTTCAATACCTTGTTTTGGCAAAGTATGAGCAAAAAGATTGTATGTTCCACCATAAAGTGTAGATACAGATGCAATGTTGTCGCCTGCTTCAGTAATGGTTTGAATAGCATAAGTAATAGCTGCCATACCAGAAGCTAATGCTAATGCGCCAATACCGCCTTCAAGAGCAGCTACACGCTGTTCAAGCACCGCAGTAGTTGGGTTCATAATGCGCGTATAAATATTGCCTGAAACTTTCAAATCAAATAAATCTGCGCCATGTTGTGTATTATCAAATGAATACGATGTGGTTTGATAAATAGGCACAGCAACAGCTTTGGTTGTAGGCTCAGGGCTGTAACCTGCATGAATGGCTAAAGTTTCATCTTTATACGTCATTTTTATTTCATCTTCATGTGTTAATTTTGATCGATCTTAACATTTCTTTTTATGAAATAAAGCGCTTATTTATTGAAATATTTATATTTAAAGTGAATAACGCTGAAATGTTTTCAAGTGAAAATGCAAGAAATTCAGTATTTAATAATTTGCTTAATTTGTAATCGAAAAACTTTTTACAACAAAGTGATGAAGTTGACCGAGATGCCTTATTTTTTCAGGACTTTCATCGTATAATGGTCGATTATTTTTTCTGCTCATTTGAGTAAGGGGATAGGTTGTTGATATCTCCAGTTTGGTTTTTCTATTGAGGAGTCCTACGTGGCCCAATATATTTACACGATGAACCGTGTGTCTAAAATGGTTCCGCCTAAGCGCGAAATCTTAAAAGACATCTCTTTATCATTTTTCCCAGGCGCTAAAATTGGTGTTCTTGGTTTAAACGGTGCAGGTAAATCTACCTTGCTTCGTATTATGGCTGGCGTAGATAAAGATTTCTCTGGTGAAGCTCGTGCACAACCGGGTATTAAAATCGGTTATCTAGAGCAAGAGCCACCTTTAGATGAAACTAAAGACGTTCGTGGTAACGTAGAAGATGGTTTACGTGAGCCGCTTGATGCTTTAGCTCGTTTAGACGAAGTTTTCGCTGAATATGCAGCTGAAGATGCTGACTTTGATGCACTTGCAAAAGAGCAAGAGAAGTTAGAAGCAATTATTCATGCTTGGGATGCACATAACCTTGGCAACCAAATGGATCAAGCTGCTGCTGCGTTAAACCTCCCAGCTTGGGATGCAGACGTTAAGTTGCTTTCAGGTGGTGAACGCCGTCGTGTTGCACTTTGCCGTTTATTGCTTTCTAAACCTGACATGTTGCTTCTAGACGAACCGACGAACCATTTAGATGCATCTTCTGTATCTTGGTTAGAACGCTTCTTGAAAGACTTCCCAGGTACTATCGTAGCAATTACGCATGACCGTTATTTCTTAGATAACGTTGCGGAATGGATTCTTGAACTTGACCGTGGCATGGGTATTCCATACCAAGGTAACTACTCTTCTTGGTTAGAGCAGAAAAATGCTCGTTTAGAACAAGAGAACAAGCAAGAAGAATCTTTTGCTAAAGCATTGAAAAAAGAACTTGAATGGGTTCGTTCAAATGCGAAAGGTCAGCAAAAGAAAAACAAAGCGCGTATGGAGCGTTTTGAAGAGCTTAACTCGCGTGAATTCCAACAACGTAATGAAACTTCAGAAATCTACATTCCACCTGGTCCACGCCTAGGGAACAAGGTTGTAGAAGTTGAAGGCATCAGTAAATCGTTTGGTGATCGTACGCTTTATAAAGATTTATCATTCGTTGTACCACCTGCTGCCATTGTTGGTATCGTGGGTGAAAACGGTGCAGGTAAAACAACTTTATTCCGCATGATGACTGGCGAACAGCAACCAGATACAGGCTCTGTAGTTCTTGGTGAGTCTGTTAAAGTTGCTTATGTAGGTCAGATTCGTGACACATTAGATAACGACAAAACTGTTTGGGAAGAAGTTTCTGGCGGTTTAGATATCTTGAAGATTGGCGATTACGAAATTGCATCTCGTGCATATATCGGTCGTTTTAACTTTAAAGGTCAAGATCAGCAAAAACGCGTAGGTCAATTGTCAGGTGGTGAGCGTAACCGTTTACAACTTGCGAAAATCTTACAAATGGGTGCAAACGTAATCTTACTCGATGAACCATCAAACGACTTGGACATTGAAACTTTACGTGCACTTGAGGATGCAATTCTTGTATTCCCTGGTACAGTAATGGTGATCTCGCATGACCGTTGGTTCCTAGACCGTATTGCAACGCACATCTTGTCATTTGAAGGTCAAACACCTGAATTCTTTACAGGTAACTATGCTGAATTCGAAGCATACCGTCAAAAACGTGATGGTGATGATTTAGTTGCTAAGCGTCAAAAATATCGCAAAATTGGTAACTAAGTTTTAGTTCTAATTAAAAAAACCAGCCTTAGGGCTGGTTTTTTTATTACATTTTTATGAGTTTACTAACTTAGCTTTCCCACTCGTGATTGCAGTCACGGCATTTCCATTTTTTTTGACTTTGCATGAATGCTTGCATTGAAAGTTTAAAGTCTGGTAAATCACGGTAGAACAAGAAGCCTGCAATAACGCATGCAAAGAACATTACAATTGTTGCAAGTTGCAATGTTTCACCTGCGCCATTACCAAATGCCCACATCGCAACGCTAATTGAAACTAAAAGCAATAAAATTAAAATTGCAGGAATAAGAAAAACTAAGCTTTTAGGCACAACAGGGCGTGCAGTTGTTTGACCAGGTTGTGTAACGGGTAAAAGTTTTGCACTTTGGCATTTTGGGCAACGGTATTGCATTACAACTCCAAATTTTAATTTATAGGTTATTTTAATCAGAATAGCGTAGAAAGCAAAAAAGCAATTACATTAAATTTTAGGCAATAAAAAACCCAAGTCATAATGCTTGGGTTTTTTACTAAGACCACTACAAGAATGATCTTGAATATGGCGTCCCTACGGGGATTCGAACCCCGGTTACCGCCGTGAAAGGGCGATGTCCTAGGCCTCTAGACGATAGGGACAAGTGAGGCATCCAGATTCAGTGTTTTAACACTGTGTCTCTGTATGGGCGCTATATTATGGATATAGCGCGTCTACGTCAACTAAAAAATCAATTAAGCTTCATCAACTGCGTCATTTTTCGGCAATTTTAAGCTTTCATTGAGTTTTTCCCATACTTTTGCTTCTTTTTTGCTTGGTCCGCCTACAATTTCAAGTGCATGGCGTAAACGAGCGAAGGTTAAATCTGGGCCAATTGTTACCATAGACTGCATAACTGGCGTAGAAGATGTTGAACCTGCAATTGCATTAAAGAAGGTTGGCATGAAATCACGAAGCTTAATTTCCATTTGGTTCGCTAAATCCATAAGCGTTTGGCTTACAGTGTCATTGTTCCAAGTGAATAAGCTTTCTAAACGCCAAATTGCAAATTGTAAGCTTTGACGAACTTGTTCTTCTGTCAATTTCTTGCTTTCAAATTGTTCTTTAGTCAGCGTAGGGAATTGGTTGAAGTAAAAACCAGCCCAATTTACAGCTTCAGAAAGTAAATTAATGCGTGGCTGAATCGCTGCTGCAATTTCTTCTAAAGTTTTACGATCTGCTTTCCAAGCAAGCAAAGTGTCAAGCAACTCAGAAGGAGTTAAGCCTTTAATCCATTGACCGTTTAACCAATTCAGTTTTTCAATATCAAAAATTGGACCACCTAAAGATACGCGTTTAATGTCAAAGTGTTTAATCATTTCTGCCAAAGTGAATTTTTCACTTTCATCTGGCATAGACCAACCCATACGACCTAAATAGTTCAATAGTGCTTCTGGTAAAACACCAATGTCTTTGTAGTAATTAATTGATGTTGGGTTTTTACGTTTAGATAATTTAGATTTATCTGGGTTCCGTAAAAGTGGCATGTGGCAAAGCACAGGCATATCCCAGCCAAAATATTGATAAAGCAATTGATGCTTAGGTGCAGATGGAATCCATTCTTCACCACGAATAACGTGTGTAATTTCCATTAAATGGTCATCTACAACGTTTGCTAAGTGATAAGTTGGCAGGCCGTCAGTTTTAAGAAGAATTTGCATATCAACTTGTGCCCATGGAATTTCAACTTCGCCACGGAGTAAGTCATTAAATTTACAAATACCTTCTTCTGGTACTTTCATACGAATAACATGAGGTTCGCCAACAGCTAAACGACGCTCAACTTCTTCAGCTGTGTGCTTTAAGCCACGACCGTCATAACGAGGAGATTCGCCACGCGCTTGTTGTTCAATACGCATTTGATCTAATTCTTCGCTTGTTGCGAAGCAATAGAAAGCATGACCTTTTTCAACAAGTTCTAATGCATATTGTTTATAAATACCCATACGCTCAGATTGGCGATATGGTGCATGCGGACCACCAACATCGGGGCCTTCAGACCAATTTAGACCTAACCAGCGTAACGAATCTAAAATCATTTTTTCAGATTCAGGTGTAGAGCGAAGTTGGTCTGTATCTTCAATACGAAGAATAAATTCACCGCCATGCTGTTTTGCAAAACATAGGTTAAACAACGCAATATAAGCAGTACCTACGTGAGGAAAGCCTGTCGGAGATGGAGCAATACGAGTACGAACTGTCATAACTAGATATTATTCAGAATGCAAATTGGAACTATTATAACGAAAAAGCCTAACTACTTTTATGTTTAATTTGGCATAAAGTAATTAGGCTCTTATTTGTAACTTAACAGGGGATGCTAAGTTATAAAACTTATGAATTGTCTTGAGTAAATATAGATTGAATGAAGCGTGAAAAGCGTTCATTTTGAGAAGCAAGAAAACTCTGAGAAGGCGCTGAATTAATTTGCGCAAGTACTTTTAAGTCAATTTCAGAATTAAATTTTTGGTCATTTTTTTGTTGTTTCAATGCTTTTTCAATAGGTGACATTTTATTAACAACGGTCGGTGCTGTTTTTGTATCTGTCGTTGTTTTAATTGTTGCTGCAAAACTTGCTTGAGAAAAAGCCATTAACCCTATACTTAAGTAAAAAGCTTTAAATAAATTTTTGATCATTTCCAAATATCCCCTATTTTGGTTTTGAACAATCTAAATGAATCGTTATAAACATCGTGTTTTTGTATTTCAGGTGTTTATTTAATCATATCTTGTATGATAAATGTAGACCTGTGTCACAATTGTTACAAAAAAGATATATTTCATTTGAAATTTACTAGTTTAAGTAATTCTATGTAGTAAAAAACACTTAACGTTTTATCAAATGACCATGTAGAGAACATGAAGATTTTAGTTATAGTATTCCATTTGGTTGTTTTTAAATCTAAAAAAGAAAATAATTTTAATTTTTAAGATACTTTAATTATATGTTGAAGAAAAAACGGATATTATTCTTATTCTATTTTTCATATAAGAGGTGCGTAAAATTATATAAAACTAGAATATAGGTGTTGTTCAAGTTCTTTTTAAATTAAAAAACAATGAATTAAGTAAAGCTTGAAAAATTAATAAGCAAATGAAAGGAATTATCTGAATTGCGATTTATGGAATTACTTCATATAGTTAACAGCAATATAGATAGTTATGTTTTTGTATTATGAAAACTCAATTTAAAGCATTATTTAGTGCTGCACTTATTGCAGTGGGTGTAGCTTCAACATCGATAGTTCAAGCAGCAGATAAAGAATTTCTGAATGTTTCATATGATGCGACTCGTGAATTTTATACAGAATTCAATCAGTCATATGGTGCATATTGGAAATCTAGAACTGGTCAAACTGTAAACTTCAAACAGTCTCATGGTGGTTCGGGTAAACAAGCACGTTCTGTTGTAGATGGTTTGCAAGCAGATGTTGTGACTTTGGCGCTTGCTAATGACATCGAAGAAATTGTGAAGTCAGGTCAAATTAAAGCCAATTGGCAAAAAGAATTCCCGCATAACTCTGCACCATATACATCTACAATTGTATTTATGGTTCGAAAAGGTAACCCTAAAGGCATTAAAGACTGGAAAGACTTAACTAAGTCAGGTGTTGAAATTATTACACCAAACCCTAAAACGGGTGGCTTACCTCGTTGGGTGTATTTGTCTGCTTGGGGTTATGCACTTAAACAACCAGGTGGTAATGAAGCTCAAGCGAAAGATTTCGTGGGTAAAATGTACCACAACGTGAAAGTAATGGATTCCGCTGCTCGTGCATCTATGACGACATTTGCCGAACGTGGTATTGGTGATGTGCTTTTAACTTGGGAAAATGAAGCTTTAATTACGCAAAAAACTTTGGGTAATAATAAGTTCGATATCATTTATCCATCTATTTCAATTTTGACTGAGCCTTCAGTTGCAATTGTAAGCAAAAATGCAGATAAAAATGGCAATAAGTGGCTAGCAAAGGGTTATATCAACTACTTGTATTCACCAATTGGTCAAGAAATGGCAGCAAAACATTTCTATCGTCCACGTAATGCAGAAGTGTTAGCGAAATACAAAGCTCAATTCCCAACTTTAAAAACATTCACAATTGATGAAGTTTTTGGTGGTTGGTCTAAAGCGCAACAAACACATTTTGTAAATGGTGGTGTATTCGATCAAATTTATAATTCAAAACGTTAATTTGAATTTAAATTGAAGCAAAAGAAAACCCACATTATTGTGGGTTTTCTTTTATGTGGTCTTCGTAAAATTCACTTTTCATTGTTTAATTTTAAATATAAAAATAAATATCTAGATGATATTGATATGAGGTTCATACTATTTTAATAGGTGCAATTTTTCATAATTCTTAGCTCATTATTAAATTTGAAACGGTTTTCTCTATGGAAAGTAATATTTAAGTACAAAAAGTCGTTTGGAGCTTTACTAAAACAAGGTAATAATGTGAAGTTATATTTTTAGCAATTTTATTTGAATAATTATGTCGCATATTTCTGTATTACTTCACGAAACTATTGATGCTTTGCTCGCTGAACGCAATACAGGTATTTATATTGATGGCACCTTTGGACGAGGTGGACATACTCGTTTATTACTTTCAAAATTAGATGAAAATGCACGAGTTTATGCATTTGATAAAGATCCTCAAGCACTTGCTGTTGCTGCTGAATTAGAAAAAGAAGATCCTCGATTTAAAATTATTCATGCAAGTTTTGCAGACTTAAAACAAGAGTTAGAACAGCGTGAAATTGGTTTAGTAGATGGCGTAATGGCCGATTTAGGTGTGTCATCTCCACAGCTGGATCAAGCAGAACGTGGCTTTAGTTTTATGAAAGATGGTCCACTCGATATGCGCATGGATAACTCCCAAGGACCCACTGCAGCAGAGTGGTTGGTGAGTATTGAAGAAGAAGCATTGGCAAATGTAATTTTTCAATATGGTGAAGAGCGTTATAGCCGTCGTATTGCTAAAGCAATTAAAAATGCAGGCTATATTGAAACAACGGCACAACTTGCTGAAATTGTAAAGGTTGCACATCCTAAATGGGAAAAAAATAAGCATGCTGCAACACGTACTTTCCAAGCCATACGTATTGCTATTAATAAAGAATTAGAAGATATTGAGGTTTTCTTGCCCCAAGCAATTGATGTCTTAAAAGAGAATGGGCGTTTGGCTGTAATTAGCTTCCATTCATTAGAAGACCGAATTATTAAGCAGTTTATTCAAAAAGAATCGACTTTAGCGGAAGATACGGGATGGGGTTATCCACAAGAACGAGAAGATACCCGTAAATTAAAGAAAATTTCACGTATTCGTGCAAGTGAAGAAGAGGTAAAAGCAAACCCTCGTTCGCGCAGTGCTTGGCTACGTGTTGCAGAAAAATTAGCTTTAAAAGGCGAATAATGAAAACTGAAGTTGTTGAAGAAAAGAGTGAAAACTTAGGCTTAAAACGTACAATTGCCTATGCAGTTTTACTGTTATTAGTGATGGGTAGTGCCATAATGGTGGTGCTACAGGTATTTCAATATCGTCATGATTACCGTGAATTAAGCTCTTTTTACCGTGAACGTGATGATTTGAATGCAGAGTGGGGGCGTTTGTTGATTGAGCAACAAACCTTTGGCGCGACTGCACAAATTGGAACACGTGCGGTAACACAACTTCGTATGTATTCTCCGCCTGCAGCACAAACTGTTGTGATTTCTATACCGACTTCGACTGAAAATAAAAAATAGGACTGGCTTTAAATGGTAGATCCACGAAAAAGACAAACAGGTAAAAAACAACAATCTATTACCAGTCGAAATTCAGTAAGTGTCGAAATGTGGCGCTTTTATTTAATGTGGGGTGTGGTTCTACTTTGCTTTATTGCGCTTATTGGTCGTGCATTTTACGTACAAATTGTAAATCATGATTTTTTGCAAAATAAAGCAAATGCTAAAATTTTAAGAACAGAATCTATAAAAGCTATGCGTGGCGTGATTTACGACCGTCATGGTGTGCCTCTTGCAATTAGTACGCCTGTAATGAAAGTGGTTATAGATCCGCGTGATTATTTTGAAGCGAAAAAATTATACGAAGATATTTCAGCAGAACTTATTAAAGATCCAACAAACAGAAAGCTTAAGCGTCAATTGCCAGATAGCAATTTAAATTTAGATGAGCTAGCTGATGCAGTTGGAATGGATCGTGCTGAATTACGTAAAAAAATGAATGAGCGTTCACGTTCACGTTATTTGGTACTCAAAAAAGAAGTACCACCGCAACAAGCAGACGTGATTTTAAAACGTGAATTTCAGGGCGTGTATACTGAGAAAAACTACAAGCGCTACTATCCACAACCTCAGCCAAATGCACAAATTATTGGTTTAACCAATAGTGAGGGTATGGGAATTGAAGGCTTAGAAATGCAACTAAATACACGGTTAGCAGGTGTAGATGGTGAGCAACAAGTTATACGTGATAAGCGTGGTAATCGTGTAAAAGACCCTGAAATTATTAAAGAAGTTGAAGCGGGCGAAAATATTACTCTGAGTATCGATTCGCGTTTGCAATATATTATGTATCGTGAGTTAACCGCGTCGGGTGTAGCCAATAATGCACGTTCTGCAACAGCTATTACGGTAGATGTAAAAACGGGTGAAATTTTGGCAATGGCAAGTTGGCCATCTTATAACCCGAATGATAAAAATGGCTTAAATAATAAAGATGCGATGCGAAACCGTGGCGCTGTCGATTCGTTTGAACCAGGTTCTACCATGAAGCCTTTGACCGTAGCAATGGCTTTAGAAAGTGGTAAATTTACAACGAATTCTGTCATTAATACTGCACCAGGAACAATGCGTGTAGGTAATCATACCATTCGAGATACGCATGATTATGGCTCGTTGACTTTAGGTGGCATTATCCAAAAGTCATCGAACGTAGGTGTTGCAAAAATTGCGCTATCTTTACCCTATTCAACGTTGCCAACTTTCTATAAGCGTGTAGGTTTTGGTGAACGCTCTGCTGTTAAGTTTCCGGGCGAAAGTGCGGGTTTAATCTTACCTAAAAATAAATGGAACGTATCTGAAGTTGCGACTATGGCTTATGGTTATAGTTTGAATGCGACAGTTCTACAATTGGCTGATGCTTATGCGATGATCGCCAATAAAGGGAAAAAAATGCCTTTAAGCTTATATAAACTTGAAGAGCTACCGAAAGGTGAGCAAATGATTGATCCTAAAATTGCAGATCAAGTTTTATTGATGATGGAAGCTGTAACCTTGCCGGGTGGTACAGCACGTCAGGCAGATATTCCAGGCTATCGTGTGGCAGGTAAAACAGGTACAGCACATAAGTTACGTGCAGATCGTAAAGGCTACTCTCAATCAGATTATCGTGCGCTATTTGCGGGTGTTGCACCTGTGAGCGATCCTCGTTTAGCGATGATTGTGGTCGTAGAAAATCCGAAAGGACAATATTATGGTGGCTTGGTTGCTGCTCCGGTTTTTGCACGTGTTATGCAAGAATCTTTACGTTTAATGAACGTACCATTAGATAAACCCTTAGATGCTCCCAAAGTTCAGTAAACAGGTGATGAATGTCAATTACATTTCAAGAACTATATAGCGTAGACCAACCCACTGAATGGATGACGCAACAATTTCAGGGTTTTAATCTCGATAGTCGCAAAGTGACAACAGGGCAAATATTCATTGCCCTGACTTCATTTTCACAGCCTGAAAAAACCGTAGATTTTGCACAAAAAGCATTAAATAATGGTGCGCTTGCTGTTATTTCTGAAACAGATTTAGGCCTAGAAAATGCTGTTGTTGTACCTAATGTTCGTCATTTAATGGGGCAATGGCAGAAGCAATATTTACTCGCAACTCAGCCCGTTTCATTGGCTAAAATTCTTGCGGTGACAGGTACAAATGGTAAAACAACCATTTCACGGTTAATTGCTGAATTATTGATGTTGCAAGGAAAAAAATGTGCAGTCATGGGCACAACGGGAAATGGTATTTTGCCAAATCTTGAAGCTTCATCTCATACCACATTAGATGCTTTGCATTTGCAAACAGCATTGCATGAATATGCACAACAAGGTGCAGAATTTGCTGCAATTGAAGCAAGTTCACATGGTTTAGAGCAAGGTCGTTTAAACGGCTGTGATATTGAAATTGCTGCGTACAGTAATTTAAGTCGTGATCATTTGGATTATCACGGTACGCTTGAAGCTTATGCAGAGGCAAAGTCACGCTTATTTAAGTTTGAATCACTTAAAGTTGCGACTATTAATATTGATGATGAATTTGCACCAATAATGTTAGATGCTGCCAAATCTAACAAAGCACAACCTAAAATTTTAACTTATTCCACAAAGCAATCTGCTGATTATCAAGTTCAAGATATCCAATACAGTTTAAGCGGTGCAAACTTTAAACTTGTGACAGCTCAAGGCACATTTGACGTAAACAGTCCGTTGCTGGGGCATTTTAATGTTGAAAACATAGTTGCAAGTTTAATTGCGGCTGAACAAGCCGGTTTTGCATTGGCAGATTTAATTGCAGTTGCACCGCAGTTAAAAGGTGCTCCAGGGCGTATGCAAGTTATTCGTGATAATGAGCGTTTATTCGTTGTGGATTATGCACACACGCCAGATGCTTTAATTCAAGTATTACAAACGCTTAAACGTCATGTTTCAGCTCAATTGTGGGCTGTGTTTGGTTGTGGTGGTGACCGAGATCGTGGTAAGCGTCCACTCATGACTCAGGCGGCACTTGATCATGCAGATGTTGCTTTAATTACCTCAGACAACCCTCGTACTGAAAATCCCGAACAAATTTTTGCAGATATGAAAGCAGGAATTCAGTTCGATCAACATATTGTTCATGAAATTCATGACCGCCGTGAAGCCATTAAATTTGCTGTAAAAAATGCAAAAGATGGCGACATTGTGGTGATTGCAGGTAAGGGGCATGAAAACTATCAAGAAATTGATGGTGTTCGTCATTGGTTTGATGATGTTGTTGAAGTTCAATCTGCAATTGATGCACAACATCATCACACAGATTCAGCATATCCAGCGCAATAGGAAAGATTATGCATACATCGACAACGAGTACTGTGCCTTTAGAGCCGTGGACAACACAACAGTTAGAAGAAGCGACTCAAGGTCATTGGCATAATGGAAAAGCACCGCAAGGTGATATTAAACGTGTACTCACAGATTCACGTGATGCTGGAAAAGGTGATGCCTTTTTAGCATTAAAAGGTGAGCGTTTTGATGCGCACGATTTTGTTGCCAAAGTTGCAGAACAGGGCTGTGAAGTTGCGATTGTGAGCCATCCTGTAGATGCAGATATTTGTCAATTGGTAGTTACAGATACGCGTTTAGCACTTGGTCACTTAGGGGCTTTTCGTCGTGCTCAAAATTCGCAATTAAAAGTGATTGCTTTAACTGGTAGTAGTGGTAAAACCACAACAAAAGAAATGTTGGGTAGTATTTTATCTCGTATAGCACCTACCTTAATTACGCGCGGAAACTTAAATAATGATTTAGGCGTTCCAATGATGTTGTTGGAGCTTCGTGCGGAACATCAATATGCAGTGATGGAATTGGGTGCAAGCCATCAAGGTGAAATTGATTACACATCGAATTTAGTTCAACCGCATGTTGCAGGTATTATTAATATTGGTACTGCGCATTTAGGTGAATTTGGCGGGCGTGATGGTATTTGTCGTGCCAAGTCTGAAATTTATGCGCACATCGCTCAAGACGGAACATCTATTGTTCCTGCGGCAGATGATTTTGCAGACGAAATTCGTAAAGCAGTACAAACAAAAAATACATTAAGTTTTGGTTTGGGCGGTGATGTTTTTGCAACAGATATCCAACTAAAAGCGCAATCATCCACTTTTACTTTAAATACACCTCAAGGCAATAGAACAATTCATTTGCCATTTGCAGGCGAGCATAATGTGCAAAATGCAACGGCTGCTACAGCCTTTGCATTGTCTATTGGGGTTACTTTAGAAGATATAGTGATTGGATTGGAGCAAGCGACTGGGGCAAAAGGTCGTTTAAATTTCATTCAACATAAACAGCATTTATTCATTGATGATACTTACAATGCAAATCCATCTTCTATGCGTGCAGCTGCTGAAGTTCTCGCAAAACAAGATGGTATTAAAGTGATGGTCATTGGGGATATTGGTGAGTTAGGGGCAACAGCCGCTCAGCAACACTACATGCTAGGACGAGATTTAGTCTCTACAGCAGGTATTCACTTTGTTGTGGCAGTGGGTGAATTTGCTCCTGCTTCACAAGAAGGCGCGCGTAGTACACAATATGGTAAAAAATTTCAGGCATTCTTGACTCAAGCGCAAGCATTGTCATTTTTAATTGGTTTAGTCGAAACACATCAGCCTCAGTCCATGAGTTTCCTGTTTAAGGGCTCTCGTTATACCCACATGGAAACGTTGATGGCTGACTTGATGGAGAAACTCTAATGCTGTTATGGCTATTTGAACAGCTTGCGGGCTACCATAGCTCTTTCCAAGTTGTACGTTACTTAACTCTGCGATCGTTACTTAGTGTATTAACGGCACTTACTATTGGATTAGTACTTGGTCCAATCATGATTCGTAAGCTTCAAGCTTTGAAATATGGTCAAGCAGTAAGTTCATTTGCTCCTGAAAACCATGCAAAAAAAATGGGTACACCAACTATGGGTGGCGTCCTTATTTTGCTTTCAATTGGTATTTCTACATTGCTTTGGGCAGATTTATCTAACCCATATGTGTGGATTGTACTGGCTGTAATGGTGATTTTTGGTGCTGTAGGCTGGGCAGATGACTGGATCAAAATCCGTTATAAAGACAATGCTGGTCTACCTGCAAAAAAGAAATTCTTTTGGACTTCTGTGGGTTCAATTGGTGCGGGTATTGCATTGTATGTGATTGCAAAACAACAGCCTGATCCGAATGTTTCGGCAGATATGTTGGATATTTTAATTCCTTTCTTTAAAGAAATTAGTATTCCGCTTTCAATGATTCCATTGGGTATTGGTTTTATTGTTTTCACGTATTTTGTCATTAACGGTGCATCAAATGCGGTGAACTTAACAGATGGTTTAGATGGTCTTGCGATCATGCCAATTGTTTTGGTTGCGGCTGGTTTAGGTGTGTTTGCATATCTATCTGGTGATGTTCGTTTTGCCAATTATCTTCATATTCCATATGTGAAATACACATCTGAACTTGTTGTTATTTGTGCCGCAATGATCGGTGCAGGCTTAGCATTCTTGTGGTTTAACGCGCATCCTGCACAAGTCTTTATGGGTGATGTAGGCGCGTTATCTTTAGGTGCAATGCTGGGTACAATTGCTGTGATGGTTCGTCAAGAAATTGTATTTGCTATTATGGCGGGTGTGTTCTTGGTAGAAGCAATTTCAGTATTCTTGCAAATTGGCTCATTAAGAATGCGGAATAAACGCGTATTTCTTATGGCACCATTGCATCACCATTATGAGAAAAAAGGATGGCGTGAAACACAAGTTGTTATTCGCTTCTGGATTATTACAATTATGCTAGTAGTTTTGGGCTTAATGACCTTAAAATTGCGTTAAGCAAATTGCATAGAAAAAGTCGGCAATTGCCGGCTTTTTTATTGTGAAATTTTTGGAGAAAATGATGAATCTACTAATGTGTCCTGTATGTCGAAAGGCGCTGAAGCTTACTGACAGAACTTGGCGCTGTGAGAGTAATCATAGTTATGATATAGCCAAACAAGGCTATGTGAATTTACATGTTGTACAACATAAACATAGTAAAAATCCGGGTGACACACCTGAGTCTGTACAAGCGCGTCGTGCATTTTTAAGTGCAGGTTTTTACTCACCATTGCAGCAGGCTGTAGTTAAAAAAATTCAAGAATTACGTACAGAGAATCTTCTTGATATTGGTTGTGGTGAAGGTTATTACACCAACGCAATGCAAGCTGAAGTGATGCAATGTGTAGGCGTAGATATTGCGAAAAATGCAGTGCAAGTTGCAGCAAAGCTTAATAAAGATGTCGCATGGATTGTAGGAACAGGCGCAACTTTACCTGTACTCGATGAATCTATCGATTTATGTACAAGTTTATTTAGTCCTATTCCAAAAGAAGAAATTTTGCGTGTTCTTAAACCGAATGCATATTTAATGGTGGTAACACCTGCAACAGAGCATTTATATGCAATGCGTGAGGCGCTTTTTGAAGAAGTTAAACCACATGAATCGCATAAGTTTGTAGAACAATTGGCGGATAGTTTTGAGCTTGTTGAAGAAACAGTAGTTGATGCGCCTTTTTTTCTTGCTCAACAAGATTTAAAAAATCTTATTGCGATGACACCGTATGCGTATAAAGCGAAACCTGAACGTCGTCAGGCATTGGAACAATTAGAGCAATTAGAACTTAAAGCTCAATTCCAAATATATGTATTTAAAAAGAAGTAACTTTAAATTATAAAAAAGCCCTCAATCGAGGGCTTTTTTTAATTGAAGCTTATTGAACTTGGTCAATTAAATCTTCCAAAGCATCTTTTTTCTGATTTGATGGTTTAGCTTCAGGCTTATTTTGCATAGGCGGTGGTGCTTTTTGAGCAGGTGTAAGCACGGTATCTGGCAAGTCTGAGAAGTCACTGTCTGTCGTTGATGGTGACGTAGCAGTAGGGTTATGAGCAGATTGTGCTAATGGAGGCGTTGAACGATCTATAGGCTTGGTTGGTTTGTCTAGTTTTTCATGTACGGTAGTTGCATTTTTATTATCTAAACGAACCCAAGACTCAGGTGTGCCTTCTAAGGCTTTGGCCATGAAGTTTGTCCAAATAGGCAGAGCTGCAACCCCACCGTATTCACGACGACCTAATGTTGTTGGTTGGTCGAAACCAACCCATGTAATTGTTACTAATTTACCATTAAAACCCGCAAACCATGCATCTTTAGCATCATTGGTTGTACCTGTTTTACCACCCAAGTCATTACGACCAATACTTAAAGCGGCACGACCTGTACCGTGAACAATTACATCTTGCAGAATATTTGCCATGTCATATGCAGAGCTAGATTTTAAAATACGCTGAGCTTGTCTATATTGATCAGCACTTTTTTTCTCTACTTTTGTAGGTGAGTTTTTAATATCAGCAATAATTTCATCGTCCGGTGTTACTGCATCGGCTGAATCTTGAACTTGTGTTTCATCTTCATTGATACACGGAATGCATGCATATTCTGGATTGGCTTGATAAATCACTTTACCGTAAGCATCTTCAATTCTGTTGATGAAATGCGGTTGGATACGATAGCCACCATTTGCAAATGTGGCATAACCTGTTGCCATTTGAACAGGCAATACTTGTGGTGTACCTAAAGCAATTGTGTAGTTGCTAGGAATGTGATCTTCTTGCAGACCAAAATCCATAAGTAATTGGCGCGCACGGCTAATTCCAACTTGCTGAAGTAGTCTTACCGAAACGGTATTACGAGATAAATATAATGCGCGACGTAAAGGAATTGCCCCTAAGTAACGACCATCCGAGTTTCTTGGTGACCATTTACCAATGGTGATAGGGGAGTCATCAACCATGGTGTAAGGTGTCATGCCTTTTTCTAATGCTAAGGCATAAATAAATGGCTTAATAGTTGAACCTGGTTGGCGCCAACCTTGAATAGCACGGTTGAATGATGAATGATAAAAATTATAACCACCCACAACGGCTTCAATTGCACCATTGTTTGGATTAAGTGCAATAAGTTGTCCTTGTACGCGAGGAATTTGTACAAGAGACCAAGCTGTTTTATTTTCGTTTGGTCGAAGTCGAACAATATCATTTATTTTAACAATTTGAGAAGCCTTGCTTGGGGCTGCACCAACACTATTTGCACTACGATAATGATGTGCCCAAGACATACCTGACCAATTCACAGTCACGGTACTGCCATCTTGCATAAGTGCATCAAAGCTTGAGTTGTGAACTGCAATAACTTTAGATGGGTAGGTATTGGCAAATATTGAGAAATTCTTTAATGGCTTGTCATGTGCCTCAGCGCCACGCCAACCATGGCGACGGTCGTAAGCTTCTAAACCATCTTGTACGGATTTTTCAGCGTAAGCTTGGCGTTTGCTGTCAATTGTTGAGTAAATTTTGTAACCAGAATCAATTGCTTGTTCACCAAACTTTTCAACTAACTCTGAGCGAATCATTTCACCGACATAGGGAAATCGATTGCTTACCCCGCGATCTGGCATATTTAAATTAATTGGTTCTGCTATAGATGCTTGGTATTCTTGTTGATTGATATAACCCAGTTGTAGCATTCGACCCAAAATCCAGTTGCGACGTTCTAAGGCTCTTTCTGGATTTGCGACAGGATTATACTTTGATGGCGCTTTTGGTAAGCCTGCAATCATTGCCATTTGGGCAATTGTGAGCTCATTTAGATTTTTGTTGTAATAAATTTTAGCTGCAGCAGCAATACCATAAGCATTTTTACCTAGAAAAATTTTATTTACATATAGTGTTAAAATTTCTTCTTTAGTCAGGTTTTGTTCAATTTTTCGTGCTAAAAAAACCTCAGTTAGTTTTCTTTTTATTGTTCTTTCAGGGCTTAAATAATAGTTTTTTGCTACTTGCATGGTGATTGTAGAGCCACCAGTTTGTACATTTGATCCTGTTACTGCTTCACTAACAGCTCGGCCTAAGCCTTTGAAGCTAATACCACTATGTTCGAAGAAAGATGAGTCTTCTGCTGCAAGAAAAGCATATGTAAATTTTTTAGGAATTTGATCATATTCCATAGGAATAGAAAGTTTGCCACCATATTCTGCAATTAATTCATTATCTGCGCTATAAATCTGTAATGGCTTAAGCAAAGGTGCTTTTTGTAAGCTAGACATTTCTGGAAGTGAGGGTGCAATAAAGAGATACATACCATAAAATCCCATAGGAATTACGGCTAAAATAATTGTAATTAACAAAAAAAATGGATGAACACGACCCGAACAAGATAGCTTTTTCATAATAAGTGAGTTTTAATATGGGCTAATGGCAAACTAATTGGTAGTCAGTATATCCTCTACGGATGTCGATTGTTAGATGAGTTATTGTATACGTTAATAATAATAGACCATCATCAATTAGTAAGTTATTTTTTTTGGGGAAAGAAAAATAATAGGAATTCACTATAGTGCGCAGTCTATATAGTAAACAGAGTAAGGGGTTAATAGGTGTAGATATTAGTTCTACTTCTGTTAAGTTGTTGGAGCTTTCTGTGAAAAATGGTCGGTATTGGGTGGAAAATTACGCCTTAGTACCATTGCCAGAGGGAAGTGTTGTTGAAAAAAACATTCTCAACCCTGAAGCGGTTGGCGATGCGATTGAAAAAGCACTAAGCCTTTCTAATATTCGTACAGATAATGCTGCTCTAGCAATTCCTACGTCTATGGTAATCACCAAAGTGATTGAAATGGATGCTGATATGACGAGTGATGAGCGTGAAGTTCAAATTCGTATGGATGCAGAGCAATATATTCCATTCCCATTAGATGAAGTAAGTTTAGACTTCGAAGTTTTGCCAGATCGCTTATCTGGATCGAATCGTGTCAATGTATTGCTTGTAGCAACACGCGTTGAAAATGTTGAAATGCGCTGTGAAGCAATCGAACTCGGTGGTTTAACACCTAAAATTGCAGATGTTGAAAACTTTGCTATAGAAAATGCCTTTAAAGTTTTTGCTGATACTTTACCAATGGGTGCAAATACAATTGGTATTTTAGATATTGGTCATACTATGACGACCCTATCTGTGCTTCAAGACAATAAAATTATTTATAACCGCGAGCAGGTATTCGGTGGTAAGCAATTAACACAAGAAATTCAAAATCGTTATGGCTTGTCTTATGAAGAGGCAGGGCGAGCGAAAAAGATGCGCACTTTACCTGATGATTATGATGCAGAAGTTTTAGAGCCATTTTTAGATGCTGTTATTCAACAGGCTGCTCGCTCATTACAATTTTTCTTTTCATCTTCTCAATTCAATGAGATTGATCATATTTTGTTGGCGGGTGGAAATGCAAATATTCCAGGTCTTGCTAAGGTTTTACAACAAAAACTTGGTTACCGTGTGACAACAGCAAATCCATTTTTACAAATGGGTTTCTCTCCTCAAATTGATATTAAAAAAATTGAAAGTGATGCGCCGTCTTTATTAGTCGCATGCGGATTAGCATTGAGGAGTTTTGATTAATGGCAAAGATTAATTTACTCCCTTGGCGCGAAGAGCTAAGAGAAAAGAGAAAGAAACAGTTTATTGCTGCAAGTGCAGGTGTTGCTTTATTGGGTGTTTTACTTGTTGGATTGATATGGTTTTTTTATGATCAAAAACTAAATGATCAAGAACAAGCAAATCAGCTTATTTTGAGTACCAATCAGAATTTAGACCAACAATTAAAATCTTTAGATGGTTTACAAGAAAAGCGTAATCAGATCATCGAGCGTATGAAGTTGATTCAAGGCTTACAAAGCCAAAGACCAATTGCTGTTCGTTTAATTGATGAGTTAGCGCGAGTTACGCCTGAAAATATTTACATTACTCGTTTTACACGTACAGGTAATAAATTTACTTTTGAGGGACGAGCTGAAAGCCCGAATGCAGTTGCAGAGTTTTTGCGCAATTTAGAATCGTCTTCATGGTATCGAAATGCATTTATGAACTCATTCCTTGCAGGTGCTGAACAGCCTCAAGGTCAAACATCTCTAGTTCCACGTCCAGAGGCTGGCTATGGCACTTTTGTGGTAACGGCAGATTTAGATGAACCATCAATTGAAGCTGTTGCAGCATCGCAGTCAGCTGTGATTACAGAAGAACAAGTGGTTGAAGTTTCAGCATCGGAGGTCGTGCAATGAGTACAAATGACTTTGATGATATCGTTGAGGAAGCACCTGTTGCGAAAAAGAAAAAGTTTAATGTAGAGAAGTTTTTTCAGCAATGGAATACGCTAGATGCCAACAATTACGGTGGTTGGCCATTCTCTGTTAAGTTAACTGTTTGGATATTTATTTTAGTCGGTATTATGTTCTTGGGTTATATGCTGTTGTTAAAACCTAAGATGGATGATATTTCTAATGCAAATGCGCAAGAACAAAACTTGTTGAATGAGTTTCGAGCAAAAGATTCAACGCTTAGAAACTTACAAGCATATCAGCGCCAATTGCAAGAAATGGAAGCCAATTTTAATCAGCAATTAGAGCAACTTCCAAAAGAAACAGAAATTCCAGGTTTAGTTGAAGATATTAACGTGACTGGGGTAAATTCAGGACTTAAATTTAAAAATATTCGTCTTGAAGCTGAAGTGAAACAAGAGTTTTTCATTGAGCAACCCATTTCGATGGAGGCTGTAGGTGATTATCATTCTTTTGGTGCATTTATGAGTGGTATTGCTGCATTGCCACGTATTGTTACCTTGCATGACTTCACTTTGACTGCTGGGCAAAATACCGAAAAGAAGACGGATATTCCGCAAATTACATATAACGTAAAAGCTAAAACTTATCGTTATGTGGGTAATGTAGAAGGAGCAGAATAATGAATATTAAAACATTAACACTGCTTTGTTTTGCAACAGCAACAATTGTAGGCTGCGACTCTCGTATAGATGCAGTTAATTTGCAAATGGCTGAAATTCGTAGTCAAGCTCCATTACCTATTGAACCAACACCTAGTTTTGATCCTGCGCCTGTTTTTAATTATTCAGCGCTTCAGCAGCGTAGTCCATTTATACAAAGCTCACTTGCTGCTGAACTAAAACTTATGGCAGGTAAGCGTGTATATCCGAATTTATCACGCCCATTACAACCATTAGAAAGCTACACACTTGAATCTTTGAGTATGAAAGGTAGTTTTAAAAATAGTGCAGGGCAAATTCTTGCTTTAATTCAAACACCTGATGGCGATGTTGAACGTGTTCAAGTTGGTAGCTACATGGGAACAAGCTATGGGCGTATTGTGAAAATCACACCAACACAAATTGATTTAATTGAAATTATTCCAGACGGCAGAGATGGATATGTTGAACGTCCAAGAAGTCTAATTTTAATTGGGCTTGCGCCATAAGTTGAAGGAATAAAAATGAATAATAGTACAAGAGATTTTATATTTGGGGATGGTAATACAATGAACAGTTTGTTCCGTCAATTTTCTATGGGTGCAATTGCATTTGCAGTAGTACAAACGGCAAATGCTCAATTGAGTATTACAAATATTGTCCCTATGGAAGTTCCTGGTCAAGGAACTGAAATTCGTGTGATGTTTAATGGCATTCCACCACAACCAGCGGCTTATCAACTTGAGCAGCCATCTCGTTTAATTTTGGATTTTGAAAAAGCACAGCAAAAATTACAACAAAAAGTTGTTCCTGTTGCGACTAAAGAAGCAAATTCTGTTGATGTAAGCTCTGATGATCAGCGCTCACGCTTAACAGTTAATTTAGCAAACTCAGGTGCATTTACCACACGTGTTGAGGGTAATACCTTTATCCTCAAAATTAATTCAGCAGAAACGACTGTTAAAGCTAAGAATACGCCTGTGCAACAACAGTTTGCTAAGGGCGTTTCAAATATTGGTTTTCAACGTGGTGTGGATGGCGAAGGTCAAATTGTTATTGATTTGCTAGGAAAAGATACACCTGTCGATGTGCAACAAAGTGGTAGCAAAATTATTGTACGCACCATTGGGAATAAAATTCCAGCGCATCTAGCACGTCGTTTAAATGTAAATGACTTTGCGACACCTGTATCAACGATTGATTCACATAACGATGGCGCAAATGGTGTAATTACCATTCAGGCAACAGGTGGCTATGAATATATGGCTTATCAAGCTGAAAACAAGTTAACGATTAGCTTGAAACGTCCAGCTGAAAAAAATGCCTTAAAGCCACCTTCTCCAACAAGTTATACAGGTCAAAAACTTTCATTAGATTTCCAAGATATTGAAGTACGTCGTGTACTGCAACTATTGGCAGATTTTACAAATATTAATATGGTTGCAGCTGATAACGTAGGTGGAAATATTTCATTGCGTTTAAAAGATGTTCCATGGGATCAAGCATTAGATATTATTTTAAAAGCGAAAAATTTAGATAAACGCCGTACAGGGAATGTAATATGGATTGCTCCTGCTGAAGAAATCATTAAGTTTGAAGATACCCAAGCAAAAGCAATTGCACAGAGTATTAAACTTGCTCCAATTCAAACAGAATATATTGCACTCCATTACGCTAAAGCAGAAGATCTTTTAAAATTGTTGAAAGACACTAGAGATGGTAAAGGTGCTGAGTCAAATGGAACATCAGGAGATAATTCTTTAGCATTAGAGAGTCTTCTAAGTAACCGTGGTAGTGTTGTTGCAGATACGAGAACCAATACATTAATTGTGAATGATACAGCAGTTAATATTGATAAAGTGCGTAAAATGATTGGCTTACTTGATGTTGCTGTTAAACAAGTGATGGTTGAAGCAAGAATTGTCACGGCTGATACAAGTTTTTCTCGTGAGTTGGGTATTAAATGGGGACTTACTCAAGAGTCCTCTCCAACTTGGGGTGGTGACTTTACCCCATCATATGACTTGGGTGTAAATTTATCTGAGGGGATAGCTACCGCAGGTACATTTAATTTTGGATTGTTGAAAATATCAGATTACATGCTTGATATTGAGTTATTGGCAATGCAATCGGATGGACATGGTGAAGTACTTTCTGCGCCAAAAGTTTTAACAGGGGATAAGCAAAAAGCATATATCCTTCGTGGTGATCAGATCCCATATCAAACATGGAGTGCTGAATCTGGTGTAACTACAACCTTTGTTGATGCTAACTTAAAGCTAGAAGTAACTCCAAGTATTACACCAGATGGCAAAGTTCAAATGGCTTTGAAAATTGAAAAAGATACTTTAGGTGAGCTAACACTTGCTGGTTATGCTATTAAGACCAATGAGCTAGAAACCAATGTTTTAGTGGGTGATGGTGAAACAGTTGTACTTGGTGGTATTTTTGATGATGCAAAAAGTAACACATACAAAAAAGTACCATTCTTAGGTGATTTGCCTGTTGTAGGGAACTTATTTAAGAATAATGTGAAAACAAATCTTCAATCTGAGCTATTGATTTTTGTTACACCACGAATTGTTAATGACAGTGTTTCAAGAAATCATTAATATATTTTCAATTTAAACAAAATTAAAAGGTGACTCCTTGCTAAGCAAAGAGTTTGAGTCCCTACCAAATATTTATTTGGTAGGGCCTATGGGGGCTGGAAAAACAACTGTTGGGCGACATCTTGCAGAATTGTTAGGGCGTGAATTTCTAGATAGTGATCATGAAATTGAACGTAAAACAGGAGCAACAATTCCTTGGATCTTTGAAAAAGAAGGTGAAATGGGATTTAGAAGTCGAGAAACAAGTGTAATCGATGAGTTAACAAACCGAACTAACCTTGTGCTTGCAACAGGTGGTGGAGCTGTTACTCAAGCCCCTAATCGTGAATTTTTAAAGCAACGAGGAATCGTTGTTTATCTATATACGCCTGTCGAAATTCAACTTCAACGTACATATCGCGATAAAAATCGTCCTTTATTGCAAGTAGAAAATCCTGAACGCAAGTTACGAGATTTACTTGCAATTCGTGATCCTTTGTATAGAGATGTTGCTCATTACATTATTGAAACAAATCAGGGTGCGGCGCGAGATTTAGCGCATAGTATCTTAGATTTAGTTGTATCTAACGAATTACCTTAAGCTGTTAAGCGGTCTATTTCATGCAAACTTTACATGTTGAACTCGGCGATCGCCGTTATCCTATTTTTATTGGTAGTGATTTAAATCCACAAGAATTACTTGAGCCTTATATTAAAGGGCGTCAGGTGATGATTGTGACCAATACAACAGTTGCACCTTTGTATTTAGACCGTTATGTACGTGCAGTTGAAGCATTAGGAAAAATAGTTGAAACATGTATTTTGCCTGATGGTGAAAAATACAAAAATATAGAGCATTTAACACTTATTTTTGATGCTTTATTGAAAGTAGGTTTCAACCGAGACTGTACTGTACTTGCTTTAGGTGGTGGTGTAATTGGCGATATGGCTGGATTTGCATCTGCAAGTTTTCAGCGAGGCGTTTATTTTGTCCAAGTTCCAACTACATTGCTTTCACAAGTCGATTCTAGTGTTGGTGGAAAAACAGGGATTAATCATCCCTTAGGTAAGAACATGATTGGTGCATTTCAGCAACCTCAAGTTGTGCTTGCAGATATGTCTCAATTAAAAACATTGCCTCCGCGTGAATTGTCAGCAGGTTTGGCTGAGGTCATTAAATATGCTCTTTTGGGAGATATTGAATTCTTAGCTTGGCTCGAAGAGCATATGGATGGTCTTGTTGCAGGCGATGAAAACTTACTTGCAGAAGCGGTATATAAATCTTGTGCTCACAAAGCATGTATTGTTGCCAATGATGAAAAAGAGCAAGGTGAACGTGCCTTATTAAATCTTGGACATACTTTTGGTCATGCAATTGAATCGTATTTGGGTTATGGCGAATGGTTGCATGGTGAAGCTGTAGCAACAGGTATGGTGATGGCTGCTGATTTATCTCATAGAATGGGATGGATAAGCGAAGCTGATTTAGAGCGTACAAAAAATATCATTTCTCGTGCGCAATTACCGATTATTTGCCCTAAAATTCCATTAGATGATTTTCTTGGTTTTATGTCGCACGACAAAAAAGTCCTTAACGGACAATTGCGTCTTGTCTTGATGAAACAATTAGGTCAAGCAGTTATTACAAAAGAGTTTGATGTAGAGTTGATGAAACAAGCAATTTTAGCGAATCAAGACATCGTATAAGGTATTTTTTATGGCAACACTCCGTGCATATTGGGAACGTATTCAAAGTTCGGTTTGGCTTATGTGCGGTGTGTTGTGCCTATTTTTTGCTTTAGTATTTTGGGCAGTTTCAGATAAACAAGAAGATGTTATTGAGCTTGTAAAAGAGCCTGAAACAGAAGTTGAAATTCAAATACAGCCTGAAAAAGTTGCAGCAACTACGCATTTGGGTGCGCTTCTTGATGAAGTAAAACCTTTAGAAAATACAACGAGATTAACGGCATCGGGTAATCATGATGCAGAGTTTCGTGGAACAAAATTTATTACAGATCAAGCTAAAAATTTAACTATAGAATTATTTCGAGCAAAAGAAGAAAGTGTGGTTAAAGGTTTTATTCAAAAACAAAAAGATCGCTCACAACTTGTTTATATTCGTTTAAGCGGCGAAAACCAACAAGAACAATATGTCGTTTTATATGGTAATTATAGCAATTCAAATACTGCTAAATCTGCTTTAGCAAAGTTACCTATTAAATTACCTACAACATTAAAGCCAAATATTCATCCATTTTCCGATTATGAAGGTTTGGTTAATGACTTAGGTTCAGATGATTTAGGTATTACAGGTAAATTACACGAAGTTAGATTATTACCAGCAGCTATTCCAAAAGTTATTGCTCCACCTGTGAAAAAGAATGCTGTAAGTGAAGCTCAAGTTCCTGAAAATGTTGCAACATCTACAACGGTTACTCGTCGTGATGAAAGTGGAAATGTAGTCGATATTAAAAAAACACATAGCGAAGTGCCTGTTGCACCAACAGCGACTTCAGAATAATTAGAAAAATGAGTGAAAATGGGTCAAAAGGTTGTTCTAAAATAGCGCAACCATTTTTATTTAAGTTTAAATAATGCACATCAATAGTGCATAAATTATATAAAGAAACCAATTTAGCTTCTGCACTTTATAAATACCCTTTAAAAATAAAAGTTCTAAATACTCAATAAAAAGTTGGCATTCTTTTTGCTTTTATTGGTGCATGAATAAAACAAACGTCACTGTTTTGGCGCAAAAATATTCAATTATTGTGCGGTCTTGTCAAATTTGCTTACTTAATTTAAGTGTATAAAAGCATAGATTTGTTCTTCATCGCCTTACGATGCGTTATAACTCAATACATAGCGCAAATGTAATTAGAACAAATTTTGTGAATATTCATAATGTGGGTAAGTCAGACTAATCGTAAAGAAATTAGATTTATTTAATACTCGAAAGAGTATGCTGAAAAGAAGGGTACGCTATGCACATGCCATCGCCTAATACTGTAGCTCCCGCTCAAGGTTTATACCAACCGGATGAGTTTAAAGATAACTGTGGTTTCGGTTTAATTGCCCATATGAAGGGTGATGCAAGCCATGATTTAGTCAAGACTGCAATTCATAGTTTAAGTTGTATGACCCACCGTGGTGGTATTGCCGCAGATGGCAAAACTGGGGATGGTTGTGGTCTTCTTTTGGCTATGCCTAAAGCATTTTTCCGCGAAGAAGCAAAAAAAATTAGTGATGTCACATTAAGTGAAATTTTTGCTGCGGGAACTGTATTCCTAAATTTAGATCCTGCTTTAGCTGCACATTCTAAAAAAATCTTAACTAAAGAAATTGAAGCAGAAGGCTGCAAAGTTCTAGGTTGGCGTGTTGTTCCAACCAATAATGATGCTTTAGGTTCTATTGCAATGCAGTCATTGCCTGCATTTGAACAAATTATTGTGAATTGCCCAATGGGCGTAACAGAAGTTGAATTTAACCGTAAATTGTTTATGGCGCGTCGTCGTGCAGAACAACAATTAACAAACGATCCGTACTTTTATGTAACAACTTTATGTTCAACAGTTATCACATATAAAGGTTTGATGATGCCTGCATATATTGCAGACTTCTATACAGACTTAGCCGATGAGCGTTTAGCATCACATATTGTAGTATTCCATCAGCGTTTCTCTACAAATACATTACCACGTTGGCCATTGGCACAGCCATTCCGCTATTTAGCGCACAATGGTGAAATCAATACAATTACTGCAAACCGTAACTGGGCTGTGGCGCGTACACCTAAATTTGAAAATGAATTCTTACCAGGCTTAACAGAGCTTAACCCAATTGTGAATCGTACCGGTTCAGACTCTTCAAGTATGGATAACATGCTGGAAATTTTAGTCGGTGGTGGTATGGATTTATTCCGTGCGCTTCGTATGCTTGTTCCACCTGCATGGCAAAACGTTGAAACTTTAGATGCGGATTTACGTGCATTTTATGAATTCAACTCTAAGCATATGGAAGCATGGGATGGTCCAGCAGGTCTTGTAATTCAAGATGGTCGTCATGCGATTTGTATGCTTGACCGTAATGGTTTACGTCCTGCACGTTGGGTTATTACAAAGAATGGTTATATCACGCTTGCATCAGAAATTGGTGTTTGGGGTTACCAACCTGAAGATGTGATTTCTAAAGGTCGTGTAGGGCCAGGGCAAATTCTGGTTATTGATACTTTCACAGGAAAAATGCTAGATACAAATGATGTAAGTAATCATTTGAAACGCATGCGTCCTTACCGTGAATGGTTACGTGAAAATTCAGTACGTATTCAGGGAAGCCCAGAACTAGAAGAATATTTATGTGATCAAGGCTTGAAAGGCGATGACCTAAAAGCATCTCAAAAAATGTTCATGGTAACATTTGAAGAGCGTGACCAATTGTTACGTCCAATTGCTGAAAGCGGTCAAGAAGCAGTAGGTTCAATGGGTGATGATACGCCAATGGCTGTATTGTCTCGCCAAGTTCGTCATGTATCCGATTACTTCCGTCAGCAGTTTGCGCAAGTGACAAATCCACCAATCGATCCATTACGTGAATCGATTGTCATGTCATTGGAAACTTGTTTTGGTCGTGAGCAAAATGTATTTGAGCAAAGCCCAGAACATGCAGATCGCTTAATTATTTCAAGTCCTGTGCTTTCAAATTCGAAAATGCATCAAATTCGTACTTGTGGTCGTAAAGGCTATGAAATTGCGGATATCGATTTGAACTATGCAGAAGCAGAAGGTTTAGAAGCAGCAATTTCACGTATTTGTGAAGAGGCAGCACAAGCGATTCGTGATGGTAAAACTTTACTTGTTATTTCAGATAAGAAAATTCGTGAAGGCTACTTACCTGCAAATGCTGTGATGGCTACAGGCGCAATTCATCACTTCTTAATGAACTCTGGTTTACGTACAGATGCCAATATTATTGTTGAAACAGCATTGGCACGTGATGCACATCAATTTGCGGTTATTTTAGGTTTTGGTGCAACAGCTATTTATCCATACCTTGCTTATGATGTGATTAACGACTTAATTGCAAAAGGCGAGCTATTGGGCGATCCAATTCACGCGCAAGCAAACTTCCGTAAAGGCATTGAAAAAGGCCTACTCAAAGTTCTTTCAAAAATGGGTATTTCAACGGTTGCTTCTTACCGTGGTGGTCAATTGTTTGAGGCAGTTGGTCTATCTGATGAAGTGGTTGCGAAATGCTTTACAGGTGTGCCAAGTCGTATTAAAGGTGCAACATTCAAAGACCTTGAAAATGATTTGAAAAAGCTTGCAGATTTGGCATGGAAATCACGTAAACCAATCGATCAAGGTGGTTTGCTGAAGTTCGTATTCGATAAGGAATATCATGCATTTAACCCAGATGTAATTAATGCTTTACATAAAGCGGTTCGTTCGGGCAACTATGCAGACTTTAAAGAATATGCAGAGCTTGTAAATACGCGTCCAATTGCAACTATTCGTGATTTATTCAAACTTAAAACAGACAACTCAATTGCATTAGATGAAGTTGAATCTGTACAAGATATTCTTCCTCGTTTTGACTCTGCTGGTATGTCTTTAGGTGCATTATCTCCTGAAGCACATGAAGCAATTGCGATTGCTATGAACACTATTGGCGGACGTTCAAATTCGGGTGAGGGCGGTGAAGATCCTGCGCGTTACGGCACAATTCGTAACTCGAAAATCAAACAAATTGCATCGGGTCGTTTTGGTGTAACTCCTGCTTATTTAACATCTGCAGAAGTACTTCAAATTAAAGTGGCTCAAGGTGCAAAACCAGGTGAAGGTGGTCAGTTGCCGGGTGGTAAAGTGAACGGATTAATTGCCCGTTTACGCTACTCTGTGCCAGGTGTAACGCTTATTTCTCCTCCTCCGCATCATGACATCTACTCAATTGAAGATTTATCTCAATTAATTTTCGACTTGAAGCAAGTTAACCCACAGGCGATGGTGTCAGTTAAGCTTGTTTCTGAGCCGGGTGTAGGTACGATTGCTGCGGGCGTTGCAAAAGCCTATGCCGATTTCATTACCATTTCAGGTTATGACGGTGGTACAGCGGCTTCTCCACTTTCTTCAATTCATCATGCAGGTTCACCGTGGGAATTAGGTTTAGCCGAAGCGCACCAAGCACTTCGTGTGAACGATCTACGTGGCAAAGTGCGTGTACAAACTGATGGTGGTTTGAAAACAGGTTTAGATGTTGTAAAAGCTGCAATTTTAGGTGCGGAAAGCTTTGGTTTTGGTTCTACACCAATGATCGCTTTAGGTTGTAAATATCTACGTATTTGCCACCTAAATAACTGCGCAACAGGTGTTGCGACTCAACAAGATCATTTACGTCAGGAACACTATATTGGTGAACCTGAAATGCTCATTAACTTCTTTACATTTATTGCAGAAGAAACACGTGAATGGTTGGCTGCTTTAGGCGTTTCAAGCTTAAAAGATTTGATTGGTCGTACAGACTTACTTGATGTTTTACCAGGTGAAACAGATAAACATGGTCATCTTGATTTAAGTCCTTTACTTCAATCGCATCCTGCTGCTGAAGGTAAAGCGCAATATTGCCAAGTTGAAGGTAATGCACCATTTGATAAAGGTTTGCTTGCTGAGAAAATGGTTGCAGAAATCTTGCCTGCAATTGAAGCGGAAAAAGGTGGTGAATATCACTTCACAATTGGTAATTGTGACCGTTCTATTGGTGCGCGTCTATCAGGTGAAATTGCAAAACGCTACGGCAATTTAAGTATGGAAGCACATCCTGTTAAAGTGAATTTGACAGGAACAGCAGGTCAATCTTTAGGTGTTTGGAACGCGGGTGGTTTGCACATTAGCTTAGAAGGTGATGCAAATGATTACGTAGGTAAAGGTATGGCGGGTGGTCGTATTTCGATTTTCCCACCAAAAGGTTCACCATTCCAAAGCCAAGAAACAGCCATTATTGGTAATACATGTTTATACGGTGCAACAAGTGGTAAGTTATTTGCAGCGGGTACGGCAGGTGAGCGTTTCGCAGTTCGTAACTCAGGCGCATTTGCTGTTATTGAAGGTGCAGGCGATCACTGCTGTGAATACATGACAGGCGGTATTGTGACTGTATTAGGTAAAGTTGGTCATAACTTTGGTGCAGGCATGACAGGTGGTTTTGCTTATGTACTCGATTTAGACAATGACTTTGTTGACCATTACAACCACGAGTTGATCGAGTTAAATCGTATTTCTACTGAAGCAATGGAAGAACATCAATCATTCTTACTGCGCATTTTAGATGAACATATTAAAGAAACAGGTAGTGCTTGGGCGTACAAGATCCGCCATGAGTTTGATTTCTATAGCCGTAAATTCTGGCTAGTGAAACCAAAAGCTGCAAACTTGCAGACTTTGTTAAAAACAACTCAAGCAGATCCACAATAATTCCACTACTTGCTGAAAGATAGGCAGGTGTAGCAGAAAAACTGACTACACCTACCCACGGAGAGAGACATGGCAGAGCGCCTAAATAATGACTTTCAATTCCTGGATGTAGCACGCCAAGATCCAGAGAAAAAAGATCTAAATATCCGCAAAGCAGAATTTGTGGAAATTTATAAACCATTTACAGCAGAAGTTGCTGCAAACCAAACGCATCGTTGTTTAGGTTGTGGTAACCCATATTGTGAGTGGAAATGCCCAGTTCATAACTACATTCCAAACTGGTTAAAACTGATAGCAGAAGGTCGCATCTTCCAAGCGGCAGAACTTTGCCATCAAACTAATACATTGCCTGAAGTATGTGGTCGTGTATGTCCGCAAGACCGCTTATGCGAAGGTGCTTGTACGCTAAACGATGGTTTTGGTGCGGTCACTATTGGTAATGCTGAAAAATATATTAATGATACAGCCTTTGCACTGGGCTGGCGTCCAGACATGTCTCATGTGAAATGGACAGATAAAAAAGTTGCGATTATTGGTGCAGGACCAGCAGGTTTAGGTTGTGCAGATATTTTAGTACGTAATGGTGTTCGACCTGTTGTGTTTGACAAGCGCCCTGAAATTGGTGGTCTTTTAACATTCGGTATTCCTGAATTTAAAATGGAAAAAGATGTAATGAAACGCCGTCGTGAAATTTTCACAGGCATGGGTGTTGAATTCCGTTTAAATGTTGAAATTGGTACAGATATCACGATTGATCAATTACTTGCAGATTACGATGCTGTGTTCATGGGTATGGGTACATATACCTACATGAAAGGTGGTTTTGCAGGTGAAGACTTAGATGGTGTTGTTGATGCCTTAGATTTCTTAATTGCGAATGTAAACCGTACGCAAGGTTGGGAAAAAGATCCATCAGAATACATTTCAGTTGAAGGCAAAAAGGTTATTGTTCTTGGCGGTGGTGATACTGCGATGGACTGTAACCGTACTTCAATTCGTCAAGGTGCGGAATCTGTAACTTGTGCATACCGTCGTGATGAGGAAAACATGCCGGGTTCACGCCGTGAAGTTAAAAATGCACGAGAAGAAGGCGTGAACTTTGCCTTTAACCGTCAGCCTATTGAAATTGTAGGAGAAAATGGCAAAGTAACAGGCGTTAAAGTCGTGACTACACAATTGGGTGAGCCTGATAGTCGTGGTCGTCGTAGTCCTGAGCCAATTCCGGGTTCTGAAGAAATTCTACCTGCCGATGCTGTGCTTCTTGCATTTGGTTTCCGTACAAGCCCTGCAGAGTGGTTTGGTGGTGTAAATATCAATCTAGATGGTTCAGGTCGTGTAATAGCTGCTGAAAAGCAAGCATATAAATTCCAAACATCTAACCCGAAAATTTTTGCGGGCGGAGATATGGTACGTGGTTCGGATTTGGTTGTAACAGCAATTCATGAAGGTCGCCAAGCAGCAGAAGGTATTCTTGATTATTTAGATGTGTAATCTGTTAAGTACTTAAATATCTTATCTTTGTATGATAAAAACTCGCTTCGGCGGGTTTTTTATTTATAAAGTTTGTTTGAAATTTATATTTAATTTTAAGTAAAGAAAATACACAATAAAGATAAAGAATCGAGTTAGAATCGAATGAATATCATAAATATAACGAAGTCATTGAGGTTTATAGAAATGAATTATATGAAGAAAAGTGTTTTAGCAGCTGCATTGGCAAGTACATTAATGCTAACGGGTTGTGGCTATAACACACTACAAGTAAAAGATGAGTCTGTTGCTGCAACATGGTCAGAAGTGCAAAACCAATATCAACGCCGTGCAGATTTAGTGCCTAATCTTGTGAATGTTGTGAAAGGTTATGCAAAACACGAAGAGCAAGTATTAACTGAAGTGACTCAAGCACGTGCCAATGTTGCTGGCTTAAAAGTAGATAAAGAGGTTTTAGAAGATCCTGCATTATTTGAAAAATATCAACAAGCACAAGCACAAATGACCAGTGCCTTGTCACGCTTAATTGCGGTTTCAGAAAACTACCCAGACTTAAAAGCAAATGAACAGTTTAGAGAGCTTCAAGTTCAGTTAGAGGGAACGGAAAACCGTATTGCTGTGGCGCGTAATCGTTATATTACAAGCGTGCAAGACTTTAACTCGTATTCACGCCAATTCCCGCAAGTAATGACAGCGAAAGTCATTGGTATGAAAACCAAAGAAAACTTCAAAGCAGATCAAAGTGCACAAACAGCACCAAAAGTGTCATTTGAATAATTAAATTGCTCAAAACACGGTAGGAATGGTGCGAATGATTGATTCTGAAAAAAGTTTTCCAATAGCAAAGTTCATGCAGCTTATGGTTTTAAGTTGCATGATGCTTTTTAGTTTTTCTGCTTGGAGTGAAACAGCAACTGCAACGGATGAAAGTACAGATGTTATTGTTGCAGGAAAAATTATTCAGAATCAGCAAAAAACATCAAATTCACAGAACGTTGAGCAAGAAAATGTTCAGCCACTGCAAGTTGAAAATGATTTAGCAGATGGCGAAACTATTCGAACACTACCAACGTTAAATGAACCTGTTATTGATCAAGCCAATATTTTATCTGCAAGTGAAAAACAACAAATAAGCGTACGCATTTTAAAGTTAAATGAACAAGCCAAAGCACAAATAGGTGTTGTGATTGTTCCAACAACAGGTCAGGAAGATATTTTTGATTTCACAATGCGTGTTGCAGAGCAATGGAAACTTGGCTCTGAAAAGCAAGATAATGGATTATTAATGGCAATAGCAATTAATGATCGACGTATTCAAATTGCGACAGGCTATGGCTTAGAAGGGGTTTTACCCGATATTGTTGCAAGTCGAATTATTCGAAATAATATTACGCCATATTTTAAGCAAAATCAGTTTGCACAAGGTATTGATGCGGGCCTAGCTGAAATAGAAAATATTTTAAATATGGATCCTGAAATTGCTACTCAAGCAGCTTTGGAGCTTAAAGAACGCCAAGCACAAGCTTTACATGAACAACAAGCAAAAGAGAAAACGTTTAATACAGCATTATTTATTTTAATTGCAGGAATTATTGGGTCATTTGTGGTTGGTAAGCGTTTAAGTGCATCTACCGCAGCTGTTGCAGGAACTGTTGCAGGGCTAGTAAACGGTGCAGGATTACTCACAAGTTTATTAATTGGCGGAGGTATTTTCTTTCTACTTATTACAACAATTGCACAAGTATTATTTCAAGCTGTTTTATCGGGCAGTGGTGGTAGAGGGGGCGGCTCGGGCGGTGGTTTTGGTGGTGGAGGATATCGCGGTGGTGGCGGTGGTTTTGGCGGGGGAGGAGCATCAGGCTCATGGTAAAAAATACGGAAACGACAAAAATTGTCACGCAACCTAAATTAAATGAAATAGCGACACCGAGTCTTAAACGATGGTTAAAGCATTTCTTTTTCATGCCTGCAACAAAACGGTATTTTAATCAGCAGGATCAGCATGCTATTGCAGAAGCTGTAAAAGTAGCAGAGCAAGGGCATGTCGGGGAAATTCAAGTTGTTATTGAGGCTTACATTCCAGCAGCCAATGCGTTTTATCAAGATACACATGCAAGAGCAAAACAGTTATTTGCAGAAGTGGGTGTGTGGGATACAGAGTTTAATAGCGGTGTGCTGTTATATATAAATTTATGTGACAAAAAAGTAGAAATATTGATAGATAGAGGCATTAAAAAAGCCACAACTCAAGATGTATGGAATAATATTTGTGAAACAATAATTCAAAGTATAAAACAGCAAGAATATAGAAAAGCAGTTGTAAATGGTGTTGGAGAAATAGGAAAAGTTTTAGATGAATATTATGGAGGTAGAACAATAAATATTGAGAACGAGTTAACAAATTCTCCAATTATTATTGGGTGAGTGAGTTTTTGGTGACATTTTTTGTCACTTTTTTACATATAAAAACAATTTGCATCTAGTCTTCTAAAAATACTTATTATAAGGCTCTGTTTTTGCTTAAAATATAATTATAATGGAAGCTGGCATATAAAATGCTACGTACAAAATAGCTCATAAAGCTTATAAAAACTTAACAAAACATTTGTGGAGAATGTTATGAAATCAGTACAAAAGGGTTTTACTCTTATTGAATTGATGATCGTTGTAGCGATTATCGGTATTCTTGCAGCAATTGCGATTCCTGCATACCAAAACTATACTAAACGTGCTCATGTTTCAGAAGGTTTGAGCCTTGCTGGTGGTGCTAAAGCTGCTGTATCTGAATACTTTTCAGCAAATGGTCAATGGCCAGCGAACAATACTTCGGCTGCTTTGCCTGCTGAAACAGAAATCAAAGGTAATGCTGTTAAATCAGTTAAGGTTGAGCAATCTAAAATTACTGTAACTTATACAACTAAAGTTGAACCAAATGCGCAATTAATTCTTCAAGGTGCTTCAACAAGTGGTGGTATTACTTGGAAATGTTCAGCTGGTACAGGTATGAAAACAGAATTTTTACCTGCTAACTGTCGTTAATAGTTAAAAGAGAAAGGAAGCATCAATTGATGCTTCCTTTTTTTTTACTTTTATAAACAATAGAGTGAAGAATGAAAAATTTTAAATTTAATAGTGTCTTATTTTTAATTCTTGGAATTACTTCAGCACTTTATTGGAATGGTTTGTATGGAGATTATGTTTTTGATGATAGTGCTAATATTTTAGAAAATAGTAAATTAGCAATGACTGAACTTACATATGAAGCATTAAAAGCTGCATATGGCTCGGGAGATGCAGGTCCATTGGGTCGACCAATCAGCATGCTTTCCTTTGCGTTAAATCACTATTTTACAGGGTTTGATCCTTTTTGTTTTAAATTAACGAATCTTTTTATTCACTTGTTGAATGGAGTATTAATCTGTTTTTTATCTTTATCTATTTTAAATTGGATAAATAAAGATAAAAAGCTGAGCGATCAAGCGATCGCAATAACTGCTCTAGCGGTGACAGTAGTTTGGTTACTTCACCCTTTGAATTTAACTAGTGTGTTGTATGTTGTGCAACGCATGACAAGTTTGTCTACATTATTTGGTTTACTTGCCTTAGTTTTATATTGCCAATGGCGGAGTAGAGTGCACTCAAAAATTGGCAGTGTTTTATTGTTATGCGGTGTAGTTATTGCATTTTTTTGTGCAGCACTGAGTAAAGAATCAGGCTTATTGTTTATTCCTTTATTATATCTTATTGAGTTAACAATTTTTCAAGCGAAGAGTCAATTAGGTCACCCTTATCGAATTTATCAACTCAGTCTTATTAAAATTTTGTGGGTTACAGGTTTTATAGGTTTAGTTATATTGTTTTATTTAGTACAGCCTCACTTACATTCTAGTGCATTTGTGAGACGCGATTTTAATTTAGAAGAACGATTGCTGACTGAAGCACGTGTAATTTTTTTCTATATTAAGATGTTTATTTATCCACAATTAAATGAACTGAGCTTGTATCATGATGATTTTATTATTTCTAAATCATTTTTGAATCCAATCTCAACGTTATATTCCATAGTTGCGATTGGTATAATTACAATTAGTAGTCTGCTTTTAGTAAAAAAATATCCTCTGGTATTATTTGCTTGGGGATGGTTTGTAATTAGTCATTTAATGGAATCTACTATATTTTCATTAGAGCTTGTGCACGAACACCGGAATTATTTTGCATTTTTTGGTTTTATCTTAGTTATTGGCTATTATTTGGCACAAATAAAGAATGAAAAATTAAAGCCATTTATTTATCTATTTGTATTCATTTTTATTTTAAATTTAGCATTCACAACATGGCAGCGAGCTACTATTTGGTCAAATTTAGTAGATCATGCTGTGTATGAAGCAACAATGAGTCCACAATCTGATCGTGCAAATTATCAAGCTGCTAGAGTTTATATGAAGCTCATGCAAAATGAGAGGAATGAACAAAAGAAAAATGAATATATTGAGCAGGCCTATTATTATTTGAATCTTTCTAAACAAAGTTATTTACCTGCAAATGGTGCATGGTTTGCAGAAATTCATTTAGATTCTTACTTAGATAAACAAGTAAGTAATGCAACTATTAATGAACTTATAGATCGCTTAAAAAATAGACCATTACAAAATAGTAATGTGAGCTTTTTAAGCGCTTTTACGAATTGTCAAATAGAGTCATTGTGCAAGCTTAGTCCTGTAGAGGTTATTCAAGTTTTAACTGCAGCTTTGGAAAATCCGACATCTAATTCGAGTCTTAATTCCGAGATTTATAAATTGCTTGCTCAATATTATATTGCAAGTTTTAATGATTTTATAAAAGGTGAAGAGTTTTTACAGACAGCAAATAAATTGAATACGAGTGTAAATGGTCATTTATTATTATCACAAGCTTATCGATTACAAGGTAAACTTGAGCTTGCAAAGAATCAAATCCATATTGCAGAATCTTTAGACCAGAATGGGGTTTGGTTTAAAGAAATTAGCATTGAAAAACGAAATATTAAGCAAGCTTTAACTTTGGGGAAATAAATGAGAGTCAGTGTAGTTCTTCCAGCAAAGAATGAATCTGGAGCTATTGAGCAAACAATTACTAAAATAATGAATTTGAAATTGGTGGCTGAAATATTAGTAGTTAATGATGGTTCAACAGATAATACAGCTGAACTAGCAGAGAAATCAGGTGCTCGTGTTATTTCTCATCCTTATTCTAAAGGTAACGGTGCTGCTATTAAAACTGGCGCACGCAATGCATCTGGTGAAGTTATTGTATTTATGGATGCTGATGGACAACATGATCCTGCTGATATACCAAAGTTATTAGCAGAAATTGATAAAGGTTATGACCTGGTTGTTGGGGCTCGTCAAAAGGGATCACAAGCAAGCGTTGGACGTGGTATTGCGAATAAGTTCTATAATAATTTAGCCACATATATGACAGAGCATAAAGTTGAAGATTTAACTTCAGGTTTTAGGGCAGTGAGAGCTGAAAAATTTCGAGAATTTATTTACTTGTTGCCAAATGGATTTTCTTATCCAACCACTAGTACTATGGCATTTTTTAGAGCTGGCTATTCGATTTGCTATGTACCTATTCATGCAAGCCAACGTATTGGAAAAAGCCATATAAAACCATTAAGAGACAGTATTCGCTTTTTCTTGATCATTTTTAAAATTGCGACGTTATATTCACCCTTAAAAATGTTTTTCCCAATAGCAATAGTGTTGTTTCTAATGGGAAGTGGTTGGTATGGATATACACTTTATGAATATCACCGTTTTACAAATATGAGTGCTTTATTTTATACAGGCAGTATTATGATTTTTCTGATGGGACTAATTTCAGAACAAATTACTGCTTTAATGTATAAAGAGAATTAATTTAATGTTTGGAAGTTTAAAACAGCTTTGGGGAATTTTAACGCCATTAGACAAGCGTAAAATCATTTATGTACTTATGCTTGTTATTGGAATGGCACTGATTGAGTCTGCTGGTGTAATTTCTATTATGCCTTTTTTGGCTGTTTTATCGAATCCATCTGTTATTGAAACTACGCCAATATTAAAAAAAATATACGAAGTATTGGGTGCAGATAATACAAAACAAATGATTGTCTATTTGGGTGTTATTTCTTTTGCAGTTGTTGTTTTCTCTACAATATTCAAAATAATTACACAATATACAGTGAATAGATTTTCAAATTTACAAAGACATTATTTTTCATCTAGATTACTCACGATTTATTTAAATCAAAAGTATGAATTTTATATTCAAAATAATAGCGCCTTATTAATAAAAAATGTGCTATCTGAGGTAGACCAACTCATAGGTACAATGATTTTACCTACTTTAACAATGATGTCTTATGGGGTTGTTTTGTTTGCAATGACAGGAATTTTATTGATTTATGATCCTGTTATAGCGCTTGGGACAGCTGGAATTTTAGGTTTTTTTTATATTTCAATTTTTATGCTTGTTAGAAGAAAGCTCAGTCGTATTGGTGCTGAGTTTACCCAAGCCAATAAAGAAAGATATCAAAGTTGTCAGGAAGCTTTAGGTGGTATTAAAGATGTTATTATTAATAATGCTAAACAAGGTTATATAGATCAATTTGAAAAATCATCTCGAGTATTTGCTAGACATATTGCGACACGGGAGACTTTAGGGCAAATTCCATTAAATATTATTGAAACTATAGGCTATGGTTCAATTATTGGTTTGGCGATTTTGCTCGTTATTTCAGGCAAAGATGTTTCACATATATTGCCAGTTTTAGGTCTATATGGTTTTGCCGCATACAGAATGTTACCTGCAGCTCAAAATATTTATAGATCAATTTCCCAGCTTAAATTTTCAGAACAAGTATTAAAAGTTTTAATGCCTGAGTTTCATTTAGAAAAACTAAGCACAGCATCTGAATGTGTTACTAAAAATACCGAGTTAAAGTTTGAAAAAGCGATTCGTTTGGAAAATATTAGTTTTGCATATCCAAATCGTTTAGATAAACCTGTTTTAAGAAACTTTAGCCTTGAAATTAAAAAAAATACAAGTTTAGGCATTATGGGGAAAAGTGGTAGTGGTAAAAGTACACTTATGGATTTAATGCTAGGTTTACTAGCACCACAAAGTGGAAAAATATATATAGATGATGTTGAACTGACTGAAAAAAATGTAGAAGCTTGGTGTGGTTTGGTTGGCTATGTGCCTCAGTTTATTTATTTAGCAGATAAGTCTGTTGCAGAAAATATAGCATTTGGCATTCCGAGAGACCAAATTGATTTGGAACAAGTAAAAAAAGTAGCAAAGCTGGCTCAAATAGACAGTTTTATTACGCAAAATTTAAAAAATGGTTATGCAGAAATTGTTGGGGAGCGAGGGGTAATGCTCTCTGGTGGCCAAAGGCAACGAATAGGTATTGCACGTGCTTTATATAAAAATCCACAAATTTTATTTATGGATGAATCAAATAGTGCTTTGGATACAGAAACTTCAGTGGCAATTGATAATAATTTAAATGACTTACAAAAGGAATTAACGTTAATTATTATCTCTCATAAAATTGTAAGTTTGAGTAATTGTAATGTGATTATAAAGTTGGGGACATAAATTGGTTAATTTAAAAGAAACTATTTTGAATGTAATTCGTTCATTTTTTCATTATACAAATAGATATGGTGATATTAGTTATGCTCAAGAGGGCGAAGATCGTATACTTTCAAGAGTCATAGATTTAAGTAAAAAGGGGTTCTATGTTGATGTTGGAGCACATTCACCATCAAGATGTTCTAATACATATTATTTTTATAAGAAGCAATGGAGAGGTATTAATATAGATGCAATGCCAGGGTCAATGACACTATTTAAATGGCTGAGGAAGAGAGATATTAATCTTGAAGTAGCGATAGGAGAATATAAAAGTGAATTAACATATTATATGTTTAAGGAGAGGCTTTTCAATACTTTTGATGAGAGTTTAGCAAAAGATAGAATTAAGAAGTTTAAAGAATTTAGATCAGTTAAAATACCAGTCATAAGACTAGAAGAAGTATTAGATTTATATTTACCAAAGGATCAAGAAATTGATTTTCTATCTGTAGATGTAGAAGGGTTAGATCTTCAGGTTTTGAAGTCTAATAATTGGAATAAGTACAAGCCAAAATATATAATTGTAGAAATTCTTAATACGAATTTTAATGATGTGCTAGAAAGTGAGATTTATAATTTTTTATTAGGTAAAAATTATGAATTTTTTGCCAAATCAACATTTAGTGTGATATTTAAAAGAAAAGATATCTCTCATGAATACATATGAATTAAACGTCACTGTTGTAATACCAACAGTGGGAAAACGACCAATTGAATTAAAAAAAGCAATCGAGAGTGCGCGAATAAGAAATGCTAATCTTTCTTATGAAATTTTAGTAATATACAATGGATGTAATAAAGATAAAATTGATTATTCTTTGCAGGATGAATGTGTTAGGTTATTTTATCTTAAAGATGGCAATGTTTCTAATGCAAGAAATTATGGTAAATATAAGTCTAGGGGAGAGTTAATTCGATTTCTTGATGATGATGATTATTTATATGAAGATATTGCTATAAAGCAGTATTTAGAAATGCTTAATGATTATGAAATTGGATTTAGTACATATAGTTTAGAAATAAGGGATAGTAATAAACTTTATAATAAAGTTTATTCTTTTGAGAGGGAGAGTTTTATAATACAGGCTATAGAGGAGAAAATCTTAGCAGTTCCTCTTGCAATGGTTTTTAGAAGTAGTGTAATTAATAATGTTGAATGGGATATATTTTGTAGATTTCCAGAAGACCAAGGTTTTGTAAGGCGTTTAGCTGAAAATGGGAATTTGAAAAGTGTTTGCTCTAGGGATATTGTTGGGGTCTGGTTTCAGCACGAAGGAGAGCGCTTATCTTTAGCGCATCCGAATAGTTGGTTTTATGAAAATAAATTTACAACATTGAAAGAGCTTTATTTAAATTTACCAAATTCTGAGAAAAATGATGTAATTAAAAAATTGTATTTAAAAAATGCATGGCATTATTATCATTGTGGATTCCATTTAAATCCTTGGATTTGGATTGCAGTTGGTAGCGAGTTACGGTCGGTAGATCCAGAAAGTAAGCCAAACACAAAATTTTTTCAATTAGTTCCTCATTATATATCACCTAATATTATAGAACTGGTTCTACTTCCTAAAAGAATTTTATTTTATTTTTTTAAAAAATATTTTTTTAAGAATAAAGTAAGGAATTTGTAGTTGTATATTTCATTAATTATACCAGTTTTCAATGCTGAACTTTATTTGTCAGAATGTTTAGATAGTATTTATGAACAGATTACTGATGAAATTGAAATTATCATAGTAAATGATGGGTCAGTTGATTCATCATGCTTTATTATTGATAAATTTTTAAAAAAATTATCAGATGATCTCAGAGCTAATGTTATTTATGTTGAGCAAGAGAATAAAGGTGTAAGTGCGGCAAGAAATTTAGCTATTGAATTAGCATCGGGTGATTATATCGCCTTTCTTGATGCTGATGATACTTTAGAATCAAATTTTTTTAAGAAAATTATTCCACAAATTAAATTTTATCATCCAGATATCATTCAATTTAACTTCAATTATTTGAGTTGTAAGAAAATAAAATCCGGATTAATTTTGAAGGACAGTATTCAAGAGAACTCATTTGATTTTCTTTTGAAAATTTTTAATTTTAATTCATGGTATCCATGGGCTAGAGTTTATAATAAAGAGCTCTTCTCTAATAATTTATTCCCAGTAGGCTATACATTTGAAGATCCTGCAGTTGTTCCTTTCTTGTTTATAAAGGCAAAAAATACTCTTATTTTGAGTGATTGTTTATATAATTATAGAGAAAACTTATCAAGTATTACAAGAAGTACTGAAAAGCATAAAATTCATAAAAATTTAATAAGTTTGGATTATTTATTAAGTATTTATTGTTCGCAAGACAATATATTATTTAAGGTATGTTTCATACATTTTTTTAGAATTTATCTAGACTATTGTTTTATGAATGGTGGTGTAAATGGTTTGAAAGATGGATGGAAAAAGTATGGTGATCATTACTTTAAAATATCTAAAAATCATAAACATTTAATAAAAAACAAAGCTGGAAGATTGTTTATCTTTATTAGATATTTTTCTTTTTTTTCATATTTTATTATGAAGGCTTCATCTAAAATTATAACTTTTCTAAAAAATAGTATTAGATGAAATCTCTTTCCATGTTTTAATCTTGGTTTTATTATTCAGATGTGGATTTTCAATCATTAATTTAATTTTTTCTTTTAAATTGAAGGGGTTTGTATGTTGAGCTAATAAGGTATCATTAAAACTTATTTGAAAAGAGCTAAACTTTAAACTATTGGCGTTGGTTGCTAATAATGGTATTTCCATTGCTATATATTCCCCAATTTTACAAGATGCAGCATTATCTAAAAAATCAGAATTTCGATAAGGTAAAGTTAAAACGTTGCAGCAAGCCATCGCAATTGGTACATATTTAAAAGGAATGTTTCCTAAATAATGTATGAATTCATAATTTAAATTTAAATCATCACGTTTTTTTCCACCTAGGAGAATATAGATAGTATTATTTTCTTCATGTAGTAATTTCACAGCAGAAATTAAATCATCAATTCCGCGCTCTATCTCCATACTTCCAAAATAGCCGACATAAATCGCATTTTGATCTAAATTAAAAAACGATCTGGATTCACTTTGATTTCTAGGGTAAAAATGATTGGTATCAACGCCATTAGGAATTAATATTGTTTTTTTGCATAATAACTCACAATCATTTTTAAGTTTTTTACTAGCAAACAAGCAACTATCAGCATGCTTCATTAAGAAATGAAATAAATTTTTGAAACCTAAATTCTTATACCCTGTAAAAGCATCATATTTATCATAAATATCAAATATAAATTTAGCTCGACATAGTTTAGCTAGAATGAATGCAAATAAACCAATATAACAATCTCCACTTGCAACGATGGTTTTAGGTCTATCTACGAATAATGTTTTTAGTATGTTAGTTATAAAAATAAAGCTAAATATGGGGGTAGATGTGATTTTTAATGTGTCATGTTGATCTTTAACTTTTTCTTTACTGTGATAATCGACCAACCATAAATCTGTTTTGGTTTCTTTAGCCCAATAGTAGGGTAATTGATAAATGCGTCCAAATTTCTCACTATAAGCATCTCGATTGGTGTAAAAACGTTTCCCAATAAATAATATGCTCATTTAAGACTCTCAATTAAGTTATTGAATTTAGATTTTAAATTTATCCATGAAAAATGATTAGCAAAGTTACCGCAATTTTCAGGAGTTAGGTTCGATTGTTTTTGCAGAATTTCTATTGTTAATTTGGAGAAGCTTTCATAATCATCATTATGAATTAAGAACCCTGTTTTTTTATTCTCAACAGCATCAACAATACCGCCTGTTTTAAATGCAATAGTTGGTGTTCCATGTGAGGCAGCTTCTATTGCAACCATGCCAAATCCTTCAGGATCATTTGGAATATGCTTCACAGGAAATATATGTAAATCTGCGAGATAAAACCATGATGAAAGAAGCTTGTCATCTGAAATATTACCAATAAATACGATGTGATCTTCAATATTATGTTGCTTGGCAACATGTAAAATCTCTTCTTTGCTTTGAAGATTTTTATTTAAAGACTGTGAGGGTGTATCACCAATAATAACTAATTTTGTATTAGGAACTTTCGCAATAATTTGTGCTAAAGATAAGTCTACAAATTCTTTAAGGGCTTTTCTTTTGGTTAAGCGTCCAACAGAAATAAGAACTTTTGAGCTTTCCAAATTATAGTCATATTTCAATTGATCGATGAGTGATAAATTTTTATCTAATGGTGGATAAGTAACACCTGGATGAATAATCGTTATTTTATGATTAGGAATTTTCTTGCTTTTACAAATTTCTAGAGTTGGTGTGCTATTTGCAATAATTTGATCTGAATGTCGAATAAATGGTATCCATATAGCGTTATATATAGGGTGATTTGTTGCAATATCTAAACCGTGAATGTAAACAAGACTTTTTTTTCTAAAAATTTTTGCCCAAAACACGACAATAGGTGCTGTAAGCCCACTACCTGCAAATAAAATATCAGGTTTTTGTATTAAACAAATAAATAAAGTTTTAAAAAAAGCAAAAATTAAAAAGATAGGTAATGGATTGAGAGGGATTCCAATAAACTCACAATTTTTAGGTGCGAGTTTTTTAGCATCATAATGACTTAAAAGAATAGTTTCATGATCGTGACTAAGTTCATCAGCAATATGCCAATTTAAACGCTCCATACCGCCAATGAGAGGAGGGAGATTTCGAGTTACGAGTAAAATTCTTTTTTTATTCATAGTCACATGAAAGTTAAAGCTATTTTTGTATTATAGGGAGTTTGCTTATTATTGCTATGTTAAATATAAGAAGCATTTATTTTTTTAATGCATTTTTTTCTTTATCATATCTAAAATTTTAGTATTTCCTTTAATATGAACTTCCTTTTAGTTTTGTTGGCAAGTGTATTTATTTCACTTGCTTGGCTCATTCCTATCCATTATCACCCATGGGTAACTTATACAGGCGAGCTTTATGCATTTTTTGCACTCGTTACACTTGCTGCATTATTAATAAAAGAAAAAGTTCATATTCCTAAACTGAGTTTAGGCTTGGTGGTATTGGCTGTCATTCCATTTGGGCAATTTTTCTTTGGAAAAGTATTTTTCTTTAGTAATGCCTTAATGAGCTCTATTTATATTTTAGGTCTTTGGTTTGCAATTATTTTTGGCTATAACCTGAGTATTGGAAAATTTAATAGAGAGCAAACTTTTACCACGTTAAGCTATGTATTTTTGCTTTCAGGTGTTATTACAGCACTCATTGCAATTTGCCAATGGCTTAATTTAGATGAAGTCATTCCCGGGATTACACGTTTAGTCAATGCACGTCCATACGCAAACTTTGCACAACCAAATAATATGGCAACATTTTTGCTCATGGCTTTGCTTGCATGCTTATATTTATTCGAAAAACAAAAAATAAAAACATCGGTATTGGTAAGCTGTGCATTTGTCATGTTTATTAGTCTTGCACTTAGCCAGTCTAGAACGTCTTGGGTTGCTTGTGCATGTATTCTTGTTTATTTGGGATATCAGCAATTTAAAGGTCAAATTACGATTAAATGGTATGCCTTAACTGCTTGGTTAGCTGTATTTGTAGGGCTTATCTTCTTATTTCCTGTTCTGGGTGCATATCTGAGTCAATTTTCAGATGCACAAATTAAGTCTGTAGATATTGCACGTCGTGCAACAGGCGATATGTCGCGTTTAGCAATTTGGAAGCAGATGCTACATGCTGTCGAATATCAGCCTTGGTTTGGCTATGGTTGGTTCCAATCAAGTACTGCATACACAACCATTAGCGAATACTTCCAAGGGCCTGTATGGGTGCGTAGCGCGCATAATTTCATACTCGACTTTATTCTTTGGAATGGCGCAATTATTGGCGTACCATTTTTAGTCTATTTCAGCTATTGGGGATACCAACTTCAAAAGCATGTGAAATCTACAGAATCAATTATTGGTATTTTAATGGTTGGAGTCTTCATTGTTCATGCGATGCTAGAATTCCCGCAAAATTATGCATATTTCTTACTTCCTGTTGGTTTTATTATTGGTGTAGTCCAAGCACAACGTATTTTAAAAACAGATATCGTTGTATCGCCAGTTTTTATGAAATTAAGTTTTGCTGTAGGTATTATTTTATTGGCTGTTATCTATCGAGATTATGATGTTGCTTCAACTCGATTAAGTCAGGCAATGAAATATGAGAAAACACCTGAAAAAATAACCAATTATCAACCTGTGCTTTTGCTTACAGAGTTTAAACATAGAATTGAATGGGTGAAGATGGATCCTTATAGCCATGTGTCGCCTCAGCAAATTGAAGATATTTCACACATCGTTTTACTTTATCCAACAAGCTATAACATGGTGAAATTTGCAAGATTACTTGCATTTAATGGCTATGAAGCAGAAGCTAAACATCAGTTAAAAATGATTAAAATTATTCGTAAGGCAGATATTCCTTATGAAAATATTTTAAAGCCTGAATTTTAAATACGAATCTAAGAAAATAAAAAAGCCAGCATTTAGCTGGCTTTTTTATGACATAAATATTTTAAAGCTGACTTTGAATATAATTTTCAGTGCCAACGGTTTCTACTAAATCTAATTGAGTCGTTGTCCAATCAAGGTATTCTTCTTCTTTTTCAAGAATCTCTTGAACAATGTCACGCGTAACATAATCAAGTTCTTGTTCAGCTAAAATGACAGCTTTCTGAAGAGCTTCTATGTTTTCTTTAACTTTACGAACATCACAGTTTAGAACTTCAACGGTATGTTGACCAATATACAGCTTACCTAGGTGCTGTAAATTTGGTAAACCTTCCAAGAATAAAACACGTTCAATAATTTTATCTGCATGTTTCATTTGGCGAATAGATTCTTTGTATTCTGCAGAACCTAATTTTTCAATTCCCCAATCATTAAACATACGTGAATGTAAGAAATATTGGTTAATTGCCGTTAAATGATGATAAAGCACCTGATTTAGCTGGTTAATCACATCACGATTGCCTTTCATTAAACTACTCCATCCATTATTCAATGCTTGGTCATCAAGCGGCATTTTTAATTATATTAACCAACAGAAGCACTATTGGCGAGAGATTTATAGAACAGCAAATGAAAATCGCAATCAAAATCAAAAGTACAGATTTAGAATTTTAAAAACGCAAGGCAATAAAAACCCGCTAGAGTCAGAAGCGGGGGAGGAATAATGATCTTTAGATCATTGGTTTTATAATTATGCTTATTTGAAAATTGAGTTAGGCTGCAACTGCTAAGCGAGAAGCAATCATTGAAATTTCATCGCTAATAATCGAACGAGCTTCTGGTGCACAACGACCGCAGCATGTGCCAAGGTCTAATAAGTCACGTACGTCTCTGTAGCTATCTGCGCCATTTGCAATAGCATCTTTAATGTCTTGATCTGTAATACCACGGCACAAACATACGTACATTGATACAACCATAAAAGAATAAATAAGATAAGTGATATTATTGATAATTATTATCGTTTGTCAATAAAAATCATTTAATTTGCCTTTTATTGTTATTGAGTTTTTGAATAAAAAAATGCCACCTGAGCGAAAATTTGAGTGTTGCTCAAATTTTAGCGCAAGTGGCATTTATAATTAGATTTTAAGTTATTGATTAATAACTACAATACCATCCATTTCAACTAGAGCACCTTTGGGTAGGCTTGCAACCCCTAATGCTGCACGAGCAGGATAAGGTTGAGCAAAATATTCGCCCATAATTTGGTTTACAAGTTGGAAATGAGATAAATCTGTTAAGAAGATATTTAATTTAGCGATATCTGCCAAAGAGCCACCTGCAGCTTCACATACTGCTTTCACGTTATCAAATACACGTCGAATTTGTGCTTCAATACCTTCAACAAGTTCCATGCTATATGGGTCTAAACCAATTTGACCAGAAAGATATAGGGTATTACCTACTAAAATAGCTTGAGAATAAGTACCGATAGCAGCAGGTGCATTTTCAGTATGAATCACTTGGCGGGACATCTATTTCTCCTTTGGTCATTTTCAATTCATCATAAGCTATAGAAAGGCTTCATAGAAGCCTTTCTTGCTAAATTCTAGCTCGCAATTGATGATTCAGGCATATTGATAGGTAAAGATAAACGAGTAATACGTGGGAAACCAAAGTGCATACGTAAATCACGGATAATTTTAGCAATTTGATTTCGGTCGTTTACCACAACATTGACATAGGTTTTTGCTTCGTAAGCACGAACCATTTCTACACCTACTTTAGCTTTACGACATTGATAAATGAGTTCAGAGATTTGCTCATCATTCATGTCCATATCAATAGATAAATAAGCATTGAAACTCACATCATCTACATCTTCAGATGTCCAATGAAGTGGCATGATATTTTCAGGATGCAATTGCTGTTCATGTAATAAATTATGGCAACGAATACGGTGAACAATTAATCCACGACGAGACAAATGTCCCATAATCGGGTCATCTAAAACAGGGTTGCAGCAATGTGCATATTTAACATCTACACCTTCTGTACCTTGAATTAAGCGATTTGATGTGTGTTCTTCAATTATTTGGTCTTGAACAAATAAATGGTTTGCGACCAATTGAGGTAATAAATCACCCACTGCAATTTGTTCGTATAAATGCTCTTTAGACTCTGCATGACGCCAAGTTAATAAATCATTCCAGTCGTTATCTGTTAGGTCTTTAATAGAGCGATTAAACAGTTTTAAAGCACGATTTAAAGCTTGTTCGCCAACAAGACGTTGTTCATCAAGATCTTGTTCACGCAAAATATTTTGTAAAGCACGGCGTGCTTTTTGTGTATTAATAAAACTCAACCAATCTGGATTAGGTGTTGCCAACACATCGGTAATAATTTCAATGACTTGACCATTGAGTAGCGGTGTAGATAAAGGCTTTGTTTCACCATTAATTTTTGATCCAACTGCATGGTTACCCAAAAATAAGCTTGCTGAGTAAGCAAAGTCTACAGCAGTTGCACCTTGTGGCAGTTCATGTAAATGACCATGAGGGGTGTACACCCAAATTTTTTCTTGGTGTAAATAATCTAAGAAATCATTAAATGTTGTTTTGGCACAACTTCCATCTACAAGGAAGTTTAAGTTTTGCATAGATGCTTGAATTGCAGAACGACAAGCTTGAGGTGCATTTTCACCAAGTACTACGCCAAAACGTGCTGCTTTACGCATCAGTTCAGTTTGGATTGTAAGAGATAAGGTCGTATTTTCGCCTTTTAATCGCATCATTAACGATTGGTTACCGCCAGGAAGTGGGCGACGAATATGATCTACGTAATGAAGGACTTTAAAGTTTTCTCTTAAAATGTCTGCAAGACGGTCACAGTCTGCAATGCTTTGTAAAATAATTTCAAAGGCATGGCTGTGCGTGAGTTCTTGTAGGTTGATATCATTTTTAACGAAGTGTCTGAGTAGCTCAATATTGTTATTTTTCTTTTTAATTCGACCTTCAATATTATGGTTCTTTAATAGGTCGTTTAGATTTTTTTCCCAAATAGATTGGTATTCACAGCGTTTTGGCTTTGTTTGCAGTAGTGCTTCTTGAATGTTATCGAACATATCTAAATCTAGATTTTGATAACATAGATGCTCTAGGTTATCTGCCATTTCATTCATACCAACTATACGTGCCATTGGTACAAAAATATCGATGGTTTCTTGGGCAATACGTGCGCGTTTATCTGGGCGTAATGCTTCAAGGGTCGTCATGTTATGATAACGGTCTGCAAGCTTAATAATAATAACGCGAGGGTCTTGTAGGGTGGCTTGTAGAATTTTTCGGAAGGATGCTGCTTTATTATATTCTTTATCGCTTGAGTGGCTAAGTTTGGTCACGCCATCTACAAGCTCTGCAACGGTTTTTCCAAATTTTTCGGTAATATCTTCTTTACTAAATTCTGTATCTTCAATAACGTCATGCAATAGTGCAGACATAAGTGTTTCAGCATCTAATCGCATATGAGCCAGAATACAACTGACTGCAATAGGATGCAGGATATAAGGTTCACCACTTTTACGTGTTACACCATCATGTGCAATGTCTGCGTAATCACAAGCCGCAAGCACTCTATCGACATCGCTTTCACTTAAATAAGCATCGATAATTACTTTAAGTTGTTGTCTGGCTTGGCTGACTTCTGCACCCGGCATAAACCACCTTTTCTCTAAAGTTGCAATGTAATAGGAGATAGAAACTACTAATGAAAAGCATATTGAGAAGTATGTCAATTATTTTTTCATTTTGGGAGTTAGTAGTATCAATTCAAAGAAAAATCTTTATCTCTTATTTATAACTGTTATTTAAAAAATATTAAAGTTCTAAAATAAAAAAAGCCTAGTTTTAAACTAGGCTTTTTTGAGGGTTAATTCTTATTGAAAAGAAAAACCATCTAAATTTAAATTGTTTGCAGAAAGTGCAAGGTCAAGACTAGATGTTTGATAGTCTTGGTCGCGTTGTTTCAAGATGTCTTTAGACACATGACCTTCAGCAATTTCACGTAAAGCGACAACAGTCGGTTTATCATTGTCCCACTCAACAGTAGGTTCAATGCCTTGACGTGCCAATTGACGCGCGCGTTTGCTTGCCACTAGTACAAGCTCAAAGCGGTTGTCTACATGGTCTAAACAATCTTCAACGGTTACGCGTGCCATAAGAATTCTCGTTTGAATTAATAAATTTTAACAGACTGAACAGTATAAGGCTCTTTGCTCTTAGACTCAAGTTTTAATCACTTCATTGCTGGAGTAATTAATTTCATAATAAGTTCTTGATGTCTGTTTGCTTGTTGAGAAAGTGTTAAACGATTTGCAATAATAACTGCTTCTAAATCATGTAAAGCCTTATTGAAGTCATCATTAATAATGACATAATCGAAGTTTGAATATTGTTGCATGTCTTCAACGGCACAACCTAAACGATGTTCAATTACTTCAACAGAGTCTGTGCCACGGTTAGATAAACGTTGACGTAAATCAAACTGGCTAGGTGGCAAAATGAAAATTTGTTTAGATTCAGGAAAAAGTTTACGAACTTGTTCAGCACCTTGCCAATCAATTTCAAGTAAAACGTCATGACCTTTTGAAAGTTGTTCTTTTACGGTTGCTTGTGCTGTTCCGTAGTAATTGCCAAAAACTTCTGCATATTCTACAAAGCCATCTTGCTTAACAAGCTCAAGGAATGTTTCTTTTTGCGTAAAATGATAATGAACGCCGTCTAACTCGCCAGGGCGTTGTCCACGTGTCGTATGAGAAACAGAAACGTGTAGGTTGTTAACACGCTCAAGTAGGGCTTTAACTAAAGATGTTTTGCCTGTTCCTGAAGCAGCAGAAACGACAAACAAGAGACCCGACATGATATTTTTCCTGATATGATAAAATATCTTCTCTATTTTAGAGTAGAGCATGCTTAAACAAAATAGCTAAGCGTCGTTTTGTTTGTATTATTTTTCAATTCTTCTGCAAATTGACTTGAACATCGAGGGTTCTATGGAAATTGTATTGGCTAATCCACGTGGTTTTTGTGCAGGTGTAGACCGTGCAATTGCGATCGTAAATCGCGCTCTTGAGTGTTTTAATCCTCCTATTTATGTGCGTCATGAAGTCGTACACAATAAATTTGTTGTAGATGACTTACGTCAGCGTGGCGCAATATTTGTTGATGAGCTAGATGAAGTTCCAGATGACAATATTGTTATTTTTAGTGCACACGGCGTATCCAAAGCGGTTCAACAAGAAGCAGCACGTCGTGGCTTAAAAGTATTTGATGCAACTTGCCCATTGGTGACCAAAGTTCATATTGAAGTGACTAAGTATGCACGCGAAGGTGTCGAAGCTATTTTAATTGGTCATGAAGGTCATCCAGAAGTAGAAGGTACGATGGGGCAATATGACAAAAAAAATGGTGGTGAAATTTATTTAGTAGAAGATGAAGAAGATGTTGAGAAATTAATAGTTAATCATCCAAATAAAGTTGCATTTGTAACGCAAACTACGCTTTCAATTGATGATACTGCGAAAGTAATTGATGCTTTACGTCAGAAATTTCCAGAAATTCAAGGTCCACGCAAAGACGATATTTGCTATGCAACGCAAAACCGTCAAGATGCTGTACGTGATTTAGCAACACAGTGTGATGTTGTACTTGTTGTTGGTTCACCAAACTCATCAAACTCAAATCGTTTACGTGAGCTTGCTGAAAGAATGGGAAAAAAAGCATATTTGGTCGATAATGCAGAACAGTTAGATAAATCGTGGTTTACAGAAAATTCTAAAATTGGTGTAACGGCGGGTGCATCCGCTCCAGAGATTTTAATTAAACAAGTGATTCAACGTTTGCAAGATTGGGGTGCACAGGCGCCTGAAGAGCTTGCAGGTCGTGAAGAAAATATTACTTTTAGCTTGCCAAAAGAACTTCGTATTCAGGTGGTACAAGCATAAATTTCTTGATTTTTACATGAATTAAGTCTCAAAAACAGGTGGTCACTGTGTGTTGGTCATCTGTTTTTTTATACCATTTATCAAATATTAGTATGTTTTTTGTTCACAAGGGGTTTAGTTTAAAACAATAATAAAGTTAACTGCCATGGTGGTGGTCATGAGAACAATAAGAAAGGGTTTTACTTTTATAGAACTTATTATTGCAAGTTTAGTATTTGCAATAGTAGCTGTGCTCGCAATACCGTCTTTTAGCAAAATGTTGGCGAAACAAAATCTCAATTCTGATATTCGTAGTTTAGCGAATGTTCTGACTCAGGGGCGCAGTCAGGCTGTTTTTTTAAGAAAAGAAATTCAAATTAATTTTGCGACCGGTGCTAATACAGATACTCAGTACTATTGGAGTATCAATCCACAAAATAAACTAATTTCACCGGCAACTTTATCAAGTTTAACATTTAAAAAAGATGGTGCTTTAAGTGCTGTAACAGCCGATATCGAATTTAAATTATGCAATTCAAAAATAGGAATAACTAAAAATTTAATTTTGACGAAAAGTGGTTCCATTTTTTATAAAGCGGATGGGACATGCTAATGATAAAAATAAGAAATCAAAAAGGTGTAGGCATGATTGAAGTTTTGATTGCATTACTTCTACTTGCTATTGGTGTTATGGGATTTACGGCTTTACAACTTAAAGCGGTAGATGCGACCGATGAAGCAATGTCAAAAATTGAGGCGATGAATATCGCGCGAGATGTTGCTGAACGTATTCGTGTAAATAGAAATAGTTTGGCGACATATGTAGATGAGCTAAATAAAACAACACAAATCAATATAACAACATCTGGATTAAAAAAGTGTTTGGGTAATACCGTTTGTACGGGTACCGACATGGCGAAATACGATACAGCTCAAATCGTAAGTCGTGCTCAAAGCACAGCAATGCAAATTTCTTTACCGAATTGTCAAGTTGTAGGTGCTGTAGACCGTATTTGTATTTACATTGCTTGGGGTGAAACAAAGCCTATAAATCATGCGACAGATAAACAAGCTTGTACTTCGGGAGGTACTTATTTACCTGAAGCTAAATGCATTGTCATGGAGCTATATTAATGAAAAATAATAATCAACTTGGCTTTACTCTTATAGAGTTAATGATTGCGATTGTGCTTGGTTTGCTTATTACAGCAGCGGCTATTCAATTATTTATCACGGGGCAAATTTCTATAAATACTCAAAAGGGTATGGCAGAAATACAAGAAAGTGGAAATTTTGGTTTACGTTATATTACGAGCGATATTCGTCGTGCAAATTATGAAAATGTAGGTTTAATTAATGATCGGTTGTTGAATAGTGGCATTCTTTTAACATCTAGAAATGCACCTGCCGTTGTTCCAACTACTATATTTAATCCCTCCAATATCCCAATAAATTATCCAAATAGTCTTGCGACTGCGGTTCCTTTGAGTTCGAGTAAAACACAATTAAGTAATGTGCTTGATGAAGCCAAAGCGGAATTAAAGTCGGATCAATTGGTTATCCAATATTATGCAGATCAAAATGGAACGGATTGCGAAGGAAATAGCTATACATCTGGGCGATATATCGTACAACGTTATTTCTTAAGATTAGACACGAATGTTTCGAATGCCGAAGCAAATCAAGCATTAGCCTTAGCGTGTGAAGCTGGTTGGTATACCGATGCAAGTATAAAAATTCTAAAAAATCCATCGACCTCTACATTGGAATTTGGAAAAACTGACGGTGAAATTTTAATTCGTCGCGTAGATTACTTGCGTTTTTTATTGGGCGTTTCGAACAACGACCTTAATAATAGTTTTAGATATATCAGTGTATCAGACTATCTTGCGTTGCAGACTTATCCAAGACCAAGAATATCTTCAATACAAGTTGGAATGCTTGTACGTTCAAATGATACGGCGAATGTTTCTAGTTTGATTTCAGATGATAAGGTTTATGGTGTTTTAGACCAAAATATTTACTTAAAACCACATGCAAATACAACAAAATATCTACGCAGAGTTGTGTCTCAAACCATTGCTTTAAGAAATGGAATGTACACAGAAGCGAAGGCGGTGATGTAATGAGAAAGCAAACAGGATCTACCTTAGTGATTGTTCTATTGCTACTTATGGTAATTACGATTGTTGGTACATTTGCGATACGACAAAGTATGTTGAGTTTAAATGTAGCGACAAATAGCCAAGCACAACAACTGTTAATGCAATCATCTGATGCCGTGTTATACAGAATTGGAAATACAAACTTTGCTAGTACAAGTGGGAATCCGACATCTTTATTGGGATATGCACTTAAAAACTCAGGAAATGAAGTCGTTTTCTGTTTTAGAAGTCAATTAAAGCAAGATACGGCATTTTCTGTTGGTACAACAAGTTTATTGAACTGGAATGAGAACAGTACTGATATTACTGTAAGTGGTGTATCTGGGTTTTGTGACTTAGCGAAACAGGCAGATTATGCAAGTAGTCGTAAAGCACAAATTACACAAGTTACGATTGTGGTTAATCCACCCTCTAATATTGAATCAAAACCATTGCAAAGTGTGAACTTAGGAAGTGATTTATCTAGTTTAGGTAAATTGGATGCAGAGCAAACTAAACGTGTGCGTGTTTATGTGACATCAATTTTGCCCAATTTAAGTACAGCTACAGCAGTCAAAATAACAGCATGTTTAAAGCGACCAAGTGAAAAACCATTGTCAGGTAGTGCAGAAACAATAGATGCATGTTTAACCAAAGAAAATGTTCCGTTTAATACGCAGATGCAAGATTTCATTTTAGATACTTATATGGGTGTTGCGAGCTAAAATCTAGATTTGGGGAGAATAAAAATGTATAAAAATAACATAAAACAAAACACCAAAAAGCTACTTGCTTGTTTGATTTCAGCGAGTTTGACAGGTATTTTTTCAACATCAATTTCATATGCTAGCGATATTGAAATTTATAAAAACCCAACAGTGAAAGGCCATACGATTGTAATGCTTGCACTGGATAACTCTTATAGTATGGGGTTGACAGATTTAGGTAAAAATAAGTCTAGATTGGCCATTTTAAAAGACTCTTTGAGAGATGTATTGCAGGGAGTTAAAGATGCTAATGGAAACTATACAACTACACCATTACCAGATAATACCATTGTTGGTTTATCTGTATTTGGTAATGGGCCTAGACACGGGAGAATATTAGTTGCTGCACGAGCCTTGAATGAAAGGGTCTCAATTACATCATCGAAAACCCAAAGAGAATTATTAATCGAAGAAATTAATAAAGTCTCAGCAAATGCGAGTACACCTACAAGCTTACTATATGGTGAGGCGGTTTCTTACCTAAGGGGAACAGCGACATCTGGACCTTTAGAAATCAAATCTATTAATGATGGTGTTGATGTTGATAAAGGGCCACACACGAAGTTTGATAGTATTACGGATTCAAGTCTTAAGTCTCCTTTAGTCTCAGGAATGTTTGGGGGAAGATATATTGCACCTATGTCAAAATTATCTGCTGAGGAACAACAATGTTCAGCACAAGGTATTTTCTTTTTCACCGATGGTGCTCCAACCACGATTACACCGCTTATAGCAGAGCCAATTTATAAAAATGCATTAAATGATATGTCATTTTCTTGTGAGTCTACAGAAACTCCTGCGATTTATTACCATTTAAAAAATGTTGATGGCTATCATCGAGGGGCTGGTGTTGATAAATCTGAAGTTAAGGAAATGGGATATGCTGATGCGACTCGTTTACAAAATAAAATCGTAGTTGCAGGGGTAAGTGGGAAGAATTCCTATGTAAATGGTAAGCATGATGTTTATGAGGATCGCAGTGCTTGGCAATGTATAGGTGCAATGGCGAAGCATATTGCTTTTGAAACAGATCCAAGGAAGCGTATTTATACTGCGATAGTAGGTTTTGGTCCTGATTTTAATGAAGACTTATCACAAACTTGTATTGAGTCTGCTGGTACAACTTATGCAGGCGATACGCGCTATAAGTATTGTGGAAGTGAAGAAATTACTGCAAGTTCGCGCGGTTATTCAAATGGTTTAAACGTTCAAAATGCTTTTAGTTGGGGCGAGTTAGGTAAAGGTACAACAAGTAAATTACATTATCCTGATGCATCAGATACACATCCAGCAAATATTATCCCAGAGCGTGGTGGTTACTTTGATGCTAGTAATGGAGAGTCACAGCCAATTATTGATGCGCTTTCAAATTTCGTAAACAGTATGAGTGTGAATTTTGATACCGCAAGTATTGGTACTTATGTCGTACCTGTTGACCCATTATCATCACTTGCATCTTCAAATGTATTTGCACCGCAATTTCAACCAAAAATTAGCGGGGCTGGGGGAAGTGTTCAATCTACACAACAATTATGGTTAGGGAATTTGAAAAAATATCGTCTAAACAATTTAGGTGTAATGGTTGATGCAAGAAATATTGAATTGCTCTCTTTAAATGGTTTGGTAAATACGAATAGTAAGGATTTATGGAATATCTCAAATGATAATGATGGTGCGAGTGCTATTTTAGGTGGTGTTGCAAGTTTAATTAATATTCCAAATGGTAAAACAGGCTCACATAAAGTTGTTAGTAATGTAAGTGAAATTAATACGCGTCCGCTGTTTACAGATGCAAAAATTGAAACTTTAGATAGGATTGTTGAGAGCCTGAGATTAAAGAAGCTTACGAGTCATAATGCTTTAACTAAGATAGATACTGCATTAGTACTTGATCTTAATGAGGTAGATTTATTTAAGGTTGGTTTTAGAAGATCAATTTATCAGCCTTACTTGTTATCCGCTCTTGGTTATCACATGGATAAATCTTATTTAGATACTGAGTGGAATACTACACGTTGGAGCTGGGATCTAGATAAGGTAAAAAGCTTGAATACAACACGTCAAATGGGCGGGGTATTACATTCAGATCCGATTTTGGTGACTTCAGAAGCTCCAGTTGATGAAAATGGAAATGTCGTACAAGAACTTCGGGATAGATTTAATAATCTTAAAGCATCTCGCCAAGATTATATCGTGTTTGGCACTATGCAGGGGTTGCTACACATGGTGGATCAAAATACAGGTCGAGAAGTATTTTCATTTTTACCTCACGAGATTATTAATGATCCTGAGCGTAAAGATGCATTACTCGATATAAGTAATTTGCAAAAAGCAACAAAGCATCCTTTTTACGGTATAGATGGTCCATGGGTATCTTCAGTCGATTATGAGTATATTGAAGAACCAGATAATACTTTTGAGGTGTTGCAAAATAACATAAATAAGAAAACATATATGCGTAAATTTAAAGCCAAAACAGCTAATATCTATGGTGGTATGCGCATGGGTGGAAATAGTTATTATGCACTTGATGTTAAAGATCCGACAACGCCTAAATTCTTATTTCATGTAGATGCTGCAAATGGAAAAATTAAAAGTGCAACAACAGGCATTACGAGCACATCTGCAAATCCCGCTTTACAAGCTATGGGACAAAGTTGGTCAAAACCAACCTTAGCTAAAGTACGTTTCAATGGCACGCTACGTGATGTCATGATTGTAGGTGGGGGTTATGACTATAATGTCTATGAAAATCTTCAAGCACGGTCAACAAGTGACAAAGGTGCTGGCGTGTATATGTTTGATGCTAAAACGGGTGAGCTTTTATGGAATGCTCGATATGGCACGGATAATACATCTACTACAGATGTTAAAAACTCAACTTTAAAATACAGCGTAGTTAGCCAAATTAAGGCGTTTGATCGTAATGCTGATGGGTTGGTTGATAATTTGTATTTTGGTGATTTGGGTGGGCAAGTTTTCCGTGTAGATTTGAATAATAATTTGGGAACAGCTAAAACCAGCTTTGGTCGTGTAGTGCGCGTGGCAGATTTTTCTGCAAAGAAACAACGTTTTTATGAAATGCCTGCTTTATCTATTCATGAAGATAGTGGTGCTAAATTTGGTGTAATTAGCATAGCTTCAGGAAATAGAAGTTTTCCAACCAGTGTAAGTAATGGCTTTGATAATCGAGTTTATGTCTTATTTGATAAAGATATAGCATCTGAATCTTTATACGCAGCAGGTTTCGCACCATCAGTAACGCTTACCGAAGCTGATATTTACGATTGGGGTGCAATTTCAGCATCAAATATTGGAGATTTAAGAACAAAAACTAAAAGAGGTTGGTATTACATTTTAACATCGACCAGAACAGGTATAGATGAGCCATTAAATACAGGTACTGTAAAAGCACTGAATGGATATACAGTTGTTGCATATAATGATGTTTATTCAGATTTATATGTATCATTGTTTAATCCAAATCATGCATCAACGCAGCAACCAAGTGCTTGTGTTGGGGGGATTACAGGTTCGAGTGTTATTACCAAATTCTGCTTACCTTATGGCGTATGTGGTGACTCTTCTTTAGGCTCCTCTGTTACAAATAACAAAAAAGTGGCATTTGTATCTAAGCCAACAGATGGATTCTCCCGCGTAAATGCCGGTGGATATAACGATGGCTCAAGAAATTTGGTAACGATTATTCCTAATGTTGGGCAGAGTTATCAAATGACAAAAGTATTTAAGAGCCGCAATTGGCGTGAAGTTCAATAATGGTAGAAGCTTATGAATATAAAAAATGGTTTTACCTTAATAGAATTAATGGTGATTTTAGCTGTTATTGCGATAATAGCGGCTATTGCAGTACCGTCTTATCAATCTGAAATTAGAAAGCTAGATGCGTCTGCTGTGCAACAAGAAATGCTTAAATTGGCAGATCAATTAGAGCGATATAAGAGTCGAAATTTTTCATACCATGGTTTTGATCCAAAGTATTTATACGATGAAGTAAATCCGATGAGCTTTGTTAATTTTCCACTTAAAGGTACAAAAAAATATACGATTAGTTTGTATGATAGTAGTGAATCAATAGGAAAAAAATTATTAAGCTCAGATGGTGGTTTAGGTCAAAAATGGGCAATTATTGCTTTAAGTGAAAGTGAAAAAAACTATAGTTTTTTACTCACAAGTACAGGAATTCGTTGTAAAAATAAGACCAAAGCGAACATCGGTTTTACAGGTTGTGGCGCTGTAAATAAAGGTATGGAAGCTTGGTAGATTCATTTAAAATTGAAAAATTATAAAAGAGCAAGTGGTTAAAATCACTTGCTCTTTTTTATTATGTCTAAAATAAATGTATGTGACTTATATCATGTGTTTTGAAATTCGATGGATATCAATTTATTTTGCATTATAGATTAATGTCTTTTTATCGTGATAAATGGCCTTTCATCCTGTTTGTTATTGTGTGAAATGTTGAGTAAATGTTATTTTACGTAACAGTGGACTCTATGCTCAAAAAATTCACGTTAATGCGTTCTGAGAATACAAATTTAATTAAAAAAGTTATTTAAAAAGTTGTGCTTGTGCAGGGGTTGTTCCAGTGGGAATGAAAAATAAAGTGTATCTGGGTTTGCAAGATATGAAGGGGTTTACCTTGATAGAGCTGATGATTACGATCGGAGTTCTTGCGATTATAGCAACTATGGCAATTCCATCATTCTCTAATCTTGTTGCTAAACAAAGGTTAGATGCTTCTGCACGAGCAATAGCACAAGTATTTGGTGATGCTAGAGCGCAAGCAGCGACGTTAAGAAGAGTCGTTACGGTTACTCCTACAATAGGAACAAATACTGAGGTGGTTTTTCATTGGTCTCCTAAATATGAAGATATTGAGCTTATTAATGGAACTCAATCAGTATTGTTTAATGAAAATGGGCTAGCTCGAAGAATTAATATTGTTGCAGGTGTTGAAACAGAAATCCCTTTAAATTTTCAACTTTGTAGTACGAGTTTAAAGCAATCTAAAACAGTTGTTTTATCTAGAACTGGTGTTGTTGAAGCAATTAGAGACTCGGGGGCTTGTTAGTTATGTATAAAAAAAATCAGACAGGCGTAGGAATGTTTGAAGTTCTAGTTGCATTATTCGTTTTAGCAATAGGCGTGCTTGGATTTTCTGCGCTTCAATTACGTGCTGTAGATGCAACGATAGAAGCAAATGATAAGACTTTAGCAATGAATGTAGCTCGAGACTTAGCTGAAAGAATTAGAATAAATAGATTGTCATTAGAGGATTATGTCAATGCTATTAATACTCGGAGCTTTGATACGACATGTTTAATAGCTACTCCAACTTCAAATTCAAGACCAGCCTGTAATGGGGCTACGTTGGCTCGATATGATGCCGGAGAAATAGTACAAATTGCTCAAAACCAGGGGCAACAAATTGTAATGGCTGATTGCCATGAAAGTACTAGAACATGCATATATGTTGCATGGGGGCATACAAATATTGCAAATGATAATATTGCTAGTTGTATGGTTGCTGGTAGTTATGTTGCGAATGCTAAATGTATCGTATTAGAGGCCTTTTAAGTGAAATTATTTAATCAAAAAGGTTTTACAATAGTTGAACTAATGGTGTCTTTAGTATTGGGGTTGATTATTTCTGCTGCTGCTATTCAGTTATTTTATACAGGTCAGAAAAGTGCAATGATTCAACAAGGTAGCTCTAACCTTTTGAATAGCGGTTACTTTGGGCTTGATTATATGTTAAATGATTTAAGGCTTGCAAATTTAGATGCTAATGAAGCTTTAGTTGATAACCAAGTTCTACATGGTGGGTTGGTTTTGGATAGACGCAATATTTCTACATCCCCAACATTTCAAATGACTAGTGCGAATGCTGGTAATAATTATTTAACAGTAGCAAATATTGGTCCTACAAACTTAAATATCGCGAATGTTGGAAGTGATCAGTTAGTTGTTCAGTATAGAAATACAATTGCAAATAGATTTGATTGTGAGGGTAATGCTATTCCCGTAAATAGCTATATTGTACAGCGTTACTTTGTAAGACCTGTAGTTTCACCAGAGGAAAATAGCGATCCTAACGAGCCAAATCAAGCGCTTGCCTTAGCATGTGTGGCTGCAAATTATAATGCTGATAATTTGAATTCGCTTAATTTAAGTGGAAATGGTCGCATCGTTATTCCTCGTGTAGATCATTTTCATGTGCTTTTAGGCGTTGCTGATGATACTCAAAATACTAGTGTTACACCTGTTGCGGCTGGACAAGATGGTGTGTTAGATCGGTTTGCATATATGACAATTGCTGGATATCAGCAGTTAAATCCTGTGGCTCCAGCTAGAAAGCCTCAAATTGTGGCTATCAAAATAGCTGTTTTAGTGAGATCTCCAAATAGTGTTGGAAGTTCAGATTTATTTAATCCTGCACGGAATTATCAGTTATTTAATGTAAGTGGGCCGCTTATAGCTCATGCAAATAACAATTTATATTTACGTAATGTTTTATCGCAAACAGTTGCCTTAAGAAATGGCTTTGGCTTGGAGAAGTAATATGAATTATTCAAAAAGTCTCTCTAGTCAAAAAGGTGCAACATTAATCATTGTTCTAATTATGCTCCTACTTATTACTATAATTGGTACTTGGGCAATTCGCGGAAGTATCACAAGTTTGAATATTGCAACGAATACTCAAGCACAGGCTTTATTAAAACAAAGTTCTGATGCTGTCTTTTTTAAATTAGAAAATGATACATCGAACGATTTAATTTTAGCGAATATGCAAATAGGTGATGGAATTTTGGCTTATTTAATGCGGGCTGAAAATAAAGGGAAGGAGCTTGTTTTTTGTATAAGAGGAAATGTTGCAAATAACTGGGAAGGTGCTCGACAAGGCAGTATTGTGTATTGGCAAGGTTCTACAATTAATAATAGAGAGCTAGGTGCTAATGGTTTTTGTCAAGCGACTCGATCTGCAGATTTTACAAGTGGCCGTCAAGCCATTTTGACGCGTGTAGCTATTCGTGTTGCACCATCGAGTAATGATTTTGGTCATATGGTAGATGGTGATGACAAAGAGGGTAAAGGTAAAGATATTTCAACAGTTATTGTGAACGCAACATCGCTATTGCCTAACCTAAGTACTGCCACAGATGCACAAGTGAATGCCTGTATTTCAAATTTTACGACATTTGTTGATGGAAGTTTAAACAATAGTACGGTAATGGATTGCCTTTCAGACTTTAGAATTCCTTATAGTTCGCAAGAAATGGTGTATACATTGCGCGCTGTGAAAAGTAGTTAAGGGGAACATGAAATGAAAAAAGTAAATGATTTAGCTCAAATTAAAAAGTATTTCCCGGATGAATCTACTGTGAAAAAAGTAAATGTCACAGCTTTGTCGGCAATAATTACAACAAGCATTTGTTTGGCAAGTTACCCAACGTATGCAAGCGATATCGAAATATATAAAGTGCCTGAAGAAAGTGTGGGATCAACAACATTAATTTTTATGTTGGATATTTCAGGGAGTATGGGGGGAGGTGATACTGGTCAGTTTGGTTCACGTTTGAATCGATTGAAGCAAGGAATGCGGGATGTATTATTAGGTTCAGGAACGAGTGAACCATTAGATGATAAAGTGATTATTGGCTTAGGCGTATTTGAGGGTAATAATGGTCGCATAAATACTCAGGCTAAAGCATTAGGGGATGATTTAGGCAGTAAAATTACAAATAAAAAAGAGATGTATTATAGGATTATCCGAAATGGTTCGTATTTTTATAGTACATGCTCAGCTAGGCATGCATTAACTGAAAGTTGTAAAGCTTGGTCGACGGAAACGACTTCAAATCCAGGTCTTTCAGGATTGAATTATTATGATTGTTATTTTGGTTCGAGTTGCCGTGTGTATTACACAACTGGGAAAGAAAGAAATAAAACCCATAGAGATGATTTATTTGAGGATATAAACACTTTAGATGATTTGGGTAATACGCCGACGCCTTATGCTTATGCAACTGCTGCTGCATATTTAATGGGACAGAAAATTTCAGAGTCAAACAAACAGTGGTTTTTTAAGAGAAGTAGTAATAGTAATTATTTGATTTGTAAAAAATGGAATGGATCTATCTGTTCAGAATGGACTGGTTGGTATAGTGGATTTAAAACCAATGGGCAGGGGATAGAGCAGGGAGCGGCTGATACTGTTGATGATTATAGTGGAAATTATTACGTTGGAACTGGATTATATTCAGGGTTTATTCCTTCCGTCGCTGATTCAAAAAATGGGGATAGTTTTAAGGGGATAAGCTCTATTCAAGATCAGGCTACAAATCCAGCAAAAAAAGAATGTAGTGGTCAGGGTATTTATTTCTTAACGGACGGTGTTCCTGTTGTTAATGGAGATTATACCGATAATACAGGTGTGACGGGTGTTGCTCATCAGTTAATGAAAACTAGCTTAGCTGATAAAGGTGCTGACTTTACTTGTGCTGGTGGTTCAATTGGTAATATTGCGACGACTACAAATAATGGTCGAGTTTGGGCGTGTATTGGTAAGTATGCAGAAGCACTTTTAGATCCAAATAAAAATCCTACCGGACTTCAAATAAAAACGGCTGTTGTTGGTTTTGGTAGTAGTTTTAATGATACGACAGGTAGTGTTGACGTTGAAAATGCTAAAAAGTGGGGGATTCTTGGAGGTGGTGGTTGGACCGCGGGCAATAGCTCTAAGGATATTGTAGATAGTGTTAATACCTTTGTTAAGAATCTGAATATGGACATCCCGAGTATGAGTACGGGAACATCTGTTATCCCAGAAGATGCTTTGAATCCGTCTATAATTCAGGGTTATGCATATTTCCCTCAATTTGAACCGAAAGTTAATAAAACCGATTTGCAGCAAATTTGGTTGGGTAATTTAAAAAAATACTATGTTGTTAATAATGGGATTTATGCAAATGGAGTGGCTAGTGTAGCTAATTTGGTCATCAACAATGGTGTTCTTCAAAATCAACCAGATATTTGGCGTAATACGGCACTTCAGTATACAGATAAGGATCCAATTTTTTCACAACATGGTGTACTTGGTCAGTTAGGGCTTGGACAAACTAATGGTGTCACAAATAGATATTTATTAACGGATTATAAATTTGAAAGTCAAACTGCTGATAATCATGTAAGTAGTAAAGTTTTAAAGCTGAATCAGATTAAGTCAGACTATACAAAAGAATCGCCTACTAAAAATGACACAAAATATTCACGTCAGCTGATGGGATTATTGGGTTATGACATCAAACGAGTTGATGTAGATGATGCTGCACTTGTTGGATATGATTTGGTTGGAAAAGATTCAACACTTCGTCAAATAGGTGCACCGCTTCATTCTGAGCCAGTGTTATTAACACAAGGTGGAAAAATTGAAGTCAAAAAAAATGCAGTTACAGGTCAAATGGAAACTGTAACTACGGGGCGTCAAGATTATGTACTTTTTGGAACAACACAAGGATTAGTTCAAGTTGTAGATGCAAATACAGGTAAAGAAAAGTTTGCATTTGTACCTAGTGAGATTATTAAAAACCAATCAGAAACCTTTATGAATAGAGGTGGACTATTGGCTGGTGGTAAAAATGCTCTGTACTATGGAATAGATGGAGAGTGGACAAGTCATAGTGTTTATGTCACAGATAAAGATGGGGCATTAACTGTTGGGAAAGTAGAGCGTCCGATTTATGGAAGTTCAACGACAAGTCAAACTGTTTCTGGGCACCAATGGGCATATGGTGGTATGCGTATGGGCGGAAGAAGTTATTATGCATTGGATTTATCTGATATTGAAAAGCCAAATGTAAAATTTCATATCGAACCAAATACAGGAAAAATTTATTCGTATGATCCTGTATCTGAAATTATGGATACCAAAACATACAGTGATATTTCACAAATGGGGCAAAGTTGGTCTAAGCCTGTATTAGGTTATGTAAACTGGAAAGGTGTGCGTAAGCTAGTCATGTTTGTTGGTGGTGGGTATGATGCCGGTGGCACGAATGGGGATGGCTTATATGATAAAGGTTTGAGAAGTGGTTATGCGGGATATGAACAATATAATTATAAGCAAACTAATGGTATAGGTTCTGGCGTATATATGTTTGATGCAGAAAATGGTGATTTGTTATGGAAAGCAAGTGCCACAAATGCAGGAGACACTAAAGTTAAGTATTTAACACAACCAGATTTAAAATATAGTGTTGTAAGTTCAATTCAAACAGTAGACCGTAATAATGATGGTATTGTAGATCACTTATATTTTGGGGATTTAGCGGGTCAAGCCTTTCGAGTGGATTTTGCAAATGATGCAAAACCAACAAACTCTGATTTTTCTTCACAAGTTACACGTATTTTGAATGTAAATAAAACAATAGGAACAGAGGGTTTGAGCCCTCGGTTTTATTTACCGCCAACTTTTACTGCTCATAGCAGTGCTGGAAAGCCAAATGGTGCAAATATCGTCATGGCAGTATTTGCATCGGGTGATAAGAGCTCTCCTTTATTAGGTACTGTTGATTCGCCGACAAAGAAGAATACCGATAATCTTGAGTATAATGGTGTTTATGCTATCTATGAGCATGATATATATAGTAATAATAATGGAAAATTCCCTTATTACACAGCAATAAATCCATTAAAGTCTGGTAAAACATTAGCGGTTAGTAATGCTACTCCTACAGTAGGAACGCTAAAATACATGAATAATGCAACAACTGGGGCTTCTACTGCTGAATGGGGTGGTTGGTATTATTTATTTAAAAAGAACATGGATGGGAGTGTTGTAGGTATTAATGGTGCGGGTGCAGGTATCATTAAAGCATTAAAACCATTAATAGCAATGGAAAACAATCTGTATGTAAGTCAGTTTGATCCTGCTGATAATGGTACAACCACTAGCTGTGGTGCTGGTGTGAAAGGGCATACATTTGCAACACGGTTATGTTTACCTCAAGGTATTTGTACAGATGGAGCCGAATATACTTATAATTTAGGTCCTGGTGATGTGAAGCTAAATGTTGGTCCTGGTCGTTCATCAGGCACCCGTGAGTTGGTTGTACCAGACCCAACGAATGCAGGTGGTAATGGTGGTCAAATCTGTACGGGCTCTAGTTGTGGTGGTGGATTTATTCCAGCAGGGGGGCCAATTAAGTTTATTCCTAATCAATGGTATGAAAAATATTCACGCACAGGTAATGGTGGATAAAGCATGCGATCGAAAGGTTTTACATTAATTGAGCTAATGATTGTTCTAGTTGTTGTGGCGGTTTTATCCGCCATAGCACTACCTATGTATAATGAGTACATACGTCATGCTACAGCTGCAAATGCTTTACAGGAAATGCAAAAAATAGCAGATCAATTAGAGAGACATAAGTCAAAGAACTTTAGTTATAAAAATTTTAATGCAAATTTTTTATATCAAAATAATGAAAGAGTTACATCTACTTCATTTTCTAATGCGAATCAGACATTAACAGTGCCGCTAAATGCTACAGGTAGTGCAATTACATATACCTTGCATATTCGTGATGGAAATAATCCGGCTTTAAGGTTGACGGATGCAGCTGCAACAGGAAAACGTTGGGTGATATTGGCGGTAGCTAATTCAAAACTAAATAATGGCGGTACGTGTACTACATGTAATTCCTTGCAACAACAAAATGATAGTTTTTTAATGTCAAGTACAGGAATTCAATGTAAAACAAAATTAGCATTGAAAGCAGCTGATACATTAAAGACGACAACTTTAGATTCAACTCAACCATGTGGAGCAAAAGGTGAAAATTGGTAATGTAAAGGGTTTAACCTTAATTGAGTTGCTTATTGTTCTTGTAATTATTAGCATTATTTCCGCAATTGCATACCCAGCTTATCAAAATAACAAAGTAAAAGTTCAAAGAAACGATGCTAAAGCAGAAATGCTTTATATTGTTCAAAGGATGCAGGCATATAAATCTACTAATGGTACATATTTAGGTGCAACTATTAATCAGCTCTATGGAGCGGGTACAATTCCAAAAAATGGGACAGCCTTTTATAATGTTGTATTTGATGGGGCTCCCACATTAAGCCGATGGACTCTGATTGCTCGACCTATAAATGGAACACCACAACAAGGTGACGGAGTTCTTTGTATAAATGAGCTAAATCAAAAGTTTTGGGCTAAAGGAGCTACTAACTGTAATTTATCGAACGTGTCGGACTGGGATGGTAAATAAGTTAAATTCAAAACTGTGGATAAATCATTATTTAACCTTTCACTTTTCTAGAATTTAAAGTAAAATACTGCGCTCTATGAAAGGGGTTTGAAATGTATCGATGGTCGATGCACGGATAATCCGTAAAAACTATAAGGTTCTATCATGGTTGTTATTCGTCTTGCACGCGGTGGTGCTAAAAAACGTCCGTTCTATCAAATCATTGTGACTGATAGCCGTAATGCACGTGACGGTCGTTTCATCGAACGTATTGGTTTCTTCAACCCTACAGCTCAAGGTAAAGCAGAAAAACTTCGTTTAGATGCTGACCGTTTTGCTCATTGGGTTTCTCAAGGCGCTCAACCGTCTGACCGTGTTGCTTCTTTAGCTGCTCAAGCTAAAAAAGCTGCAGCTGCTGCATAATTCTGAATTAAGTAGTAGATAGCCCATGACACCAACACAGAATGTTCCAGAAGATCGTATTCAGATTGGACAGCTACGTTCAGCATATGGATTAAATGGGTGGCTCTGGGTTTATTCCAATACCGAACCTATGAGCAACATCTTTGACTATCTTCCTTGGTACATTGAGACTAAGGAAGGTTGGCATACAGTAGATGTAAAACGCTGGAAGCCACATGGTAAAGGCTTAGTTGTTAGTTTAAAGGGTGTGATTGATCGCACCGCTGCTGATGGCTTAGTAGGTACCAATGTTTGGATTTCAAAAGCGCAACTTCCAAAAGCAGGAATGGACGAGTTTTACTGGTCTGATTTAAAAGGTCTAACAGTGTTAGGGCTTGGCGATGACGAACAAGAAGTAAATCTTGGTAAAATCCATGAAATGTTTGAGACAGGTGCCAACGATGTGATGGTGGTTCACGCAACACCAGATAGCGTTGATGCTGAAGAGCGCATGATTCCATGGCATAAAGATGTGGTACAGCAAGTTGATCTTGAAGCTGGTCGTATTTACGTGAATTGGGGCGTAGATTACTAATATTTTTTGGAAATAAGGGAGTCTGCGATGTTTTTTGCAGTCATTACGCTTTTTCCTGAAATGTTTGAAGCGATTACAGCCTACGGAATTAGCGGGCGTGCAGCAAAACGCGAAATAGTACAAGTCACTTGTATTAATCCTCGTGATTATGCTGAGGGTAACTACAAAAGAGTGGATGAACGTCCATTTGGTGGTGGTCCAGGTATGGTAATGATGGCTGAGCCTTTGTCTCAAGCAATCAAACATGCCAAAGAGCTTGCAGCGCAAGCAGGAGCAGTTCAGGTTCCAGTGGTGTATATGTCACCACAAGGGAAAACTTTAAACGAACCTGCGGTACAACAATTTGTTGAATATGACGGATTAATTGTACTGTGTGGACGTTATGAAGGTGTCGATGAGCGTTTGATCCAGCAATATGTTGATCAGGAATGGTCAATTGGAGATTACGTATTATCTGGCGGTGAATTACCTGCGATGGTTTTATTAGATAGTATTATTCGGAGACTTCCGAATGCGATGTCTGATGAACAATCACACGTTCAAGACTCATTTGTGGATGGTCTTCTAGACTGCCCACAATATACTAAGCCAGATCATTTTGAAGGTTTGGATGTGCCTGAGGTGTTAAAATCTGGGCATCATGCAAATATTGAAAAATGGCGGTTTTTGCAGCGATATCAGCGTACACTTGAACGCCGTCCAGAGTTGGTTGAACAAGTAGAACTGACAAAGCAGCAGAAAAAATGGCTAAAAGATTCGCAAAATAAGTCGTAATTTTTTATCTCTTATTTTGTAAAAGTCCGAAGTTTTACTTAGGATTCCGTACTTAATTTTAAAATTAAGTATTCTTTAATAGGCTCATTATGCATTGAAGTGGTCAAGCATAAAGAGAAAGATAATCGGGTGTATGCGCCTTAGCCTCTATACCCCGCGATAATCAGACCTCTTCTGACTCGCATTTATTGGAGATACCCCATGAGCGGTAAGCATCCTTTAGTACAAGCTGTTGAAAACGCACAATTAAGAACTGATCTTCCTGCATTTGCACCAGGTGATACAGTAATTGTTTCTGTAAAAGTTAAAGAGGGCGACCGTGAGCGTCTTCAGGCTTTTGAAGGTGTTGTAATTGCGATTAAAAACCGTGGTTTAAACTCTGCATTCACAGTTCGTAAAATTTCTAGCGGTGTTGGTGTTGAACGTGTTTTCCAAACACATTCTCCAATCGTTGCTAAAGTTGAAGTTAAACGTCGTGGTGATGTTCGTCGCGCGAAACTTTACTACTTACGCGAATTGTCTGGTAAAGCTGCACGTATCCGTGAAAAATTACCAGCTCGTAAAGTTAAAGCTTAATTTTAAGTTTTACACGAGTTCGAAAAATGCGCCTTTAGGCGCATTTTTTTATACTTAAAATTTAAATAAGACGAACTAACATTGATAATAACACCTACAGATTGTTACCATGAGGCAGTTTATAAATAGCCTAATTTTTATATGAAAAAGCCTTCTCCTAAAATTCAACGTCGTCATATTAGTGGTGTATTTCTTTTAAATAAGCCTTTGGGCATTAGTTCTAATGGTGCATTACAAAAAGTACGTTGGTTGTTCCGTGCTCAAAAAGCAGGGCATACAGGAGCTTTAGATCCTTTAGCTTCTGGTTTACTTCCTATTTGCTTAGGAGAAGCAACAAAGTTTTCACATTATTTATTAGACTCAACTAAACGCTATCAAACAACAATTAAGTTAGGCAATAGCACAACAACTGGCGATGTAGAAGGTGAAGTTTTTCTTGAAAAAGAAGTACCTGAATTAACTGAAGAAAAAATAAAAGAAGCGCTAGATAAATTTATTGGTGATATTCAACAAGTACCGCCTATGTATTCTGCTCTAAAAAAAGATGGTCGTCCTTTATATGAGTTGGCACGTCAAGGCATTGAAATTGAACGCGAAGCACGTCCAATACATATCTTTGCAATAGAACTACTGTCTTATACAAACGACAGTATTACGCTCGATATCACTTGTTCTAAAGGTACATATATTCGGGTATTGGGTGAAGATATTGCACAAGCGTTGAATACATATGGTCATTTGACCTATCTGCACCGTATTCAAACAGGGCAATTTGAACTTATTCCAACATATACCATTGAATATTTAGAAAGTTTGACTGAAATGGAGCGCGAAGCATTATTACTTCCTGTATATGCGCCTATTGATCATTTTCCAAAAATTCAGGCACCTGAAGGTCGTGCTGAATATTTTAGCCGTGGTATGGAAAGTAATATTGATCATGAAGCAGCAGAGCAGGTTGTGGTCTTTGATGGCGATAAATGTTTAGGTTTAGCTGAAATTACAGATAAGAAAAGATTAGTGCCGAAACGCGTACTAAACTTGTTATAAAGTTTAAATAAAAAAGCAAAGGGAGATATTTGTGGATATTGAGATTATTCTCAGTTTGATTTTTTTTGCTTTTTTTGCAGGAGCAATTGATGCAGCTGTTGGTGGTGGTGGCTTAATTCAAATTCCTGCCATTATGGGGGCAATGCCTCAACTTAGTCCTGCAACTGTTTTTGGTACCAATAAACTTGCATCAATTTGTGGTACTGCATCGGCCGCTTATAGTTTTGTTCGCAAAGTTAAACTGAAATGGAAACTCTTGGTTGTTATTGGAATATGTGCATTTATTAGTTCTTTTGCAGGTGCTGCATGCGTTTCGATGATTCCAAAAGAAGTATTACGACCATTTGTATTGGTCATGCTTATTGTAATTGCGATATATACCTTTGCTAAAAAAGAATTTGGTCAGGTTCATGTAAGCCAGGAACTCAGCACTAAGGTTCTAATATTGGCTGCTGTAGGTAGCTTATTGATCGGGTTTTATGACGGAATTTTTGGTCCTGGTACGGGCAGTTTTTTCATTTTCTTCTTCATTCGTTTTTTACAAACAGACTTTTTACATGCTTCAGCATTGTCTAAAATTGCTAATTTTATGACGAACTTTGCTGCACTAAGTTTCTTTATTCCAACAGGTCATGTACTTTTTGGTGTTGGTCTTATGATGGCTGTTGCCAATGTTTGTGGCTCATTGGTTGGTGTTAAAATGGCACTGAAATATGGTAGTGGGTTTATTCGAATTTTATTCTTAATATTAGTTTCAGTATTAATTGTTCGCTTGGGATATCAAACCTTTTTTACTGCTTAAAAAACCAACAACAAAAATAAACATACATCTCTGTGAAGTTATTGCATAAATAGGTGAGAGTAGATTTTACTTACTTACTTATTTGTGTGAATTTGAATGGATCATATAGCTAAAAGCCAGAGGTCATAATAATGAATATATTTGAAGCATTACGTGAAAGTCATAATAAACAAAGAGAAATAGCAGAAAAATTAATACAAACATCAGGAGATACAGAAAAAAGAAGATCTTTGTTTGATCAATTTAAAAATGAACTATTTGCACATGCTGTAGCAGAGGATCGTTATTTTTATATTCCATTAATGATGACCGATTCAGGATTGAATATAACCCGTCACGCACTTGCGGAACATCATGAAATGGATGAATTGCTTGAGCAATTAACTGAAACAGATTTTAGTAATACGGGTTGGTTGGCGATAGCGAAAAAATTGTCTGAAACTGTGCTTCATCATTTAGAAGAAGAGGAACATAGCTTTTTTCAGCAAGCAGGAAAAATTTTGGATGATAAGCAAAAGGAAAATTTAGCAAAGAAGTATTTGACTGAATATAAAAAGTATTTGAAAGCGGACAAAGATAGTCTTACTTAAATTTATGAACCTAAAAAGTAAAAGGGATGTTGATACATCCCTTTTCTATTCAAGCTGTTTTTACTTTATTGGATTTAAAAGTCACACCAATAGATGCAAGCATGACGAAAGACAGTGCAATCCATTGTAAGAATCCGATTTTTTCTCCCAATAAAAATAATCCCGCCAATGCTGCAAGTGCTGGTGAAAGGCTAAGTAAAGTTCCATAGCTTAAACGGCTTAAATGTCTTAAGGCTTTTAAATCTAAAGCGTATGGAATGGCTGTTGCTAAAATAGCGATAGCGAGCGCTTGTCCCCAATATTGTGTATTTAGAAGTGCATCAGCATTGTTATATAAACCAATTGGCAACAAGCTAATAGCAGATAAAGTGATTGCGATAGTGAGGGCGTGCATGCCTATATTTTGGTGAGCAACCCTTTGTCCAAAAAAGATATATCCTGCCCAGCACAAGCCCGCACCTAAAGCACAAAACGCACCAAAAATAGAGAAGTTATCTGTATTGGCTTGTCCCCAAGGCACCATAAGTGCTACACCTAAAATGGCGAAAAGTACCCAAATAAAATCGCTACGTTGCTTAATAGAAAGTAAGGCTAAACCTAAAGGCCCAATAAATTCTAAACCGACTGCAATACCTTGCGGAAGTTTGCCTAAAGACATATAAAACAAGACATTCATGAAGCATAAAGCTGCGCTATAACACAATAAATCTCGCCATTTTAAAAATGGTAATCGTTTTAAAATTTGCCAAGAACGAAACATCAAACAGACAATAATGGCTGCAAAACATAGGCGTAAAATAGTCACAGAAAGAGGGTCTATTTGGCTAAAAAGTTGTTTGGCAAATGAAGCGCTTATTTGATACGAAATCATGGCAAGAACCATGTACAAAACAGCGAGAAGTTGTGATTTTGGCATTTTTATATCACTACACCCAAAAGGTGTGAGCATTAAAGTCGAAGATTGAGTATATCAATTCTGCTTTTATTTTGATGTTGGAAATATAGCCAAAATGTAAATTCAAAATATTTTAAATTCAAATTCCAGATTTTTTCTTAGCTTGTTGTGTGGTGTAAGTACAACCAATAGATGCGGTAATAATGGTGGCTAAAGCGAGCCATTGATTCCAAGCAAGTTGCTCACCTAAAAAAATAAATCCTGAAAATGCAGCAATAGCCGGCTCAACACTCATTAAAGTACCAAAGCTTAATGCTGTTAAATTTCGCAGAGCAATCATTTCTAAAGTAAAAGGCAAGGCACTTGCAAGTGCTGCTAGCGCAATAAAATACATTAAATTTGAAGGTTGAAAAACGTTGCTCGACATACCAGAAATAAGTGCAATTGGCATTAAACACAGCATGCCAATAAACATGCCTAAGCAAACCGTGTGATTACCTGAAACGCCTGAAGGCTTTTGACCTGCAACAATATAAAGTGCCCAACAGGCACCTGCACCCAATGCAAATGCAATTCCAATTAAATCTAAACTTTGTGAAGCTTGCTGAAAAGGGAAAAGTAAAATTAAGCCAATAATGGCAAGTCCAACCCAAATAAAATCGAACTTTTGTCTTGCATAATAAAGCGCAACACTTAAAGGCCCAATAAATTCAAAAGAAACCGCAATGCCTAAAGGCAGTCTTTGAATAGATAAGTAGAACAGGGCATTCATACCTGCAAGTGCAATGCCATAGCTAATAATGGCAGACCATTTCACTTGTTTGAAATTGATTTTCCATGCCTGAAAAATAATTGCCAAAATAAGTGCGCCAAGCATTAAACGCATAGCCGAAATGGTCAAAACAGGAAATTGTGTAAAAAGTGATTTTGCGAGTGCACCACTACTTTGCATACTCACCATAGCAATAAGTAATAAGAACAAAGATTGAATATGTGGTGCATTTTTTAAATTGGGCATGAACTAAATTCGTTTTATTTTCATAGGTAGCGGAAAATGAAAAACATAAAATAAGGCAATAAAAAAACCACAGCACGAATGCTGTGGTTTTTAATATAAACGAATATTAGAACAATACACGTACGCGAATTGTACCTTCAACTTCGTGAAGCGTATCTAGTGCTTCTTGAGATGCAGTTGCATCTACATCCATCACTAAGTAACCAACGTCACCTTTAGTCATTAAAGATTGACCAGAGATGTTGATGCCGTGTTCAGCAAACAAGTTGTTTATTTTAGAAAGAACGCCAGGAATGTTTTTATGAATGTGAAGTAAACGATGTTTACCTTCAGTCAATGGAAGCGCGATTTCTGGGAAGTTCACAGCAGATAAAGTCATACCTTTATCTGAGTAAGCAACAAATTTCTCGCCAACTTCTAAACCAATGTTTGCTTGCGCTTCGATAGTAGAACCACCAACATGCGGAGTCAAAATTACGTTTGGAATGTTACGAAGTGGAGAAACGAATTCTTCACCATTTGCTTTAGGCTCTTTCGGGAATACGTCAACCGCAGCACCTGCAATATGACCCGATTTAAGCGCATCAGCCAAGTCTTCAATTACAACACATGTACCACGTGCAGCATTGATGAAAATTGCACCTTCTTTCATTTGTGCAAATTTTTCTTTTGTCATGAAGTTACGTGTAGACGGAACATCAGGAACATGAAGTGATACAACATCAGCATTTGCTAATAGCTCATCTAGGCTACCAACTTGACGTGCATTACCTAAAGGTAATTTAGTCACTGTGTCGAAGTAGATCACTTTCATACCCAAGCTTTCTGCAAGTACAGAAAGTTGAGAACCGATAGAGCCGTAACCAACGATACCTAATGTCTTACCACGTGTTTCAAACGAACCTACAGCAGATTTGTTCCAACCGCCTGCATGTGTATCTGTAGATTTTTCAGGTACACGACGAAGAAGGAGAATCGCTTCAGCAAGAACAAGTTCAGCAACTGAACGAGTGTTTGAATACGGTGCGTTAAATACAGGAATACCACGACGCATTGCTGCATCTAAGTTCACTTGGTTCGTACCAATACAGAAACAACCAACAGCAATAAGCTTGTTCGCAGCTTCGAATACTTCTTCAGTAAGTTGAGTACGAGAACGAATACCAATGAAGTGAGCATCTTTTATCGCTTCTTTCAGCGCTTCACCTTCAAGCGCAGTTTTACGATAATCGATATTGGTGTATCCAGCAGCATTTAAAGTGTCGACTGCGTTTTGGTGAACGCCTTCTAACAACAAGAAACGAATTTTATCTTTAGGCAAAGAAAGATGTTGGCTCATTACGGCTCCGCTACAAAGGCCAAATTTAGTGGCGATATAATAGCATAGGAAATAAGCCTATATACATTTCCTTTATGGCTTTGAAGATAGGTATTTTTCTAAAATATGTGACAAGGTTTGTCGAAATTGGTCTAATTAACTGTGTAATTTCAAAGGTGACATTCTAAAAATACGATTTTCTGTGGGATTTAATAAAAATGGCTTATAATACTGCCTCGTGAAATTACCACGCATATTCAGTGTTGGTTTTATATTCATGAGTGGTCTAAGAAACGTGCATTTGAACATGAAAAATATTGTTTAAAAACAGCACTCTTAAGCCCTAACTACTTGTTTACTTCTTGCAAGGTCTGAAAACGATGAACGCTCCAGTCGCTTTAACCCCAGAGTTATTGACCCAATTAACTGCAATTGTTGGTGAAAACCGTATTAAAACAGATGCGGATAGCCTCCAAAATTGGGGACGTGACCATACTAAGCACTTCGATCCAAATCCATCGGTTATCGTTTTTCCATCCACCACTGAACAAGTTCAAGAAATTGTAAAACTTGCGAACCAATTTAATGTTGCGGTTACACCAAGCGGTGGTCGTACTGGTTTATCTGCGGGTGCTGTAGCTGCTAACGGTGAAATTGTTGTTAGCATGGACAAAATGAACCAAATTCTTGAATTTTTCCCAGCAGACCGTATGGTTCGTGTTCAAGCAGGTGTGGTGACTGAACAACTTCAAAACTACGCAGAAGAACAGGGCATGTACTACCCAGTAGATTTTGCATCTGCGGGTTCATCGCAAATTGGCGGTAACATTGGTACAAATGCTGGCGGTATTAAAGTAATTAAATACGGCATGACACGTAACTGGGTTTTAGGTTTAACCGTTGTTACGGGTAAAGGCGACATCCTTCGTTTAAACAAAGGCATGATTAAAAATGCAACTGGTTATGCGCTTCAACACTTATTTATTGGTGGTGAAGGAACTTTAGGCTTAGTAACAGAAGCTGAAATTAAACTTGAACGTCAACCACACGATTTACAAGTGATGGTATTGGGCGTTCCAGATTTTGACGCAATTATGCCTGTACTTCATGCATTCCAAAAGAAAATTGATTTAACTGCATTTGAGTTCTTTGGTGAACTTGCAATGCAAAAAGTACTTGATCATGGTCATGTTCAACGTCCATTTGAAACAGAATGTCCATTTTATGTATTGCTAGAATTTGAAGCGCCGTACGAACCAATTATGGATGCTTCAATGGAAATTTTTGAGCATTGTATGGAAGAAGGTTGGGTACTTGATGGTGTGATGAGCCAAAGCTTAGATCAAGTAGAAAGCTTATGGCGTTTACGTGAAGATATTTCCGAATCTATTTCACCATTTACACCATACAAAAATGATATTTCTGTGTTAATTACGCACGTTCCTGCATTTATTAAAGAAATTGATGCAATTGTGTCTGAAAACTACCCAGACTTTGAAATTTGCTGGTTTGGTCATATTGGTGACGGTAACTTGCACTTAAATATTTTAAAACCTGAAAATTTAAGCAAAGACGAATTCTTTGCAAAATGTCAGGTGGTAAATAAATACGTGTTTGATACTGTGAAAAAATATGATGGTTCGATTTCTGCGGAACACGGTGTTGGTATGACGAAAAAGCCATACTTGGAATACACACGTACAGCAGAAGAAATTGAATACATGAAAGCGTTGAAACAAGTTTTTGACCCGAACGGTATTATGAACCCAGGTAAGTTATTCGATCTTTAATAGGTTTGAATTTCGGAATTTATACTTAGTTACAGAGTAACTATCGTGTAATGTTAAAAGGCATAGCATTATAAGTGTTATGCCTTTTTTATTTTTAATAGTGAAGATGATGAAAAAATTATTAGTGGCGACTACGTGTTTGGGGCTTTTGGCAGGTTGTGCAACAACGAAAGATTTGGTTTCTAAAGTGGGGACTTCGCATACACCGCTTGAGCAAGTTTTAAAAGCTCACCCAGATTTAAAAACTGAGCTAAATACGGTTGAAATTCGTCAGGTATTTAACCGTGTGGAATCGCCAAATGTGGCACAAGTGATGGTGTTGCAAGCAGGTTTAATGGATGATTCTGTGAGTGCGATTCGTACGACTTATAGTTTTAAATTACAGGATAAAGACTGGAAAGTTGTAAATAAGAAAGAAGAGTTTAAGTGTGCACGTGGTAAAAATACCAAGACTTTCCAAACTGCACTTTGTTCTTAATGTTTAATAAAAAGCACATCTTAAGATGTGCTTTTTATTTATTTAAAAGGGAAGATCAGACGAGTTTTCTATTTGATTCTCTATGAAGAATTCAATTTCTGCTAAAGATGCAATCTTATCTTCTACTGATAAAGTTTGATCCCATTTGATATTAAAAGACTCTCTTGAAAAAGATATTTGATCAATAACATGATGATACATTTGGTAAGTACTTTGAGAAATATTTGTTAACTCATTAAAAGATAAATTTGATTTTATTTTAATGACAGAATAATTATTTGAATTCGATAATTTTTTAAATTGTAGAATATTATTCTCATCCAGATTAGCATTTATTTTACTTACTTTATTTAAGAGTTGTTCTAGTGCTTCAGGGGCACCGATAGTTTGATTGTCGATAGTGGCAACTTTAAAATTCCCAAAGTGACTTAAAAATGGTTGAGGATTTTCGGATATAGACTTTTCGTAAGTGGCTTTGATCTTTTTGGTAAGGCTGTTAATAAAAGACTCAATTGTTTGATAGCGAAGATCTTTTCTGTAACCAATATGTTCTATATTAGAAGTGTCAAAAGAATAACCAGTTATATCATCTTTAATAATGACGACAGGTTTATTGAAGGCTAAACGCATTCCAAGTTCAAACATAACATTAGCATTTTTGTTACTAACATCGCATACAATTATTGGATCATTGTAAATATTTTCAATAATTGATTTTTGAATTAATGTTGCATCATCAGATTCGCTTACAATGCGAGGGATAAAGCCAGCTTTTTCGATTGCACGATTTATAATAGAGCGTATATCTATCCAATGACTTTCAGGGTACTCTGATCCCATTGAGGCGATTGGCATAATAATTCCACATGTTAGTTTTTCATTTTCTGTAGTAATTTTTTGATCCATGAGCTTGATATCATTAATATGTTTTTAAAAGTATTATTGTTTATAAGTGGCTGAATTTCAAATTTATATTTATTTTAATTTTTGTTGAGTAAATTTGTTAAATTATTCTGTTGAACTTCCAAAACTACAACAAACGGTATAAAGACAACAAAATTTCGCTCTGCTACAATACACCTGCTCATCCCAAGGTGTATTGGCATGAGCAAACAATCTCACAGCAAAAACCAACGAAATAAACATCTCGTGAATACGATGTTAATCTAAGCCTAAAAATAGGCAACAACCCAAAACTTAAAACCAATATACAGTGTTTGTCATTGGGCGGAAGCTTATCTCCCTGAAAATAGATGTGGTCCAGACAAGCCAATAACCACACGTAGAAATAAATGCAAAATATACAAACCGTAAAACTAAACCGTGCCACGTTTATGTTTCCTTTGGCATTGGTGCTTTTTGAATTTTCAGTCTATATCGGCAACGACTTAGTCCAACCTGCCATGCTTGCCATTACCAAAGACTTTGGCGTAAGCAGTGCGTGGGCACCATCTTCAATGTCATTTTACCTATTGGGTGGGGCATTTGTTGCATGGCTACTCGGGCCACTTTCAGACCGTTTAGGACGCAAAAAAGTATTGCTTGGTGGTGTACTATTTTTTGCACTTACATGCTTACTTATTTTACTTACAACAAATATTGAAAGCTTTTTAGCACTGCGCTTTTTACAAGGCTTTGGCTTATCGGTCATTACTGCAGTGGGCTATGCAGCTATACAAGAAACTTTCGATGAACGAGATGCCATAAAAGTCATGGCACTTATGGCAAACGTATCTTTACTTGCGCCACTATTAGGTCCTGTACTTGGCGCATTTATGATTGATCATGTGTCTTGGCATTGGGGCTTTATTGGTATTGCAGCCATCACAATTGTAAGTTGGTTTGGCTTAAAAGCCAAAATGCCAGATGTAAAAGTCAGCAGAACGAAAAAGCCATTCAGCTATATTGTAGATGACTTTAAACAAGTCTTTAAAAATAAACGCTTTCTTGCACTCACATTGGCTTTACCACTTGTGAGTATGCCACTGATGTTATGGATTGCACTTTCACCTGTAATGCTTGTGGAATACATGGGCTTAAGCAGTATGCAATACGGACTTGCACAATTTCCTGTATTGGGCGGTTTAATTGCAGGGAACTTAGTTCTACTTAAAATTATAGATAAATTTGCCTTAGGTAAAACTGTGCTTATGGGCTTACCGTTAATGCTTGCGGGCGCAATAATTTTAGTGCTTGGTGCAATTTGGCAAGAATACTTTATCCATAGCTTAATTTTAGGTATGACGCTTATTAGCTTTGGTGAAGGTATTAGTTTTTCAGTACTTTACCGTTTTGCATTAATGTCATCTGAAGTGTCTAAAGGGACGGTGGCTGCTGCTGTATCTGTATTAATGATGCTGAGTTTCTTTATATTCTTAGAGCTTGGACGTGTATTGTACGAAAGCTTCCATATTTGGGCGTACAGCTTAATCTGTTTAGCATTCATTGCTTTTTGGTTTACGTTGCCACGAACTCATTTGAAAAAAGTGATGCAAGATCGTGTTGAAAATGGACAGTTTTAAGTTGTTCAATTTAAGCGATTCAACTTATAAATTTTAGAATAAAAAAACCTCCAAATTTGGAGGTTTTTTTTAAGCTTTTATATTAAGCCTGACTTTCTGGTTGCTCTAGTTTTTTCAATTTTTTATCGAAAACAAAAGGACCAAAAGGCAAAATAGATGCAACTAAGCCTAAAATGAACATTTTAATAGACCATTTTTGCTTTTCACACACAATGAATAACACGGCAAGAAAAGCAACAAAGAGTACGCCGTGCCCCATACCAACGTATTTTACAAGAATTGGATTACCCAACATATATTTCACTGGCATAGCAATGAAAAGAAGAAGCAAGAAGGAAATACCTTCCAATAAACCCACAAAACGTAAAGTTTTAATATTCATGGTCACTATTAAGTCAATGAGAATGAACTTGGAGTGTATAGTAGAAAGATGAAATGTTGAACGATAAATACAAGAAAATCTTGAAATACTTAAAGGGAAATATCATTCCCTTTAATTTGAAATTCTATTGTTCAAATCTAGCTCTTTTTTCTACTTCATCATGATCAAATTGAAAATTACAACCAATAGCAATATCGTCTAAACCAATCATAATTATTTTTTTGTGTACAGTGATTTTGTATTTAGTTTCTTTTTGAGAATTTATAAGTTTTTCACCTACAAAGAATTGTGTGCTTTCAAGTTTTGGGTCGTTAGAAATATTCAACAATTGAGATAATGGCTGTGTTTCTTCTTTAGGGAAATATGCGACTATGCCACCGCCAAGGATACCTATTTTTTGAGTTGATTTATTAAATATTTCTATTGGTTTTATATGCTCATAAGTGTAAATAGTAATGCTGTCAGGATCAGATGTATCTGTCCACCCTAATTTTTTTAAAATTGTTTTATGATTATCCCAAACTTCTTCATAAGTATCATAATCTGATTTACATTCAATAATTTTTTGAAGTTCATTTTCTGTAACTGCAAAAGTTTGTTGGCTAAACATGAGCGATTTAAGACAGAATATAAATATTAAAACAGGTGAAATTCGCATTATTTAATCTCTAGTTTGAGTAACTTATTTTTCAATTTTAGTAATTCGGGTAAAGTTTCGAGCAACAAGCTTATTTGTTTTAAAACCAACAGTAAATCATCAGATAAATCTGCTTGGCTATTGAGTTGTGAAATTTCATTTAATTTAAGCTGAATATTCTGTTCAGGAATATCTTGCTGATTTAGTAAAACAGCTTCTAGCGTATTTTGTGTCCACTGCATTAAATTTAGAATCTGTTCATCTTTAACATATTCTCTATGACTACCTAAAGCAGACACATAACTCAGTTGGCTGTGGCTATAAACCAAATAGCGAAATGCATGATGAATAAGTTCAGGGTTAGGATTGGGTTCTGTACTCAAACTTGAAATCATGGTGGAAAGTTCAGTTTGTGCATTATGTGCAGAACGCCGTGCTTTTCGATATTCAATACTATTATTTTTTCCAAAGCGATATTGTTCTACCACAGCATTTAAATAATCCAAAGTGGCTTTGCTACTTTTTTTAATGGTGTTGGAAATATTGCGAAAATCCCAATCTGGCCAAATTGTACTTACTGCAAACCACGCAATAAAACAGCCAATAAGCGTGTCTATAATACGCGGTAAAATAATGGCGTAACCTGCACCTTTTAAGTTGAAAATAAGTAAAACCATTAAGGTTGCCATAAGTGTTGCCATGGCATATTTCTTGGCACTTAAATAGAAAAAGCACACACCAAAAATAATAGTTAAAAGTAATTGTCCTTCAATACTAGGTACAAAATACAAAATTGGAATGCCAATAATAACGCCTAAAAGCGTGCCCAAAGTTCGCATTTTTAAGCGACTTTTGGTGGCAAAGTAACGCATTTGGCAAACAAATAAACTGGTTAATAAAATCCAATATCCATTTTTTGCAAAAGGTAAAAGTGAAATGGAATATCCCACAGCAAAAACAAAGGCAATGCGTACAGCGTGACGAAATAGTGCAGATTGAGGCGTTAAATGTTGTTTTAGTTTGAGCCATAAATCTTGTAGGTCATGTATATCATCATCTAGTAAATTTAAATTATCTACATGTTGTTGATAGCGAGTTTCTTGTTGCGCTTGTAAATTTTTAAGCCCTGTAAAACGCTCTAAAAAGTTTTCTAAATTGGTTTGTATGAGCTGTAAATTTTTAACATCTATATTTTGTGGATTGTTTTGAATCCAATCTTGCATAGAACTTTTTAAATAGTACAGGGCTTGTATACGCTCGAAGCTTGGCTCATAGGTTGTATTGTGCAAAATACATTGTGCAAGTTCTTGGCAACTAATGGCATGCAAACGAATATTTTTTTGAATACGGAAAATTAAATCTGTACGGCTAAAATTCTTGTGAATATGTTCATAATGCAAATAATTCGAGCTTGCTTGTTCATGAATATCTTGCGCTAAGAAATATAAATTGAGCCAATAAATTGTATTGTGATTTGCGCGAGAAGCTTTTAAACGAGTAAGTAACGATGCTTTTGTTTTATTCAGCGCTTGTACAACTTCACTATTTTTAAGTGAAAGTTCATACAGTAATTGCTCAACATTTTTCGTATTGTCTGGATCAAAAAGTTTAGCTTTTGCAAAAAGTAATTCAGCTATTTTTTCGAAGTTTTGGCTTAAATTATCTTGTACGGCAAGCGTCGGTTTTATGAGATAAAACGCAATAGCGGTAAGCCCATACCATAAAACACCCAATACAAAACAGATCGGCTGAAAATACCATTCTGAATATTCACCCAAGCCAAACATGGTGTAAATAGACAGCAAAATAGTACCAAAAGTGATGGCAGCATAACGCTGTCCTAAAGCACTTAATAAAATAAGAACAGCGCTAGAAAGTGATAAAAATAAAATGAAAAAGAATTTATAAGGATGCAAAAAATCTAAAATACTACTTACGCTAAAAAATAGAACACAGACATAAAGTAAATTACGTAAGCGAATACTTAAACGATCATCGAAGTCTGTAAGTGCAGTTGCAATCGCGCCAAGGGTAATAGGAACAATAAATTCCTGATAACCCAAGTAAAAAAGACCAAGCGTTGTACCACTTAAAACAATACAAATTTGTAGGCAATACACCAAAATTGCATTCGATTTAAATGATTGAAACCACAGACTAAAGCTATTCACGTTTGTGTTATTTGAGCTGTTTTTTAGAGTGAATTTTACACTGAACTTTTTTGAGTGAGCTGTCAATTTAAAATAGGTTAAATAAGTAGAGGGGGATTGAAATGTAAAAAGGGAAAAGTAGCTTAAACATTCCACTTTTCCCATCAATATTATAATGTGTATAAGTTAAATTTTATCCACAGTTTTATTGTATAACGCCACAAGCAATACGATCACCTCCACCACCTAATGGTTTAGGATCGTCAGAATAATTATCACTACCTGCATGAATCATTACGGCTAAACCTTGAATATCCTGAAGTTTTAAACGAGGCGCAAGAAGTGATACTTTTGCAGTTCCGTCATTTTCTACATTTAATAATGGTAAATCACCCATATGCCCTGTAAGTGGATTGCCGTGATTTCCTACTTTAAGCGGATTGTAATGACCACCTGCGCTAAGTGCCGCACCAAGCTTTCCATCTTTTTCAGCAGGTTCACATGAGCCATTTTCATGAATATGGAAACCGTGTGGACCAGATGGAAGGTTGTTTAAATTAGTTTTAATGACTAAGCCAGCAGCACTATCTTGTAATTCAATAGAACCGATTTTGGCATCAATGCCATTTGCAGAGACCGCATTTATGGTAACTGTTTTTTTATTTTCAATTTGAGATGGCGTAGAAACACAGCCTGTAAATAAAAATGAGCCTGTCAAAGCCAGTAGGCTCAGTTTAAACATAGATGACATGCACTCTATTCCTTTGATGATTTTGATGATATCGTTTTTTTATTCAAACAAAGGAATAGGGAGAATTTGTGGATATTTAAGTGCTTTAATGTATAACACTTTTCACTTATTTTTTTGGTGTATCGATATGATCTTGAGTAGAGTTTTGCAACTCATCTTCTAAGTCATAAACCAAAGTGCCTTTAGGCATAAGAATAGGTTCAGGCTGAGCTTCGTGTAACCATTCACGCCAAATTGCTAACAACACCGCAAGTATTACAGGGCCAATAAATAAGCCAACCATGCCAAAACTTGCTAAACCACCTAATACACCAAACATAATGAGTAAGAATGGAATTTGAGTTGCACCTGAAATAACTAAAGGACGAATCACATTATCTGCTGTACTAACCACACAAACACCCCATGCCATTACACCAATTGCTTCAATAGTTTGCCCTTGCGAGAACAACCATAAAGAAACAGATGTGTAGGCAATAGGAGGGCCAAAAGGAATAAGTGCAAATAAGAAAGTCACAATGGTAAGTACCATTGGGTTAGGCACGCCTGCAACAAAGTAGCTTATACCTGCTAAAAGTGCTTGGGCAACAGCAGTTAAACCAACACCATAAACAACAGCACGAGTTGTATCTGAAATTGTAGAAATATAGTGATGAATTTGCGGGCCAACGACTTTTTCAAATGCTTTACGCACTTGGTTTAAAATGGTTTGACCATCTCTATAGAAGAAAAATAAAGACATTACAGCAAAACAAAGTTTGAAAACATTTTTACTGACTTCATTCAGTACAGCTTTACCATAATTTAAATGACCCTGAATCCAAGCTGAAATATTTTGAATAATGCTATTCGGGTCTTGATTAATGTCATTAAGCGTACGAGAAATTTCTTTGCCAACGACAGGAAGTTCACGAATAAAATCTGGCACATTTAAATGCCCAGAAAATACTTGCTTTTGAAGAGAGAAATAGAGGTTTCGACCTTCATGTTGTAAGAGGAATATTGCACAAATAACAGGAACACCAATAACGAGAACCACCAAAAGAATCATGATGGTTGCACTTAAAGTTGGTCTTTTTTTACCACAAAAATTAAGAATTCTTTGATAGAGAGGCCATGTCATATAAGCAATAATTGCCGCCCAAAGAACAGGCACAATGAAGTATTTTAGAACATCAAAGCCTAAATAAAGCAGAATGAAAAAAAGACCAAATAACAAAAACTTTTGTATTGTTGGTGCGTATTTTTGTACTGAATTCACTGAGTTATTCCTTAATTCATAAGCCATATTAACTCAAAAAAAATCATCCGCAAATGAATGCTTAGTAAGTAATGGTGAATAACTTTTTATATGTATGTTTGGTTTAACTCAAGTGATTTCTACTTCAGTTTAAAACCACTCGCTTGGGTCTTCAATAATGGCGTGTAGCACAGGTTGCCATTGCTTTTGAATTTCGACAAAGTTCTTTTGGGTTTTATCAAAAATACTTAAACCCTGCATAGCAAGTTGACCGTATGCGCTACGTTCTGAAATCCAAGCAACAGGTGCTTGTTCTACTTTGGCAAAAAAATCCTGCATCTCTTTAGAATTAATGCCATTCGGTTTTACACGGTTTGCAAGCAATAGAATTTGAACTTTTCCTTTTCTAATGCGCTTAATATCTTGCAAATGCTTTAAGAAACGACGTGTACTGTCTATATCAAAGAAAGAGGGTTGTAAGGGCGTAATAATAGCATGTGCTTCACTTACAAGTTGTTCAGCGTGTTCGCCAGAAAGCGCACCCGGTGCATCAATAATTAAATATTCGATATTTTTAGGTGCATCACCAATTGATTTTTCATGTCGCCAATCTAGGCTTGCAATAGGCGCAGCAGTTTGAGGGCGTTGCTTCAGCCATTGCATTGAGGATTTTTGATTGTCCGCATCGGCAAGTGCAACACGATAACCCTTTTGTGCTAAAGCAGATGCTAAACTAATCGCTGTAAGTGTTTTCCCACAGCCGCCTTTTTGATTTGCAACAAGTATCGTTTTCATAACCCAACTAATAAAGAAAGATATAATTCTGCTCGCAGCTAGCATATCATTGTTTTTTGACTGAAATATGACACAACACAAAAGTCGTATGCTGTGTTACTTATTTGTTTATTAAAAAATTTAGGAAGGTACGATGTCCATCTGGATGGCAATGTTGATTGGTGTGTGTATTGGTATTGTGCTAACAACACTTATTTTAAGTGGTTCACGCAATGGACGTATTAAGGCTGAATATGAACAATATATTGCCGAGCTAGAATTGGAACATCAGCAAGCATTAATTCATGCTCAAAAACGCAGTGTAAATACAAGTCGTGCAGTTTTAAAAGGCAAGATGGCAGAGCAACTTGCACCTATTATGCCAGAGTTTCAATACTTACCAAGCGATGCAAAATTTCTAGGCGATCCTGTAGATTATGTTGTTTTTGATGGATATACAGATTTTCGAGATGGTGATGGCTCTGCCGAAGATATAGAAGTTGTGCTTATTGATATTAAAAGTGGCGGTGCAAGATTAACCAAAGGTCAGCAGGCAATTGAACAAGCTATTAAAAATGGACGTGTGCGCTTTGAAACTATTCGCATAGATTTTCAAGATTAAATTCATCATTAAAAATAGACTAAAAAGATTCTGATTGTTACGAAAAATATAAAATTTCTTCTTAATGTAGGTTTAAGATGAAAATGCTATAAATTTAAAGACAATAAAATGAACACGTTTAAGAAGTTCATATTGTGTTGTAAAAATGCAAACGGTGAGGTGTTTATAATGAAACGTTTATTGTTGAGTATGTTGCTTGTAGGCTCAATGCTACAAATGACAACCCATGCATCTACGGCATATAACATCGCCAAAGGTTTAGAACCTGTAGAAAGTACGCAATCGATTGCACCACTTAAAGATTTTAAAGGTGACTTTCGCATTTTAGGTTCAAAAATTTATACAGACGATGAACAAGCAAAGTTTTCACCTATTGATTATGCTGTAAGTTGGGGATTATTTGCTCAGCCTGAAATTGCGAGCCAAATTTACGTAAGGCAATACGACCGCTTTTTAAATTGGAAAATGGATAAAATTCCAGTTCCTAAAGAGTTAGCAGTACAAATGGTGTCGAATATGCACATTATTCCTGCGAACCCCGAAATTGCTAAAGAAATTAAGCAAGTTAAACGTGGCGATTTAGTGCGTTTAAAAGGTGAATTGGTTGAAATTAAAGATAAAGATTTGGTATGGACATCATCTTTAAGTCCTACAGATACAGGTGATGGTGCATGTGAAGTTTTCCGTGTAAGTTCAATTCAGTGGATTGAAAAAGCTTAATCATCAATATTAATAAGTTTGTTTTAAAACAAAAAAAACCGCTTATTTTTAAGCGGTTTTTATTATTTAATTTTCAATTATTTTGCTATTAAAGCTGTACCATCAAAAGAAATACCATCCCAACCATGAATCATAAATTGACGAATGTTTTGATGATCTGTTGCTTCAGGTGTTGCAAGTACAGAAGCATAATGTTCTGCAAACAAACTTAAGGTTTGTTCTTGGTTTAAACTGTTTATCTGAGCAAAAGAAAATACTTTAGCGCTACCTTGGTTTTCTGTAGCCGCATTGGCTTGAGCACCATTTTTAAACGCAGTTGGTGTATGCGTATAACGTGCTTCAATAAATGCAATTACATCAGAAAATTTTGCGGTACTTGCATTAAGTTGCGCCAATAATTCTTGTGCCATTTTTCTCTTTATCCTTTAAAAACATTTTGAAACTGTGCCGACTATAGCAATTTTTTCACTAAATTTAATCATTCAAATTTAGTTTTAATGTTATAAATAAATTCAAATAATAAGTCATTGTACGTAGCATTTAACATGCAACATAAACTGGATTTTTCATGAATTGGTTGTTGGTCGCGCTTGGTGGTGCTATTGGTGCAACTCTTCGTTATGGCGCAGGTGTATGGTTTGCAAAACCTATGGGGCTATTTCCATGGACAACGTGGTCAGTCAATTTGATTGGTTGTTTTCTTGCGGGTGTATTTTTTGCATTTAGTCAGAAGTTTTTAATTTTACAAAATGAAGCACGCTTACTTTTAATGGTGGGCATTTTAGGTGGATTCACCACATTCTCAAGTTTTGGTTTAGAAACCTTTCAGCTGATTAAACAAGGGCAATTTCCACTTGCTTTGGCCTATGCGTTAAGTAGCTTAATTTTGGGTGTGATTGTACTTGCGATAGGTTTCTATATATTTCAATTTATTCTAGAAAGTAAATAATAAGACTATAAAGATCAATCAATAAATAAAAAAAGCCTAAGTACTGGAGTATTACTTAGGCTGGGGAATGGAAGTACTTTATCTTTGTTTTCTTAAAATTATCTGAACAGCTTGTTAGCGTTTGAAACGAGCAAAACGTTTATTGAAGCTTGCAACACGTCCTTCATTTGAAGTTTGACGTTGTTCACCTGTATAAAATGGGTGAGATGCACTTGAAATATCTAAAGTGACATAAGGATAGGTTTTACCTTCATGCTCTTTTGTTTGAGATGTTTGCAAAGTACTGCCAATTACAAAAAATGCATTTGCATTTGTATCGTGAAAAAGAACTTCTCTATATTCAGGATGGATATTGGGACGCATAAATTCTCTGCCATTACTTTATAATTGAAATGTTATAATATAACATTTTGTGCGGCAAATAAATATGCGTTGCAAATTGTAAAGATATTTATATCTTTAAATTAACGGCGTGGAGGCACTAGCTCATCAAACACGTCAGTTAAATTATCATTCACTTTTAAGTGAATAAGATTCCAATACTGACCTGAAATGGTACGGTTCACCATTAAAGTATCTGGAGACGGTTTAAATACATCCCAATATTTTAAAGAACGTTTTACTAATTCCACACCATCATGATGCGCAGAATTTTCCGCAAAATCATATTGTGTTGTCAGTGGGCGCATTAATACTTCAAGCCATTCTTGGTATAAATCTTCTGGGAATTTCCCAAGTTCGGTTAAAGAATGAAGATCATCTAACCTTTGTTCTATTTCATTAAGATTACTTTCACGTGCAGCATTAACCAATTCTTTAAAGTGACCAATGACCTCTGTAGAAAGTGTTTTTACACCGCCGTAGTCATAAACAATAACCGAACCATCTTCTCTAAATGCGAAGTTGCCCGGGTGAGGATCGCAGTGGAAACGTTTTAAATAGAAAATTTCTTGTCCAATGGCTTTGAATAAGCGGCGTCCTAATTCATTGCGCGTTTCTTGTGACCAAGTACTTGCAGTTTCAATATTTTCACCTTGTTCTAAACTTAAGGTGAGAATATGACGAGATGAAAAGTCTTTGAATACACGTGGAATAATAATTTTACTGTCTAAAGACTCATGGAAAGTTCGAGCAACTTCTAAGTTTTGTGCTTCAATTTGATAGTTCAGTTCGTTATCTAAACTTTCTTGAATTTCTTTGAATAATTGATCTTGAAGTTTACGGTCAATTTTTAAAACACCCATTAAGCGAAGTGCCAAGCGAACTTGTTTTAAGTCACTTTCACAGGCTTCATCTACACCTGGATATTGTACTTTTACAACAACTTGCTCGCCATTTGGCAAAGTGGCTTTATGAACTTGTCCAATTGATGCCGCGGCAAAAGGTGTTTCATCGAAGCTTTTAAAAATTTGATCTAGCGGCTTTCCAAGCTCTTTTTCTATTTGCGCTTTAATTTCGGCAAAAGGCATAGCTGGTGCTTGTCTTTGTAATTTTGAAATAGCACGTGCAACTTCGGGTGGGAAAATATCTTTATATTGAGATGCAATTTGACCAACTTTCATGACCGCACCTTTCATTTCCCCTAAAGTGTCGGCAATTTGAATTCCAATTTCTTGGAACATTTGGCTTCTAGATGCATTCTTTTGATCTTCATCTGCGGTGAGATTTTTAATCGAGTTGGATACAGTTTTAGTCGCAATACTTGCAGTCATACTTGCAAGCTTCATAAAGCGACGACCGGGCGTGCTAGCCGATTTAGCCATTCGATTTTCCTTCAGATCATTTTTATATGATGACTTTGATAATAAGTGTAGAACAGCAAATTGCCTACTGTATTTTGTTAAGATGATGGAGAATTTATGAATCTTTTAGTAGAAGAATAAAATAAAGCCGAAACAATGTTCGGCTTTAATTGAAGCATTATTAAATTTAAGAAAACTTTTGAGCAAGTCGTTTATTGTTGAAATACAACCTACTTAACAATAAAACACAGGCAACGCTTAATCCAACAATAAGACCAATCCATACACCTGCTGCACCCATTTCAGTGAAGCGTGCTAAGTAAATACCTACAGGGAATGCAATAACCCAATAGGCAAGCATGGTAATCCACATAGGACCTTTGGTATCTTGCATGCCACGCAAACAGCCTGCGGCACTCACTTGCCAAGAATCCATTAGTTGGTAAGCAATCGCAAATAGCACAAGAAAAACAGCAATATGCGTTACGTCATAATCACTTGTGTAAAATGACACAATCTCAGAACGGAAAAACCAAAGTAAGATCATAGAAACAAGCGCAAGTACGGTGCCTGTTGCTAACCCTAATAATTGAACTCTACGCATTGCGAGTAGATTTTTTTCACCATAATAGGTGCCAATACGAATGGTCAGCGCAATCGCCAGTGACATTGGAATCATAAATAATTGTGAAGTAATAGAAATAGCAATTTGATGTGCTGCAACGGTTACTTCACCCAATGGACTGAGCACAATTGCGGCAGTACTAAAAATACTTACTTCAAAGAAAATAGCTAAACCAATAGGAAAGCCGAGTGCCATAATGCGTTTAACCCAATACCAATCTATTTTTTCGAAGAAGGTAAAAGGTTGAGAATTTTGGTAAGCCTGTGCTTTGAAAATATAAAGTGCTAATGCAAAGAACATTAACCATTGCAAAATAGATGTAGCAAACCCACAACCTGCTGAACCTAAAGCAGGAATAGGTCCTAAGCCATACATAAATATAAGGTTTAACGGAATAAGTACAACAAGCGCAACTAAGCTAATTACGGTTACAGGGCGAGGATGACCTAAAGCCTCTGAATAACCCCGTAAAGCTGCATACATCGTTACCGCAGGCATTCCTAAACCAATGGCATGTAAGAACAAACTTGCTTTAGGTAATAATGCTTCAGGCACGCCAAATAAAGGAAGTAAAAAAGGCATAGTCTGTAAAATTAAGCCTGCAATAATTCCTAATACGAGCGCTACCCATAAAGATTGACGGGCAATCGTAGCAATTTTTTCAGGCGTACGTGCACCTTGAGCTTCAGCAACTAGAGGCGTGGTTGCAATCATAATGCCGCTAAAAAGTAGCATGATTGGAATCCATAAACCTACACCAACAGCAATAGCAGCCAAATCATTTGCAGAAAGATGTCCTGCCATAATGGTATCAATTAGACCAAAACCTGCTTGGGCAAATTGAGTGATCAAAATGGGGATCATTAATTTAAATAGTTGTTTTAACTCGTAACCTGTACTTATAACTTTAGACACTAAAAAACTCTTAAATTGGTGCTTAGTACTTAAAAATTAGCGTTGTAAAGTGAGAAGCACACCAATGAAAATCACTACGCCACCTAAAAAGCGTTGCCAGTTAATTGGTGTTTTTTCGACACCGAATAAACCAAATTGATCAAAAATCATAGATGTTAAGATTTGACCAAAAATAATTAAGCCTGAAAGTGTAAGCAAACCCAATTTAGGCGCGGCAAAAAGGCTCATGCTAATTGCATAAACACCTAAACATCCACCAATCCATAAATACCAAGGCATAGCGATAATATCGCCAAAATTTGGTTTCGCTGAATTTTGAACAAACACTAAAAAGCAAAGCAGTATTGTACCAATCAAAAATGAGAAAAGGGCAGCTTGTAAAGGAGATTGTACATAATCGCGAAGTTGAGTGTTAATTGCAGTTTGAAAGGTCAAAGCAATGCCAATACCCATTGCAAGCGGCAGTAACCACATAAGCTGACTTGATATTTTTATCATTTTGATCTGTCTATTTTTTGTGTAATTTTCATCAGTTTAAAGTAAATACCAATATATTTCATGAGCAATAGAATCTCTCATGTTAAAATTTGCAAAGTTTTATTCTTGAGTGATCTCCTTGTCTGAGTTAAATCCTGCAAATGTGCCGTTGTCTCTATATATTCATATGCCTTGGTGTGTGCGCAAATGCCCATACTGCGACTTTAACTCGCATGCGGTGCCCGATGGAAAATTGTCTTTAGATTTAGAACAAGAATATCTACAAGCGTTGGTTGAAGATTTTAAAACTCAAATAGACTTTGCCCAAGGACGTACAATTCATAGCGTATTTATTGGTGGAGGCACGCCATCGCTCATTTCTGCAAAGGGTTATGAATGGTTATTTACAGAGTTAAAAGCATTACTTCCTTTTGAATATGGTTGTGAAATTACTTTAGAAGCAAACCCTGGAACAGTTGAGCATGATCCTTTTGCAGGTTATTTAAAAGCAGGAATTAACCGACTTTCGATTGGCGTGCAAAGTTTTAATACCGATCATTTGCAAAAATTAGGTCGTATTCACTCAAATGATGATGCAATTTCTGCAATTAAAAATGCCAAAGAAGCAGGTTTTGAGCGGGTAAATGTAGACTTAATGCATGGCTTACCTGAACAAACCTTAGAACAAGCATTGTTAGATTTGCAGCTTGCGGTTGAAAGTGGTGCTACGCATGTGTCTTGGTATCAACTGACGATTGAACCGAATACAGTTTTTTTTAGAACACAGCCCATTTTACCTGTAGATGATGTTTTGGAAGGTATTCAAGAACGGGGTGAGACGTATTTAAAAGCACAAGGTTTTGTTAATTATGAAGTTTCGGCTTGGCGCAAAGAAAAGCCTTCTGCACATAATTTAAATTACTGGAAGTTTGGCGATTATTTAGCAATTGGTGCGGGTGCACACGGTAAAGTCACGCAAAAAGATGGTGTGTATCGTTTTCAAAAAACACGCTTGCCGAAAGATTATTTAGCTAAAGTTCCTGCAGAAAATTTGCAATATAAGCGAATTGAAAAAGAAGACATGCCTTTTGAATTTATGATGAATGCACTTCGGTTGAATCATGGGGTGGATGCCAAGCTTTATGCTGAGCGTACAGGCTACAGTTTGGATGATTTGTCTGAATTATTAGCATCATTACGTAAACGTAAATTAATGGTAGCTGACGAAAACCGAATCTCGTGTACTGAACAAGGTCATGTGTTTTTAAATTCGGTGTTGGAAGAGTTTTTGTGAAAAATAGGATGCCTGATTAATATTTAAGAAATAAATGTCATATTGTGAAGTAGAAGATCATTACTTAGAATGATCTTTTTAAAGTTCGCACAATGTTTACGAATAAGAAATAGAATTTATGCCATTCACTTTTTCACATACGGCTGCGACCTTTATATTTAGTCCTTGGCTAAAGCAAAAGAAATTGTCGTTAACAGGTATTCTTTTAGGCTGTATCGCACCTGATTTTGAGTATTTTCTGAGAATGAAAATGCAAGGAGATATAGGACATAACTTGGCTGGTATTTTTTTATTAGACTTACCTGTAGCACTTATTGTAGCTTTTATTTTTCATTTTCTTATTCGTGACGAATTAATCAATAACTCTCCTCTTTTTTTTAAGAGAAAGTTTGTTAAATTCAAAAATATAAAATGGTTTTCTTATTTTAAGAGCAATATTTTTACTGTGGTTATTTCTATTTTGTTAGGTATTTCTACACATATTTTATGGGACTCATTTACACATAAAACTGGATATTTTGTAGTTCATTTCTCTTTCTTACAAAGAGAGTTATTACTCTATGAGTTAGGGATTCCAATTTATAAAATATTACAGCATTCAAGTGCATTGTTGGGATTGTTAGCTGTGATTTTTTATCTTCTTAGGATGCCTTCTTCTGCACAAGTGAAAAGAAAAACCATCCGAAAATATTGGGGATGTGTGTTTCTACTTTTGATAATATTTATGAGTATCTGGGCTTTTTTCAATCCGAGTTTAATAAATCATATTGTTCATATTATTGTCGCTTTAATTGCATGTACTTTTTGGAGTCTCGCCTTTGCTTCAACGATGTTTAAGTTTTATAAAAGAATATAAATAAAAAAGACCGCCTAAGCGGTCTTTTTATTTACGTCAAAATTAGTAATCGAAACTAAAGTGTTCAGGTGCAAGAGAAGTCAGTGTTTTTGATGGATTAATCATAGATTCTGCATGACCTTGCGTACGTGGTAATAAACGTTCGAAGTAGAAATCTGCAACTTTAATTTTTGCTTTATAGAATTCAGGAACTTCTGCACCATTGCCATCTGCAAGTTTTTCAGAAGCTGCTGCAGCCTGTTGAGCCCAGAAATAAGCCATCATCACATAGCCAGAGAACATTAAGAAATCTACAGAAGCCGAAGATACAGCATCACGATCTTTACGTGCAGCAAGCATCAAACGAACAGTTAAAGCATTCCATTGAGCGCAAAGTTTTGTTAAATCCCATGCAAAACGACGCATGTATTTGTTTGTTGCATGTTGACCACAGAATTTTAAAATTTCTGCTGTGTAATCACGAATTACTTTACCTTTAGAAGAGAGTAAAACTTTACGACCAATTAAGTCTAAAGCTTGAATACCTGTTGTCCCTTCATAAAGCGTAGAAATTCGAGAATCACGAACAATTTGTTCCATACCCCATTCTTTAATATAACCATGACCGCCATAAACTTGCATGCCGTGGTTCGCAGCTTCAAAACCTAATTCAGTTAAGAAACCTTTTAAAATTGGTGTATAGAAACCTAAATGCTCATCATGTTCTTTAAATGCAGCTTCATCGCCACGAAGTAAAGCATCGTTCATTTTATCTGCAAGCTGTGCAGCATAATAAATCATTGAACGACCGCCTTCGGCAATGGCTTTTTGAGTAAGCAACATACGACGAACATCTGCATGATGAATAATTGCATCTGCTACTTTTTCAGGATCTTTTTTACCTGAAAGTGCGCGCATAGACATACGATCTTTTGCATAAGGTAAAGCACCTTGGAATGCAAGTTCTGCATGTGCAACACCTTGAATAGCTGTACCAATACGTGCTGTGTTCATGAATGTGAACATTGCATGTAAACCTTTATTAGGCTCGCCAATTAAGTAACCTGTTGCGCCATCAAAGTTAAGAACAGCGGTTGCAGAAGCACGAATCCCCATTTTGTGTTCTAAAGAACCACAAGTCACAGGATTGCGTTCGCCAATGCCACCATCTGTACTTGGTAAGAATTTAGGTACAATAAATAATGAAATACCTTTCGTGCCAGCAGGCGCATCAGGAAGACGCGCAAGAACAATATGAATAATGTTTTCTGTTAGGTCGTGTTCGCCGGCAGAAATAAAAATTTTTGTACCTGAAATGGCATAAGTACCATCTGCATTAGCTTCAGCTTTAGTTTTAACTTGTCCTAAATCTGTACCGCAATGAGGCTCTGTTAAGCACATTGTGCCCGCCCAAGTACCTGCAACTAAATGTGGTAAATAGGTATTTTTTTGCTCATCTGTACCAAACTGCATAATGGTGTTGATGCAGCCAACACTTAAACCTGGATACATTTGGAACGACCAGTTTGCCGTACCCATCATTTCAGATTTAATTAAATTTAAAGATTGCGGTAAGTTTTGACCACCGAATTCTTCAGGGTAAGATAAACCTTGCCATCCACCTTGTACAAATTGGTCATATGCTTCTTTAAAGCCTTTGGGTGTTTTTACTTCACCATTTTCAAAGTGGCAACCTTCTTCATCGCCAGATTGATTTAAAGGAGATAGAACGTTTTCGCAGAAATCTGCTGCGCCTTCCAAAATCATATTTACAGTTTCGGAATCTGCATATTCACCGTTGGAAAGTGTTTTGTAATGTGACGAAAAGTCAAAAACTTCATTCATTAAAAAGCGAATGTCGTGTAAAGGTGCTTTATACGCTGGCATATGTTTAATCCTAATATATAAATTGTTTTGGATTATCTAAGTCGATGTTTTGATTATTCACATCTACAGTAAAATTACATTGATTATTGAAGCTATTAAAAATGTCAGAAAAGCTAATTTGGTTGATGGTATAGGAAAAAACTATCCTGTTTTTCTACCTTATTTATGCATCATTTAATTCAATATTACAATGAGCAAACAACAAAGAATAGATGGTTTTCTAGGAAAATAGAGTTTTATATATCTAATTTTATGCAGGATTATTACGCATGAATTATATCGGGCGCAAAAGTCATAATTTGTAATTTGACTTAATGGTGTCAGCCTGAATTGTATATGCTAAATAATTTACCGATATTTAAAATCTAATTTATTTTTAGGTGCGAATATAAAAAAGAACCTCAATAGAGATTCTTTTTTATGTTTAATTTTTAAATGATTTTTAGATAAAGTCTTTTAAGTCAGGTTTTACGCCATTCCAAATTGAAAAAGCTTCAATTGCTTGACCAACTAGCATGCCAAAACCTTCTGAAGTTGGTACACCACGGTCTTTTGCTTGGTCTAAAAATGAAGATGGTTTGCCATAAGCCATTTCATAAGCATGTTTAAATTGAAGTGTTTCAGGTAGGAGTAGGGCATTACCGCTTAAACTTGCAGATGTCGCATTAATTGCAATATCAAAATCACCTGCTAAATCTGTCAATGCAATGGCTTGAAGTTCTGCTTCAGGAACGGCATTTTTTAAGTCAGCTACAAGTTGTTCTGCACGCGCTAAAGTTCGGTTTGCAATCACAATTTTTTTCACACCTGCTTTTACAAGTGGATAAATTACGCCACGCGTTGCACCACCTGCACCAATAATTAAAATTTCAGTATTTTTTAAATTCCAATCTAGCGCATGAATCGCATCGACTAAACCTTGTCCGTCTGTATTATCGCCATGAAGTTTGCCGTCTTGCATCCAAAGTGTATTTACGGCTTTCGCAATTTTGGCACGCTCTGTGATGACAGCACATTGTGTAAAGGCCTGTTCTTTAAAAGGAACAGTGACATTCATGCCTATACCGCCAGAACCAAAAAACTCATTGATATTGGCTTCAAAGCCATCTAATGGTGCTAGGCGTTTAGTGTAGTTAAGTGAAATGCCAGTTTTTTCTGCAAAAGCATGGTGAAGTTCTGGAGAACGTGATTGTTCAATTGGATTACCAATCACTGCAAATTGTTTGCTCACTGTGCATTATCCTTGTGCTGAAATGGCAATCAATATACGTGAAAATGGAAGAAGTAAAAAGTCGGAAAAACAATGCAATTTATCACAGATTTTTATAGGTTTAAGATCGTTAGAATAGTGCTAAATTATTGACTTGGATTACAAATATCTAGAACAGCTTCGAATAACATAACAGCAGCAATACAAAATAAAGAAATAGCTGAAAGTACGCTAACAGTAATAGAAAGACCATCTGATAAATTGCTGTCAAATGACAAAGTAATGATGAATGAACAGATTAATAGCGCAGACATTCCAAGGAATGAAATTGTATTTTTATTGATTGTTATATTCACAGTGTATTTCCTTTGATAACTTAGATGTAACTTGCCATCCAAGTGTGTCAATAAGATGAATAGCTGTAACGAATCTGAATAGATTAACTTCATTAAACAGGATTTAAGTGCAATACGATAGTTAAAAGATGTATGTAAATATATTTGGTGTGTAATTTACTACCCTTTTCTCATAAAAAAGCCACCAAATAGGTGGCTTTTAACTTGTTGAGCAATTATTTTTTTAGCTCATTTAACCAATTTTGAGGTTTTAAATAAAAATCAGTTAGTCGTTTTTCAGCAGAGTTTTCATCCCATTCAGGTCTATATGACCAAGCTACAAGTGGTGGCATACTCACCAAAATAGATTCAATACGTCCGCCAGTTTGCAAACCAAATAATGTGCCACGGTCATAAACCAAGTTATATTCAACATAACGACCACGGCGGTATAGCTGGAAGTCGCGCTGTGCTTCGGTATATGGTTTGTCTTGGTTGCGCTCAAAAATAGGTACAATTGCTTCTAAATAACCATTACCTACCGCTTGCATGTATTCAAAGCACGTTTTGAAATCCCATTGATTTAAATCATCAAAGAATAAACCACCCACACCACGCTGTTCATCACGATGCTTCAGGTAAAAATAATCATCACACCATTTTTTATGTTTTTCATAAATATCTTCGCCAAATGGTGCACATAGGTCGTGTGCTGTTTGGTGCCAAGATAAAACATCTCCATCATTTGGATAAAATGGGGTTAAGTCGAAGCCACCACCAAACCACCAAATTGGATCTTGTCCTTCTTTTTCAGCTACAAATAAACGCACATTGGCATGTGAAGTTGGAACATTTGGGTTTTTAGGATGAATTACCAATGAAACACCCATCGCTTGGGCTTTTGCACCCGCAATATTAGGATGACGTTCTGTAGCAGAAGCAGGTAATTTTGAAATATTGATGTGAGAGAACATCACGCCACCTTTTTCAATGACCGTACCATCTTGTAAAACACGCGAACGACCACCGCCACCTTCAGGGCGTTCCCAATCATCAATTTTAAATTCTGCCGAACCACCGCCAATTTGTTCTTGTTGTTCTAAACGGGCACAAATACGCGCTTGCAAGTCTGTTAAATAATCACGAACACGTTGAATATCAGCTGAAGTAGGATTCTGCATCACGACCATCATAGGGAGTTATTAATTGCGTACATCAAAACATAAAATCTTAGAAAATTTAAGGGGTTTTTATCGATGTTGATGATTGGTTATTTAAAAAGCCCTAAAAACACTAAGGCTTTTACGTTGTGTTGTTGAAATATTTGATTAAGCCCATCACAATGTATGAAATTGCGGTATAAATTATTTAAGTTGTGGTCACAACGTAGCCGAAAAAGTGGGTAAATATGGGTACTTCTTTAGTTCAAAAATATAATGTTCCTGGACCACGCTATACCAGTTATCCAACGGTTCCTTATTGGGATAACACGACTTTTTCTCTTGAGCTTTGGAAGCAAAGTTTAAAAAAATCTTTTGATGAATCTAATCAATCAGAAGGTATAAGTCTTTATATTCACTTACCATTTTGTGAAAGCCTATGTACATTTTGTGGTTGTCATAAACGTGTGACCAAGCGCCATGAAGTTGAACAACCTTATATTCAAGCTGTATTAAAAGAATGGGACTTATACTGTGAATTATTGGTAGAAAAGCCTGTTATTAAAGAAATTCATTTGGGTGGTGGAACACCAACGTTCTTCTCAGTTGACCATATTCAACAACTTATTCAAGGAATTTTAGATAAATCTGAAATTGCAGATGCACACGAATTTAGCTTTGAAGGGCATCCGAACAACACTACAAAAGAACACCTGCAAGCCTTATATAACTTAGGTTTTCGCCGTGTGAGTTATGGTGTTCAGGACTATAATGAGAACGTTCAAAAAGCTATTCATCGTATTCAGCCCTTTGAAAATGTTGAGCGTGTAACGCAGTGGGCACGTGAAATTGGTTATGAATCTATTTCACATGATTTAGTTTTTGGTTTGCCATTTCAAAATTTAGAAGATGTTTTAAATACCATTGAACAGACCAATAAATTAACGCCAGATCGTTTGGCATTTTATAGCTATGCGCATGTGCCTTGGATTAAAGGTAATGGTCAACGTGGTTTTAAAGATGCAGATGTACCAAAAGATGATTTAAAACGTCAATGTTATGAAGAGGGCAAAAAGAAACTGCTTGAAAATGGCTATCACGAAATTGGGATGGATCATTTTGCTTTAGAAAAAGATGGTATGTATCAATCTTTCCAAGAAGGCACATTGCATCGTAACTTTATGGGTTATACCGCATCTAAAACACAATTGATGATTGGTTTGGGCGTATCTTCCATTGCAGACAGTTGGTACAGCTTTGCGCAAAATGAAAAGGTATTGGAAGATTATTATGCTCGTTTAGAAAATAATGAAATTCCAGTATTTCGTGGGCATGTTTTAAGTCATGAAGATTTAATTATTAGAAAACATATTCTAAATATGATGTGCACTTTCAAAACATCTTGGGCAGATGCTTCTATGTATTTCCCAGAAGTGGATGAGGTAATTTCACAACTTGACGAAATGCAGAAAGATGGCTTACTAGAAATATATGAAAATGGATTGTCTATTACAGAAAAGGGAAAACCCTTTGTGCGTAATATTTGTATGGCATTTGATTTACGTATGAAAAGAAGAGTGCCCAATACACAAATTTTCTCAATGACGATTTAAATGAAAAGCTCCCTAAAATATTGAACTGTTCAGTCAAATTTAGGGAGCTTTAGATTATATTTATTTAAATTTGAAAATCATCGGTTTTGTACATGTGCGACATGCGCTCATGTTTTGTTTTTAAATATTCTTCGTTGTGCGGGTTTAAACCAACTGTAAGTGGAACACGGTCTACAACTTGAATACCTAAATCTGTAAGGGCTTTCATTTTAAGTGGGTTGTTTGTGATCAATTGAACTTCTTTAATTTTTAAATGATCGAGCATGATATTACACATATCATAACGTCGAGCATCGGCAGGCAAGTTCAACATGAGATTGGCATCTACTGTATCGTGCCCTTGATCTTGTAGTGCATAAGCGCGAATTTTATTGGTTAAACCAATGCCACGACCTTCTTGACGAAGGTATAGAATCACGCCTTGACCAGCTTCATTAATAAGCTTTTGAGTAGCTTGTAATTGTGGTCCACAATCACACTTTAAAGAAGCAAAAGCATCGCCTGTTAAGCATTCTGAATGAATACGCACAAGTACTGGACCTGTTGGCGGAGTATCTAAGCCCTTAGACAGTGCAACATGCTCTTCGCCTGTTTGGGGATCTTGAAAAACCGTAATTTTAAATTCACCGAAAGCGGTTGGGAGTTTTGAGGTTGCAACAAATTTTATAGGCACAGCTTAACCCGTTAAATCGTTTAATAATTGAATAAAGTATAGCGTAATGCTCAGACATTAGTAGAATTGGCAGCGATAATTTATGTATAAGATTTTCTTTTTTGTATAAACAAGAGAATAATGGTTGATAATGAGTAGGATTATTCAGGATAATCTACGCACCAAATACGCGCCAAACTGAAAATCATAGCTCAAAACTACATTGCTAGAAGTGTTGCTGATTGAAGGTGATACCATTCGATTATATGATCGATTAATTCCCATTGACCTAGCTTAGTATTTGCCAGGCTTTAGAAGGCTTTGCCATATATGTTGTATACCGAAATACCAACTCTTCGCCCTGTAACACCATTGCTCGATGGCATAGACCATCCACAGCAACTACGTTTACTCGAGCAAAGCCAATTAGAAAAGTTGGCAGATGAGTTACGTCAATACATTTTATACGCAGCAGGTCAAAGTGGCGGGCACTTTGGTGCAAACTTAGGTGTGGTCGAACTTTCAGTGGCTTTGCATTATTGCTTTAACACACCTAAAGATCGCTTGGTTTGGGATGTAGGTCATCAAGCTTATCCGCATAAAGCGCTTACAGGTCGTCGTGAAGAACTTACAACTATTCGCTCTAAAGATGGTTTAGCTGCATTTCCTGCGCGTGAAGAGTCCGTATTTGACACATTTGGTGTAGGACATTCATCTACTGCTATTTCAGCAGGTTTAGGTATGTCTTTAGCACGTCGTTACCAAAAAGACCCTTGCGAAGTGGTTGCTATTATTGGTGATGGTGCAATGACAGCAGGCATGGCTTTTGAAGCGATGAACGATGCTGTTGCACATAATGCAGACTTAATGGTTGTTTTGAATGACAATGATATGTCTATTTCATGCAGTACAGGTGGTTTTGCTAAACATTTAGCTGCAATTTGGGAGCGTGGTGAATCAGTAAATATTACTGAAGATGGTGAGGCATTTGTTCAGTCACATCCTGAATGGACGTATAGCTCGCGTTTACATGAATCTGCAACAGATGCAGCAGACAACTTATTTAAAGCCATTGGTTTTGATTACTTTGGTCCTTTTGATGGGCATGATGTAAACCAATTGGTTCACGTTTTTAATGCATTAAAGAAGCGTAAAGGTCCACGTTTAATTCATATTTATACCGTGAAAGGTAAAGGTTTTGCACCAGCAGAATCAGATCAAATTAAATATCACGCAATTTCTAAATTAAATGCTAAAGCATCTACAAATAAAGTGCCAAAATATTCAGATGTGTTTGGTCAATGGTTGTGTGATGAAGCAAAACAAGATGAGCGCTTACTCGCAATTACCCCAGCGATGTGTGAAGGCTCGGGTATGGTTCAATTTGCCAAAGAATTTCCAGAACGTTTTTTTGATGTTGCAATTGCAGAACAACATGCGGTGACTTTGGCAGCAGGTATGGCTTGTGAAGGGCTAAAACCTGTTGTGGCAATTTATTCTACATTCTTGCAACGTGGATACGATCAACTTATTCATGATGTTGCTTTACAGAATTTAGATGTGACTTTTGGTATAGATCGTGCGGGTTTAGTGGGTGAGGATGGCCCAACACATGCAGGTGCATACGATTATGCATTTATGCGTACTATTCCAAACATTGTTATTATGGCACCTAAAGATGAAAATGAATGTCGCCAAATGCTACATACAGCGTATCTACATAAAGGACCTGCAGCCGTTCGTTACCCACGTGGTGTAGGCTTGGGTGTCGATATGCAAGAAAAAATGACAGCCTTAGAAATTGGTAAGGCTGAAATTGTTGCGAAATTTAACGAACAATATGACGAGTATATTTCAGTACTTGCTTTTGGTAGTCGTGTTCAAGCAGCAGTGGAAGCGGCTCAATCATTTGCACAAAAAAATGAAATCGCAGTTCGTGTTGTGAACATGCGTTTTGTAAAACCACTTGATGAGCAAATGATTTCAGCTGTTGCAGATAACACAGCATTATTCGTGACGGTTGAAGAACATGCCATTATGGGCGGTGCTGGTAGTGCTGTGAATGAATACCTTGCAAAAGCAGGCATTGTTAAGCCAATTTTAAACTTAGGTTTAGAAGATAGCTTCATGAATCAGGCGACACATGAACAGATGCTACAACTAGCTGGATTAGATGAAAAAGGCATAGAAGCCTCTATTCAACTGGCTTTGCTTCGAATCACAAATGCTGTTTCATCGTAATATTTAAAATTTAACAACATTTTTTCAACATAAAAGCGCTTATATTTGCTAAGATATACGCGCTTTTATGCATTATTCTTTATCAGTATCTTCAAATTTGTAGTGGGTGTTCAATGGAACCTATGGTGGTTATGGCTGCGCGTGCGGCTCAATTAGTTGGTCAAGAGCTTTTAAAAGCGCATCAAAATCGTCATAAACTCGATCTACAAGTCGAAGAAAAAGGGATTGATGGTCCTGTAACGCGTGTAGACCGTTACTTGGAACAATTGGCTATCGATACTCTACGTAAAAGCTATAAAAACCACAGCTTCCTTGGTGAAGAGTTTGGTTATCAAGAAGGTAAAGGTCACGACGCTGAATGGTGTTGGGTAATCGATCCACTTGATGGCACATTAAACTTCATTAATGGCGTTCCTCATTTCTGTATTTCAATTGCAGTTCAACATAAAGGTGTAACTCAACACGGTGTTATTTATGACCCTGTGAAAGATGAGCTATTCTCTGCAAGCCGTGGTCGTGGTGCAATGTTGAACCAACGCCGTATTCGCGTAAATGTGAAAGACAGCTTGAACAACACATTCTTATCTGTTGGTCATGCGTTCCGTAAAATTCGTAACGGTGAAGTTGTTTCATACGCAAAAAATCATTTCGATGCATTATTAAATGTAACTGAGTCTGGCGCACAATTCCGTCGTTCAGGTTCTGCAGCATTAGATCTTGCATACGTTGCTGCTGGTCGTTTCGATGGTTATTTCGAACTTGGTTTGAAACCATGGGACATCGCAGCAGGTGAGTTAATTGTTAAAGAGGCTGGTGGTACTGTAGTCGATGCACGTGGTGGTAGCGAATCTATGGAAAATGGCCAAGTACTTGCTTGTTCTATGAAAATGCTTAAACCACTTATGCAAGCTGTTGTTCCAGCTTGGGGTGATGCAGCTAAGTAATAAAAACTTACTGGTAGAACTTGAATATCGAGTTTTTGAAGATTTTAAAAAGCCCTCTTTATTAAGAGGGCTTTTTATTTTAGAGTTTATGTGTTTTGTAGCTGTTGCTTTAAGCTAAAAGAAAACAGCATTAGAATAAAAAAATATTGAAAACCAAAATAACGTCGACACGATGTTGAGATCGTTTAAAAGGAATTTAAATTGACTGACTATATTCACTCCTTTGCACTTTTTTTTACTTTGCTGAATCCATTTATGATGAGTATTTATATGCTTGGACTCATCAAAAATTTAAGTGCGCCAGTTTTTAATAAAGCACTCATTCAAGGTTCAATTATTTCTTATGTAGTATTTGTTTTATTTGCATGGGGTGGAGAGGCTATTTTCTCTCAATATCTTCAAGTACGTTTTGAAGCATTTCAAATTTTTGGCGGTATCATATTTTTGGTTATTGGTTATCGCTTTGTTTTTGAAGGTGCCGATACCATTGGTAATATTCGCGGTGGTAATGCAGCCGGTATGATCGCAATGCCATTTATGATTGGACCAGGAACGGTCAGTGCATCAGTCATTACGGGTTCTAAAATTTCAGTATTAGGTTCGGCGGCAGTCATTGGTGCAACTTTGGTTATTACATGTAGCTTATTAATTCTCATGAAATTCGCACATGATAATTTAAAAGTTAGTCATGCAGATTATGTTGACCGTTATGTTGATATTGTTGGTCGAATTGCCGCGCTTTTGGTTGGTACTATTGCAATCGATATGATTATTAATGGTGTGGTTGGATTAATTGTAGATTTTTAAACTGTATGTTTCTTGTTATACATCAGTCTTATTTATCATTAAAATTAGTTTAGCTGACTAAAATAGGTGACTTTTAAAAAAACTCTGCTATACTCTGCCCACGCACTTATATTTTAGTTCATTACCTGAACATTTCTCTTCAAATCATTGTGTATGCGCGTGCGGTCCAACTAGAGGACGATATCTCGCGCCCCAATCGCTTTAGCGATTCCTTCAGGTTAATAAGCCGTTATCAAACGTGCGTTATATTACATCGACGTTACTCGGATCGCCGCTGAATCTAAATTGTCAGCGATTATTGCTGTGCCGCTTTTTGCCGATGTCCATCTGACTTATTTTTAATGGAGCACCCCATTTTCGGGTGAAATACTCTATGAGCAAAACTTTTGCTGATTTTCCTTTACATGAATCGTTACAACAGGGTTTACAAGCATTGGGCTTTACTGCGCCTACACCTGTTCAAGAACAAGCGATTCCTGCTGCTTTAGAAGGTAAAGACCTTCTTGTATCAAGCCAAACTGGTTCTGGTAAAACTGCTGCGTTTCTTCTCCCTACATTAAACGCACTTGCTTCTGAAGATGCTTTGGTTCCTTTTAAGGACCGCATGAAAGCTGTAACTCAACCAAATATCTTGGTTCTTTGCCCAACACGTGAATTGGCTCAACAAGTTAGCCAAGATGCAATTGCATTTGTACGTCACATGAAAGGTGTTCGTATTGCTGCAATTATGGGTGGTATGCCTTTTGGTAAACAAATCCAACAATTAAAAGGCGCACAAGTTGTTGTTGCAACTCCAGGTCGTTTACTTGACTTGGTAAACCGTCGTCAAATTAAATTAGACAAAGTTGATGCGTTAATCGTTGATGAAGCTGACCGTATGCTTGACCTAGGTTTTTCTGAAGACCTAGAAGCAATCAGCGATTTAGCGGCTAACCGTAAACAAACATTAATGTTCTCTGCAACTTTTGCTGGTCGTATTATCAGCCTTGCAGAACGCATGATGAATGATCCACAACGTATTGCGATCGAAACAGGTCACTCTACAAACACTGACATCACTCAAACATTGCATTGGACTGATGGCTTTGAACATAAGAAAAAATTACTTACGCATTGGTTGAGCGCTGAAGACGTTGATCAAGCTGTAGTATTTGCTTCTACTCAAGAAGACACAGATATGTTAGCTGAAGAACTTGCTGAAGCAGGTTTATCAGTTGTAGCACTTCACGGTGCTATGCCACAAACTGTACGTAACCGTCGTTTACGTAGCATTCGTGAAGGTCGTGCTAAGATTTTAGTTGCAACAGACGTTGCTGCTCGTGGTCTTGACGTACCAACAATTTCACACGTAATTAACTTTGGTCTTCCTATGAAGAACGAAGATTATGTACACCGTATTGGTCGTACAGGTCGTGCTGGTCGTACAGGTAAAGCAATTACACTTGCAACTTACCGTGAACGCGGCAAGATTCGTGCTTTAGAAGATTTCTTAGATGCTCGTTTAAACGTATCTGAAATTGAAGGTCTTGAGCCATCTCCACCTCCTGCACGCGGTAGCCGTGATGGTGCTGGTCGTGGTCGTGGTCGTGACGGTGGTCGTCGTGATGGCGGTCGTGGTTTCGGTGGTGGTCGTCGTTTTGAAGGCGAAAGCAACTTCAAACGTCGTGAAGGCGGTGATGATCGTCCACGTCGTAGCTACGATGACAAACCTCGTGGCGAACGTCCTGCTTTTGGCGGTGAAGATCGTCCACGTCGTGATTTTAGCGATCGTCCACCACGTCGTGAAGGCGGCTTTGGTGATCGTCCACAACGTTCATTTGAAGATCGTCCACCACGTCGTGAAGGCGGTTTCGGTGATCGTCCACAGCGTTCATTTGAAGATCGTCCACCACGTCGCGAAGGCGGTTTCGGTGATCGCCCACGTCGTGAAGGTGGTTTTAATGACCGTCCTCGTTCAAATGATGACAACCGTGGTAACCGTGTAGATTACAAACCTCGTGAAGGTGGTTTCGGTGATCGTCCAAAACGTGATTTTGGTGATCGTCCAGCTCCACGTCGTGAAGGCAGTTTCGGTGATCGTCCAAAACGTGATTTTGGTGATCGTCCAGCTCCACGTCGTGAAGGTGGTTTCGGTGACCGTCCACAACGTTCATTTGATGATCGTCCAAAACGTACATTTGGTGGTGAAGACCGTCCACGTCGTAGTTTTGATGATAAACCACGTGGTGAGCGTACATTTGGTGAAGATCGTCCACGTCGTAAATTTAACGACTAATACGAATTCAAGAAAAAAGCCGATGGTCATCCATCGGCTTTTTTGTTTAAATTTTGCATAACAAAGATAATAATGTATAATTAATCACATAATAATTCCTTTTTGATAATAATGATGGGTAATAATTTGAAAACTGAAAACTATAAAGCTGTACAAGAGGTGCTTATGCCATATATCGGTTTAGCTCTAGTTCTCTGCAATGTGATTTTTTTTCTATATACATACATGTCGTAAATTAAATTATTAAAAATAATACTTAGAAAAAAAGATTAACTCGATCTTAAAACATTCAGAGGTAACAATTTTATCTCTAATCATTTATATTATACGCGCTGAAAATACTTATTCGGGACAAGCTCGGCTATGAATAATCAAGAATCCCTAGAAGCTCATTCGCTTATTCAAGTTAAGAATTTGAGCTTTAAACGCGGGGAGCGTGTTATCTACGATAATATTGATATGAATATTCGTCGTGGCCAAATTACCGCAATTATGGGGCCTTCGGGTACAGGTAAAACAACATTATTACGCCTAATAGGTGGTCAGCTTACGCCAGATTCTGGTGAAATATTATTAGATAACAAGAATATTGCAGATATGTCTCGTTCAGAGTTATTTGCTGCACGTGCTCGTATGGGTATGCTTTTCCAAAGTGGCGCGCTTTTTACAGATATGACAGTTTATGAAAATGTCGCTTTTCCAATACGTGCGCATACAAAATTATCTGAGCATTTAATTGCTGAACTTGTTGCTTTAAAGCTTGAATCTGTAGGCTTAAGAGGCGCAGAGCAACTGATGCCATCTGAATTATCTGGTGGTATGAATAGACGTGTTGCTTTGGCGCGTGCAATTGCGCTTGACCCTGAATTAATTATGTACGATGAGCCATTTGCAGGACAAGATCCAATTGTAATGGGCGTGCTTACTCGTTTAATTCGTTCACTACGTGAAGCTTTAGATTTAACAACAATTATTGTGTCGCATGATGTAGCCGAAACTTTATCTATTGCAGATTACATTTATGTTGTAGCTGAAGGGAAGGTGCAGGGTGAGGGTACACCTGCGGAATTAAAAGCACATTCATCTCCTTTTGTTCAGCAATTTTTGACAGGTTCTATTGATGGTCCTGTCGATTATCAGTTTAGTCATCAAGCATATTTAAGCAATGAGGTTGGTTCATGAATGCTATTGCCTTATTAGGTAGACGCGTTATTGAGCGTATTCGCGGAATTGGCGTTGCTACGCTTATGCTGTTGCAGATTTTAACATCATTACCTACATGGCAAGGTGTCAAGCTTTTCATCTACCAAATGTACCGTGTTGGTGTGATGTCGTTGCTTATTATTGTTGTATCTGGCTTGTTTATTGGTGCTGTTTTAGGCTTGCAGATGTACAGCATTTTAGTGACTTTTGGTAGTGAAGCAATGTTGGGTACAGCAGTTGCTTTAACATTACTAAGAGAGCTGGCTCCTGTTGTTGCTGCTTTATTATTTGCAGGTCGTGCAGGTTCTGCACTAACTGCTGAAATTGGCTTAATGAAAGCGACAGAACAACTCTCAAGCATGGAAATGATAGGTGTCGACCCACTTAAACGTGTGATTTCACCGCGTTTATGGGCAGGTATTTTTAGTTTACCAATGCTCTCAGTCATTTTTGCTGCCGTAGGCATTATGGGCGGTAAAATGGTAGGGGTAGATTTCTTAGGTGCGGATGAAGGTTCTTATTGGAGTGGCATGGAAAGTAGTGTGCAATTCTATAAAGATGTCTTTAATGGCACAATTATTAAAAGTTTTGTTTTTGCATTAACTTGTACTTGGATTGCGGTTTATCAAGGTTATGCCTGTGAGCCAACATCTGAAGGTATTGCAACTTCAACAACGCGCACAGTGGTGTATTCATCTCTTTGTGTTTTAGGTTTTGATTTCGTGTTGACTGCGGTCATGTTCGGAGGTGTTTAATGAAATCACGTACTAGTGAGCTGGCAGTCGGCATATTTGTAATTCTTTTTGGTATTGCATTATTTTTCTTAGCAATGCGCGTGAGTGGTTTAGTTGGAACAAATATTAGTGACAGCTATGAAATGTCTGCAACATTTGACAATGTAAACGGTATTAAACCACGTGCAAAAGTAGCGTTAAGCGGTGTTAAAGTGGGGCAGGTAGATGAAATTACTCTAGATCCTGTAACACGTTTAGCAACTGTTCATATGACTTTGGATGGTACTTTAACGTCATTTAATGCAAAGCAATTAGAACAAGTTCAAAGTGAAGCATTAGAAGAGTTACGTTATAGCTCAGACTATGAAGCTGCTTCTAAAACAGAACAAAAAGAAATGGAAAAGCAACTTATTGCTAACATGAAATCCATCACTAATATTGATGAAGATGCTTATATTATGGTTGCAACAAACGGTCTTTTAGGTGAGAAATACCTGAAAATTGTACCAGGCGGCGGCTTGAGCTATTTAAAACGTGGTGATGAAATTTCTAACACTCAAAGCACAATGGAAATTGAAGATTTAATTTCTAAATTTGTAACGGGTGGAGCTGGTGAAAGTAAAGCTAAAGACAGTGGTGATGCAGGCGAGACTCAAACATCATCAGATACAGCCAGTGCTGAACCATCTTTTATTGAATAAATAATTTTGGAATATAGAAAATGAATACTTTATTAAAACAGACATTAACCGCTAGCATTCTTTCTACAATGATTGCGAGCACAGCTTTTGCTGCTCCGGCTGAAGCACCTCCTGCATTTGTTAAAAAAGTAGCAGATGGTTTAATTGCACGCTTAAAATCGGATAGTTCTAAGTTGCAGTCAAATCCTGCTTTAGTAAAAACGATTGTTCGTCAAAACTTAGATCCGTATATCGACTCACAAGCATTTACGCGTATTGTGATGGGAACTTATGCGACTAATCAATATAGCTCTGCCGCGCAGCGTGCTCAATTTGAAAAGAATTTTCGTGAAACTTTAATTGAAAATTATGGTTCTGCTTTTGCTAAATTCTCAAATCAAACGTATACATTGCGTCCTTATAAAGCGACTAACAGCAAGAATCCTGTTGTGACAATTGACTTTAATAATAAGGGTGAAAAAATTCCTGTATCTTTCCAGTTGGCAGATAAAGGGAATCAGTGGAAGGTACGTAATATCAATGTTTCTGGTATTGATTTGGGCTTACAGTTCCGTAATCAATTTGCTGCGACTGTAAAGCGTAATGGCGGTAATATTGATAAAGCAATTGCGAACTTTAAGCCAGATGCTGAAGCTGCTGTAAATAAATAATAGTAGGTGATCAGTGATTGAATTTAAAAATCAGCAGTTGGTCGTTTCGGGTAAAATTGATTACGACAATGCTGAAGAATATTATCAGGAAGGATTGGCAATTCTTCAGACCAAAATTGAATTACCAGCAGTTGTAGATTTATCTCAACTTGAGCATGGTAGTACTTTAGCTTTGGCTGTATTGGTGCGCTTGGTACGTCAAACACCTAATTCAAATGGGCTGAAGTTTAAGTCTGTGCCAGCTAAAATGATGAATATTATTCAAGCCTGTCATTTAGAAAGTGATTTGCAATTGCTAGATTAAGCAAAGTTTAAATCTAAAAAAGCACCGAAAGGTGCTTTTTTATTGTTGGGTATATTTTTGCTTGTTTACCTCTCCCTAACCCTCTCCTAGAAAGAGAGGGAAATTGAAATACTCAAATCCATTTTTTCCAGCGGAAGTAAATCATTGGGCCAACAAAGAAGGCTAACAAAATTGCACTCACAACAATAAAACTTGTTGTGCCATGGGCAAAGGGTAAGACTTCTGTATTCATGCCATAAACACTTGCAACAAGCATAGGTGGAGCAAGCATACTTGGTAAAATAGAGAATCGACGAATCGTGTCATTCTGTTCAGTATTGATGAATCCAGATGTTGTATCAAGTAAGAATCGAACTTTTTGGAATAAGAAAGCATCGTGTTCTACAAGTGAACGAACATCTTCACTTAACTCACGAATGTCAGCATCATAAATATGACTACCTAAAGCACGAGGACGAGCTAAAAAGGTGAGTACACGACGTAAATCGATTAAGCATAGTTGCGCTTTTCCAAGCGTATCTTCTAACTGTGCAAGGCGTGTAATCATGTCATCTAAATCTAGCATTTGTTCACGATGACGGTTATTTAGAACTTCTGTTGAGTACTTTTCTAAGTCTTTGTGGATATCTTCCAAAATATCCGCAAGTTCATCGAGCTTTGCTTCTAATAAACCTAAAAGTACCCAAGTTGGGTCTTTATAATCTATTTCGTAATCATTGCGTCGTGCACGAGCACGGAAGGCGCGAAAAGCCACAAGCTTTTCGCCACGTAAGGTAAATAAGCGATCTTTATGTAAAATGAATGCAACGGTTTGAACAGTTGAAAGAATGCTTGAATTCTCTTCAGGTTCGCCATCAAGTTGGAAGTTTTTATTTTTCGTTAAAAAGTACGTACTAATATGTAAAATACCGTCATCATCACGGTAGAATCGAGCTGAAGATGAAATGTCTTCTAATGATTTTAAAGTTGGTAGGTTTTGGTCATAAGCATCTAACACCCATTGTTGTTCTTCTTGGGAAGGTGCAATAAGGTCAATCCAAACCAAATCTTGATGTAAATCGAAGCCACCATTAATGGTTGCATCTTCTAAACTACCGCGCTCGGTAGGGTGAAAGGCTTCAAGCATTCGTCTTTTCTCCTTTGCGCAGTATCCATATTTGTAATGCGTGTATTTTAGACAAGGTTTTAATGAAAAGCACGATCCATATCATTATTTTAGTTAAAAAAAGTACTTGAACGTAATAGTAGTGTATCTAAACACAATAACATGGTGAAAAAATGACAAATTCTATTGCTGTATTTTGTGGCTCTGCATTTGGTACAGATGAAATCTTTAATCAAACTGCACAAGATGTTGGTCGAGCAATAGCAGAGCAAGGCAAAACACTGGTTTACGGTGGCGGTAAATCTGGCTTAATGGGTGTTGTTGCAGATAGTGCTTTACAAGCAGGTGGGCGCGTTATTGGCGTGATTCCAGAAGTACTTGTAAATAAAGAGTTGGCGCATCCTCATTTAACCGAATTACATGTTGTAAAAGATATGCATGAGCGCAAGACAAAAATGTCTGAATTATCTGATGCATTTATTGCAATGCCAGGTGGTGTTGGAACGTTAGAAGAAATTTTTGAACAATGGACTTGGGCGCAATTGGGTATTCACTTAAAGCCTTGTGCATTTTTAAATGTAGATGGTTTCTATGATGAGTTAATTAAGTTTATTGAGGTAACAACCCAAAAGGGTTTCACGCATGAGCGATTTACCAATACTTTAATTTCGTCATCTTCTATTCAAGATGTTTTAAGTCAGTTTGAAAAATTTGTTGCACCTGAACCGAAATGGGGAATGGTTGAACGTTCAACAGTAGTGGAAAATACATGAAATTAATAACAGTTGCTGCGGCAATTATTTTAAATGAACAACAGCAACTACTCGTGGTACGTAAAAAGAACACCGCTTTTTTTATGCAAGTGGGTGGAAAGTTAGAACCAAATGAATTGCCTGAGGCAACAATGCTTCGTGAAATTCAGGAAGAAATAGGTTGTGAGGCGCAGATTGAGCAATTTGTTGGTCGTTTTGAAACGCTTGCAGCAAATGAGCCTGATTATCAACTTGTCAGCTATGTTTATTATGTTGAATTGAATCAAATACCACACATTGATGCTGAAATTGCAGAAATGAAATGGATTGATTTAGATGATGCGGAAACTCAACTTGCACCTTTAACGAGAGAAGTTGCTATTCCTTGGGTAAAAAAGTATTTAGCTGAAGCTGTGGTGTGATTTTGACAATAAAAAAGGAAAGACTGGTTCTTTCCTTTTTTATTGCGTTTTTAATTGTCTGCGTAGGCAAGGCAGGTTGTATATATTTTTTGGCAACCTAATTCTTCTAATTTAAGTTTCAAAGCGTGAATAGAACTTCCTGTTGTCACAACATCATCCAAAATAAGTACACGACGATATTTGATTTTTGATAGTTCATTGATTTTAAATTGGGTATCAATATTTTCAAGGCGTTCTAAGCGGTTTAAGCCTTTTTGTGAATGTTGATTTGAGCGTGATATAGGTTGCCAAACAGGAATATTTAAATCTTTCGCTAATATTTGTGCCAATACCAAGGCTTGGTTGAAACCACGCTCTACTAAGCGTTCATTTGAAATTGGCATAGGCACAATGGCTTGTACTTTAGGAATACGAACTTCTTTTAAAACGCCAGCCAATAACGTTTGATAATGAAGCTGTTGTTCATATTTAAACTTTTGAATAATTCGATCTATAGGATAGGCATAGTGACAAGCGACAGAAATATCCATTTCTTGGCGTTGTATATTTTGTTTATACCAAGGCAAATTATTCCAGCAATCTTGGCAAATAGAATGCATTGCTTGAGCATCTACACCGCAAAGTTGGCAAGTGCTTAATGTGCTTAATTGTGAAGTAGCACTTTTAATTAAATTAAACATAAGCGTACCTTGGTGCTTCAGGTAGCCAGCGTTTTAATAAAGCATCGGTATGAGTAGGGTAGTCTTTTAAAATTTGTTGTGCGACATAATGTGCCTGACTTAGAAGATGATCATCACGTTCTAATTTAGCCACACGAAAGCCCATATCACCTGTTTGTTTTGTTCCTAAGAGTTCACCAGGACCACGAATTTCTAAGTCTTTTTCCGCAATTAAAAAGCCATCATTGGTTTCACGCATAATGCGTAAGCGTTCTTGCCCATTTTGAGAAAGTGGGTTTTTATAAAGTAAGGCGCAGAAACTTGCCTTTGCACCACGACCAACTCGACCACGTAATTGGTGTAATTGTGAAAGTCCTAAACGCTCCGCATTTTCAATGACCATAATGGAAGCGTTTGGAACATCGACACCCACTTCAATCACAGTGGTGGCAATAAGAAGCTGTAATTCATTATCTTTGAATTGTTGCATTACAGATTGCTTTTCGTCTGCTTTCATTTTGCCGTGAACTAAGCCAACTTTTAAATGTGGGAAACGCTCACGAATTTCTTGATAAGTTGCTTCGGCAGCTTGTGCATCTAAAGTTTCAGATTGCTCGACAAGGGTACAGACCCAATAAGCTTGTTTGTCTTCGGCACAATTGGTCGCAATTCTATTTAATACTTCTTCACGTCTATCTAGCGGAATAGTCACGGTTTGAATTGGTGTTCTACCAGGTGGCAGTTCATCAATGACTGAAGTATCCAAGTCACCATAAGCAGACATAGCTAGAGTACGAGGAATAGGGGTAGCAGTCATCACCAATTGATGTGGTGTCATACCATCTAAGCCTTTATTACGTAAAGCTAGACGTTGATCTACACCAAAGCGATGTTGTTCATCAATAATGACTAAGCCAAGCTTGGCAAATTCAACATTTTCCTGAAATAGAGCATGTGTTCCAACAATTAAATGAGCTGAACCATCTTTAATAATTTGCTCTGCTGCTGCGCGAGCTTTGCCTTTTTGTTTGCCTGAAAGCCAAGATACAGATAAGCCTAAAGGCTCAAACCATTTCTTGAAATTTAAGTAATGTTGTTCTGCTAAAATTTCTGTAGGTGCCATTAAAGCAACTTGCCAGCCTTCTTCTAAAGCATGACAAGCAGCTACACCTGCAACCAATGTTTTGCCTGCACCTACATCACCCTGAACTAAGCGAAGCATAGGCTTACTAAGTTTTAAATCATCGGCAATTTCTTTAGAAACACGCTTTTGTGCACCTGTCATTTCAAAGGGTAAAGTCGCTAATAATGCTTTTGCGTACTTTTGACTGGGCGAAAATGATGGCGCTTCAATTTGCTGAATATAGGCACGTCGCGTAAGTAAGCTAACTTGATGTGCGACCAGCTCTTCAAAAATTAAACGCTGTTGTGCAGGGTGAGCACCTTGCGCCAGCTGAATCATATTGGCATCTACAGGTGGATGGTGAATATAATCCAAAGCTTCTTTTAAGGCATATCCATTGGTGAATTTTTTAGGAAGTAGCTCAGGTAAATCATCGCTGTGTTGTCGTAATGCTTGCTTTACATATTCACGAAGTTTAGCTTGTGTTAGTCCTTCAGTGCTTGGATAAATAGCAGTTAATTGTGTTTGAGGTAAAGGTGTATGCTCTGAAATGAGCTGAATCTCAGGATGATAAAGCTCTAAACCCCGAGCACCAACACGAACCTCCCCAAATATTCTTAAACGATTGCCGACTTTTGCCCGATCTGTAATACCTTTATAAACATGATAAAAACGCAAAGTGACTTTACCAAAATCATCATCAAGCAACACCGCCATAGACTTGCGTTTGCCCGGTGGGAAATCGACACCTTTGACAATTCCTTCAAGTAAATAACTTCTACCCACGACCAATTGGTTCATAGGAATGATCGTGCTACGATCTTCATAGTCACGTGGAAGATGAAACAGCAAATCATCTGTGTTAAAGATATTTAGCTTTTCTAGTAAAGCAGCAGAGGCATTTCCTACGCCTTGCAATTGGTGGACTGCGGCCATGTCCCCTCAACTTAGTCTGTGATTTGGTGCTAAATGCATATTTTATTTATAGGTTATGGTAAAACATCTCAGCGCGTTGCTAAACAACTATTTGCGCTCGATCATCAAATTACCACAATTAGTTCAAGTCCGAAAACAGATGAATATGCAACGCATCTTATTCAAGATATTCATCATCTTAATTTAAGCCAAATTAAACCTGTAGATTGTGTTTATATTTTACTGTCTCCGACACAAAGCAATGTAGATGGATACAGGGAAACTTATTTGAATTCTGCATATTCAATTATTCAGGCTTTAATAGATCATCCTGTAAAGCGTGTAATTGTGGTGTCTTCTACGCGGGTGTATGGTGAAAATGCAGGGGAGCGAGTGGATGATGAAACTTCAATTTTTCCTAAAGATGAACAAGGGCAAATTTTGGCAGAAATGGAGCAGGTTTATTTAAAAGCTTATTCTGAAAGATGCACTGTTATTCGCCCTACAGGTATTTATGATGGTTTATCTGAACGCATGATTCGCCTTGCAGAAAACACAAAAACGTATCCTAATATTCATTGGTCTAACCGTATTCATATAGATGATTTATCTTGTTTCTTAGCGCATCTGCTTCACGTGGAACATCCTAAGAAAAGTTATATTGTGACCGATAATTTACCTGAACCTTTACATGAAAAGATTTTAAAAATTCAAAAGGAAAAGGGTTTTCCTGAGTTGGTTTTGGAAAGTCAGAATGAAACTGGAAAGCGAATTTTTGCAATGCGAATGAATGAAACAGGATTTAAACTTATTCAGCATTAAGCTTTGCATAGATATAAAAAAGCCTCTCAATTGAGAGGCTTTTCTTTGCTTATTTCTTTTTACGCTTTTGGCGTTTTTTAGCTTGTTGGGCAGCTAAGGCATCTAAAGCTTCTTTCAATTCTTCATCGGTAAATGAAGTAATGTGATGAAGCATTTGCAATTTATCTTCATCTAAAACAAGGTTGGCGTACTGAGTAATATTTTGGAATGGTGCATCAAATACTATCGAATTATCTTCATTTGTACTGATGTAACCTTTTTGCGTGAGCATTTTAATGAAGCTTTGGAAAAGTGCTTTATCAAAAAATTCAGGAGAATTAAACTCATAAAGTACAGATAAACGCTGACCCACTAAATGACTGAGTTCTTCAACTTGGCGCATTGAAATATTGCCTGAGCCGCGCTGAGTAATGAGTGAAAGCGTAATGTAGTAACGCTCAAGGCTTTGCATGACAGGTGTTGCAAGCACTACAAGCTGATTATGATCTTCAGTATTTGGTGCCGGTGCAACTAAATTGCCTTCAGCATCTTTAGAGATGAGTTTTGCATTCAATAAAGCATTAATATACGCTTCAGTTGGTGCTTGAATATCATCTTCATTCCACTTTAAGAACAATTCTGCTTTTAAGAATGGATATAAAGTTTTAATAACATTGCATAAATCTTTTGGAGCAATTGAACCATTGTGGTTTACAAGTGCAGCAATTAAAGATGGTAAAACAAAGGCATGTAAGATGTTATTGCGGAAGTAAGTAAGAAGAACTGCTTGACCTTCTTCAATCGCAATAATATCACCTAAAACATGGTTCACGCGTTTAATCAGTTTAAGCTTTAAACCATAAGCAATAATTTCTTTGCCAGATAATGGCGTTACTTGAATGCGTTCATCATAAGGTAAAGATGCAAGCAAATTACGGTAAGTATCAATTTGCTTCACGCAAATTTCTTCATCTAACGTATGTTTTGGTGTTGCAAGAAGAATAAGTGAAAGCAATGAAACAGGGTTAATAACTGCGGCACGGTTAATGTTTTCCAAAATTGCATTTGCAGAGCTATTTACTGCTTGTGATACTTCTTCAGGAATTGCATCATCATTTTTAGCGACAGTTACATTTTCTGCATTATGCTGTTTCAGCATGTCGTCTAAGAAAACTGGCTCACCAAAGTTCACATGAACTTTACCAAAGACTTTTTCAATTTTACGTAGGGTTTTAATAATACCCATAATTGATTCAGACTCTTTCGCCTTACCATTCATTTCGCCTACATAAGTTGAACCTTCCATTAAGCGTTCATAACCAATATAAGTTGGAATAAATACGATAGGCTTAGAGCGACCACGTAAATGACTATGAACAGTCATAGCAAGCATGCCCGTTTTAGGCGGTAAAATACGACCTGTACGCGAACGACCACCTTCAATGAAGTATTCAAGCGGTGTATTGCGTGACAAAATGCTATATAAGTATTCTTTAAATACCGTGGTGTATAAACCACTTCCGCGGAATGAGCGACGAATAAAGAATGCACCACCACCACGTAAAATTTGCCCTACAAAAGGCATATTTAAGTTATCGCCTGCGGCAATATACGGCACCATCAAACCACGTTGATAAATCACATAAGACAATAATAAATAGTCGATATGGCTACGATGACATGGCGTATAAATAATCTCGTAGTCTTTGGCTAATTCACGAACCGTACTAAAGTTGTGAACATCTACACCATCATAAAGTTGTGTCCATAAGCGTGTAAGCGCCATAGAGGCAAAACGCACAGTCGAGTGTGAATAGTCCGAAACAATTTCGTTCACGCAACCTACAGCACGGCGCTCTGCTTCAAGCAAACTAATTTTGCTACGAATGCTCTCGCGACGAATTGCATCTTGAACATCGGGAGATTTAATAAGCGAATGCATGACATTGCGTCGGTCAGACAAATCTGGCCCTAAAACAATTTCACGTTGATTATCTAGGTAATTATTTAAGGTATTTAAAATATATGTTGCAGGCGAAATATTTGGATGTGTTTCTTTCGCAAATTCAATAAGCTGACGTAAAGATTGTGGCTCATGGAATTCTAGGTAAGACTGACGTCCATGCATGCCAATATTTATAAGCTGCTTCACTGTACCAGGTGTAGACCATGTATCGGTCATTAAAACCTTAAGCAATGAATTTTCTTTATCTGGCGCACGTCCCCAAAGTAGGGTAACAGGCACAAGATCTACATCGGCATCTGGGTGTTTTTCTAGTAATTCAACCAAGCTAAGTAAGCGTGGCGGAAGCTTATGTGCAGATGGATTTAAAATATTATTTTCATCTGAATGTTGTAAGAAAAGAACAGATACTTTTTCTTTATGGTCTTTAATCGTAAGTGGGTCTAATGCAGGTGCTAATTTTAAACGACGTGTTTCACCATCAACCACCAATGCATTGCTGCGAGAATGATTTTGTAAAACATAACAAACCACTTTAGGTTTGTTTAGCCCATCACCTTGTTTTTCTGCAGTTTGAGATGCTACAGGAATTTCGCCAAGAACTTGAGGTGTTACCACGAGGTCAAGCAGCTTGCTAGAAAGCTTGCGATAAATTTGACCGAAGCCACTCTTGGACATAAGAACTCCTACTTAAAAGACCGTTACTACAGAGATGTTGCGAGATATTATTTTGAGCAATTGTAATTCAACACAATATGCTATTTTCTAACAATATTCGTAAGTGCGGGTAATTTTACAGTTAAAGAGCATACTTTTAGAAGCTATATTCAAAAAATCATATGACAAACGAGTCAGTAAAACTTTATTGCTTTGGTTGGTTTTATGGCAAAATAGCCTTCTTTTTAGTTGTAATACACAATTAAAGCCTTATTTCATAGTGATCGAATCGATATAGGTTGCCCCCATGAATGCATTAACTCAGGAATTGGTTGATTTACTTAGCCTTGAAAAACTTGAAGAAAATATCTTCCGTGGACAAAGTCGGAACTTGGTGGGTAAGCGTGTTTTTGGTGGACAGGTTTTGGGTCAAGCATTACGTGCAGCTTCATACACAACAGATCGACCTGCGCATTCATTACATGCATATTTCTTATTTGGTGGTGATGTAAATGCGCCAATTATTTATGAAGTAGATCGTATTCGAGATGGGCGTAGTTTTATTAGCCGTCAGGTACGTGCAATTCAGCATGGTAAAACTATTTTTATGTGCATGGTTTCATTTGCAGAGCAAGAGGAAGGTTTAAATTATCAAACAGCCGAGCCTGATTATCCTGCACCTGAAAACTTAAAAAATGAAGCTGAACTAAAACAGCAGATGGTTGAATTTGTACCTGAAAATGTACGTGCAAGTTTCATGCGTGATCGTCATGTTGAGCTTCGTCCTGTGATGCCAATTAATCCATTTGCGCCACAACCTGAAGCACCAAACTATGCACATTACATTCGTACGCACGATAAAATTGCTGCGGAAGTTGATGAAATTTCATTGCATCAAGCAATTGCTGCGTTCTATTCAGATTTCACTTTAATGACGACAGCGCTTCGCCCACATGGCTTAAGTTATCTTTCACCAAGTTTGCAATGTGCAAGCATTGATCATGCAATGTATTTCCATAAACCATTCCGTGCAGATGAATTCATGCTTTACGATATGGATGCAACAATTAGCGCAAGTTCACGTGGTTTGAATTTTGGTAGAATGTGGCAAAACGGTCAATTGGTGTGTAGTACAACACAAGAAGGCTTAATTCGCTTACGAGAAATTGAATCTCAATAATTTAAAATTGAAACTAAAAAGCCGAATGATGATTCGGCTTTTTTTATGGAATATACCTAATATTGGTATAACCTTATGACAAAATAACGCTCGATAATAAAAAATATGCATGGCATATTGTCAGCTAAATTAATTCAAAAAAGCATTCTAGGATGAGCTTAAATTCACAAATTCTAATTGCAGCCATAGTGGGTGTGATTTTTGGTTTTATTCTAAACCTATTTCCAAACACTCAATTTTTTGATGCAAGTATTTACGGGCTAAGTATTGTCAGTAGTGTCTTTATTGGCTTGCTGAAAATGCTGTTAATTCCTTTAATTTTCAGCTCTATTGTTGTTGGTGTTTCTAATTTACAAGCGACAGGACAACTCAGTCGAACTTGGAAAATCACTTTAATGTGTTGTGTAACCACAACAACATTGGCGCTTATTTTAGGTTTGGCTTGTGCGCACTTATTTAATGTAGGTAAAGGCGTAGACATTGTCATGTTCCAAGATGCAATGAACTCGCATCAAACACCTGACACATTAACGCCAACATCTTTTTTCACGAACTTTATTCAAAATACCTTAATTAATCCATTTAAAGCGTTTGCAGAAGGTAATGTTTTAGCCGTTGTGGTTTTTGCATTATTTGTTGGTGTAGCTTTGGTTAAAGGCGGAGAAAACTTCCGAACAGTACGTAAGCTGAGTCATCAGTTTTTTGACATTATGATGTTGATGATTGGCTGGGTAATGAAGCTCGCACCATTTGGTATTTTGGCATTATTGGCAAAGCTTATAGCAACAGAAGATATTACAGTTTTAAGTCGTTTAGCTGAATTTGCCGCAGTGGTAACAGGAACAACAATTTTCCATGGGGTAGTGGTGTTGCCACTTCTTTTATGGATTTTTGGCAAGATGAATCCGTTAACCTTTTTTAAGGGAACACGTGCAGCTTTAATTACCGCATTTGCAACAAGCTCAAGTTCTGCAACTATGCCACTTTCAATGAAATGCGCGCAGGAAAATTTAGGCGTACGTCCACAAACGGCAGGTTTTGTGATTCCTTTAGGAACGCAATTAAATATGGATGGAACTGCGCTTTATGAAGCAGCAGCAGCCTTATTTATTGCAAACTTAATGGGCTTAGATTTAACCATTGGTCAGCAACTTATTGTTTGTGCAACAGCGATGATTGCATCACTTGGTGCACCGGGTATTCCAAGTGCGGGCATGGTTACCATGATTATGGTTTTACAATCTGTTGGTTTACCTGCAGAAGCGATTGCAATTTTATTACCTATTGATCGCTTGCTAGATACGGTTCGAACAGTTGTAAATGTTCAGGGTGATATGATGATTAGTGTTGTGGTAGACCGTCATACTAAAGAAGAAAATACAGCTTAGTATTTGATTTTGAACTAAGGTTTGAGAAATAAAAAAGGTCGGATATTCCGACCTTTTTTATTTGCTTGAAAAAAGATTAATCTTCTTTTTTTGCAGCATCTACTTTAGCAACTGTTTCATCTTCAACATCAAGTTGATCTTCAAATTCGGCATCATCATAAATGCCTTCTTCCATTTCAAATTCACCTTCTTCAAAATCATTTTCAGAAGCTTCTGGAATACTGTCTAAATCAAACGAACTTGCTTGTTCAAGTGTAAAGTTCAAACGACCTGCCATGACGCTAGCAAGTTCTTCTAAACCTTGTTTGTTCATTGAAGAGAAAAGTTGAATTGAGAAGTTTAACTTCATCTTTTTCAACTGTGCCTGAACTTCTTGCAATACTTTAGAAGCAGGACCACGGTTTAGTTTGTCAGACTTCGTTAAAAGTACATGAACAAATAATTTACGTGAATAAGCCCATTCCAACATCATAATGTCGAAATGTTGTAATGGATGGCGAATATCCATGAGTAAAACCAAGCCTTGTAAGCTTTGGCGATGAATCAGGTAATTTTCTAACTCTTTTTGCCAAACAATTTTCATTGCTTCAGGTACAGCAGCATAGCCATAACCAGGTAAATCAACTAAGCGTTGGTCTGGATTTCCTAAGCTAAAAAAGTTGATCATTTGTGTACGACCAGGTTTTTTAGATGCGCGAGCTAATTGCTTTTGGTTGGTTAAAGCATTAATTGCACTCGATTTACCCGCATTTGAACGACCTGCAAATGCAACTTCATAACCTGTATCTTCAACACAAAGATTAAGCTTAGGCGCACTCATTAAGAATTCAGCTTTTCGTAACCAATTTAATGAGCGAACAGAGTACTCAGTAATGGCAGAATCAACTTTTTTCACATAGCTGATCTTTTGCTTAGGCGCATTTGCTATCTTACTGTTTTTAGACTTTCCTCTGCTGTGGTGCATAGCTTAACTTCAATCAATAATCTACAAACGACCATTATAAAGGAAGTCGAACATTCAAGCGACCTTTGTGAATTTTAAAGCGCAGGAAATTTGCCAAAGAGTTTTATAAATGAATAAGAGGAATGGCAGACAAGGTTGAATATTTAGCTTGAGGTGATGTATTGAGAACATCATTAAGAGTGTATTGATTTAAGCTGATATAGAACTGTTCAAGTGCTTGATCTAAAATGCCTTTTAAACCACATTTGCTACGTAAAACGCAGGGCGGGGTATTACATTCAACAATTTGATGATCACCTTGTAAAATTCTAATAATTTCACCAAGTTGTGAATTTAATGCTTGAGGATTTAATCGAATTCCACCACCTTTACCGCGCGTGGTAATAATCCAATCATGTTGTCCCATAAAATGAACAATTTTAACTAAATGATTTTTAGAAACATGTAAATCTTCCGCAATTTCGGCAATCGTATACGGCATATCTCTCGGTTGAGCGATATACAATAAAATACGCAGTGCATAATCGGTAAATTTGTTTAGTTGCATGTGTCTATAAAAATATTGGGAACCTTTCTAGTGTAGCGTGAAAGTCCCTCTAAAGGAACTTTCAACACAGAATCATCTATTTAGAACAAAGTAATATTGCTTATAGCGGAGCAGTTACTTGTACTGTGTCGCCAACGTTGTAGCTTTCTAACAAGATGTTCGCAACAGAGAATTCAGTACCATTTTCTTCAGCTTTAACTGCAAATTTAAATTCGCTATTTGCTTGAGCATCTGCAAACTTAAACTGTTGAGGTTGTTGAAGTTCATGATTTGGAACTTTAACTTTTACTGAAATGTATTGACCTGCTTCAGCACTTACAACATCGTTGCCATCGGTTGCTTTAATTGTAAATGTTTTACCATTTTCATTACTTTCAATTGCTATAATGTTGAATGCGCGCCAGCCACTCCATCCACCTTGTTTTGCAGCAAGGTTATCGAACTTTTGTTTTTCAGCATTAATTAAAATTTCAGCAAGTTGAAGATATGCTTCTTTCCATGCAGCAATTAAATCCGAATCCATTGGCACGTCTAAAACTTCACTAATTGAATGAAGCAAGTTTTCACCCACAATTGAATATTGATCTGGCTGAATGTCTAAGCTTACGTGCTTAGTTGCAATGTGTTCAATTGCTTTAGCTAATACGCTTGGATTTTCAATATTCTCAGCATAAGCCAAAACAGCAGCGGCAAGAGCGCGTGGCTGACGACCTGTACTTTGATGATCGAGGTTAAATGTATTCTTAAGTTCAGGATTATTGTTCAACATACGGTTGTAGAAATAGCTTGTAAGTGCAACACCATTCTCACGAAGTACAGGAACAGTAGATTTAACGAGTTCAATATATTGCGGGTTCATAGTTCAGCTTCTAGTGAGTTATAAGATATATTTAAAATACATCTTATAAAATGTATTTACAATACATCTGAATGAAATAACCATAAAAAAAATATGGGATATGTAAAATATCCCATAAAAATATTAACTTAGTTAAATGTGAAAATTATTTCTTTCCGAATAAGGAACCAAGCAATCCACGTACAATTTTTTGCCCTGTAGATCCGCCTAAGCTACGCGCAGCACTTTTTGCAAAAGTTCCAACAGTATCTTGAATGATTTTTTCACGTTGCTTTGCGGCACGTTCAGCCTCTTTTTGCTGTTCTTTGGCGATGCGTTCTTGCTCCTTGGCTTGTTGTTTCGCAAAAGCTTCGGCTTCTTTCATTTGCTGTTTTTCTAAAGCTTCTCTTTCTTTTGCCGCAATTTTTTCTTGTTCTGCTTGGGCTGCCTGTTGTTGCATTTCTGCGACTTTGTTTTGTAGGCGTTCAAATGCACTTTCACGATCAATTTCTTGTTCATAAATGCCAGCAACAACACTTTGGCTGATTAAATTTTTACGTTCATCTGTGCTAATTGGGCTAAAAGAGGAGTGTGGTGGCATAATCCAAGCACGTTCCACCATTTGTGGAATCCCTTTTTCATCTAAACAACTTACCAGTGCTTCACCAACACCAAGTTCTGTAATCGCTTTATCTACTTTAAATTCAGGATTGGCACGGAAAGTATCGGCAGCAGTTTTAACGGCTTTTTGATCTTTAGGTGTGAATGCACGTAATGCATGTTGAATACGATTACCTAATTGACCTAAAACGCTCTCGGGTAAGTCGAGTGGGTTTTGCGTTACAAAGTAAATGCCTACGCCTTTAGAGCGAATCAAGCGCACAACTTGTTCAATTTTTTCTTGTAAGGCTTGGCTTGCGTTATCAAAAAGTAAATGTGCTTCATCGAAGAAGAAAACAAGTTTTGGCTTGTCCATATCGCCAACTTCAGGAAGTTGTTCGAACAATTCGGAAAGCATCCAAAGTAGGAATGTTGCATAAAGTTTTGGTGTGTTCATTAATCTATCGGCAGCCAATAAGTTAATATTTCCTCGTCCTTGGCTATCTGTTTGAATGAAATCTAAAATATTTAAGCTCGGCTCACCAAAGAATTTATCACCGCCCTGATCTGCTAAAGAAAGTAAATTGCGTTGAATTGCCCCTAAGCTTGCAGGAGATAAATTGCCATATTCTGCTTGATAACTTGCTGCATTTTCACTGACATGGCTAATCATTGCTTTCAAATCTTTAAAATCTAAAAGAAGTAAACCTTGATCATCTGCAATTCTAAAAACAGCCGAAAGCACACCTTCTTGTGTGTCATTCAAATTTAGCATGCGTGCAAGTAATAAAGGACCAATTTCCGAAACGGTAGTTCGAATAGGATGTCCTTGCTCACCAAATAAATCCCAAAAAACTACAGGGGATGCTGCAAAATCGACTGATTCAATATTTAAGGTTTTTAAGCGCTCATCAAATTTAGCATTACTTTCGCCCGCTTTAGCAAGGCTTGAAACATCACCTTTTGCATCGGCTAAAAATACAGGTACACCCAGACGTGAAAAGCTTTCTGCAAGTACCTTTAAGGTCACAGTTTTACCTGTACCTGTAGCGCCTGCAATTAAGCCGTGTCTATTGGCAAATTGAGAATGTAAAACAACATCTTGCGTTGTGTCAGATGTCTTTTTCGCAACAACAATTGGTGTACCCATATTTATTCCTATTTCATTGTAATTTATGACTTATTTAAGGTTTTAATTGCGTTTTCTATATCTTGTATTAAATCTTCAGGATGTTCTAGCCCTATGCAGAAACGAACCAGTAAACCTTCTTTTAAATGAGTATGTTCTAAAGTTCGCATCTCATTCAAGTTATATAGCATTACAAGGCTAATTGGACCACCCCAACTGAATCCTAATTTAAATAAAGTGAGCGCATCACAGAATTTTCGCACATCTTCTAAAGTATATTTAGGATCTAAAATAATGCTGACTAAGCCTGCGCTATGACCTTCTTTACATACATCTTTCCAGTATTGATGTCCTGCAGAAGCTTCATCATGAGGATGTAAAACTTGTATAAATTCTTTTTGCTGTTTTAGCCAATCTAAAAGTTTTATAGCACTTTTAGATTGATGCTCATAACGGAGTTGCATTGAAGATAAACTACGTTGAATTTGAGCAACATCATCACCTGAAATACTAATACCGTGAATTGCATGCATACGGAAGAGTTGATGATGTAACTTTTGATTACGTGTAACGATTGAGCCCATTAAAATATCACCGCCACCACTAGGATATTTTGTGAGTGCATGAACAGTAACATCGACACTTAAATGTTCATCGCTAAAGTCGAAGGCATTAAAGGCTAAACCTGCGCCCCAAGTATTGTCTAAAGCGGTAAGAATATTGTGTTGTTGTGCTTTTTTCGCAAGATTAACTAAGTCTGGGAATTCTAAAGTCACAGAACCTGCTGCTTCTAACCATAAAAGTTTGGCTTTTTCTGTTGGTTGAAAAGATGAAGCATCTATTGGGTTATAAACTTTGACTGAAATACCATAACGAGACGATAAGTTTTGTAAATGTTCCATGTTTGGACCATAAATATTATCTGCAACCCAAACTTCATCACCTTGAGATAAAAAACATGAGTTCACTAGGTTAATGGCAGATAACCCACTTGGTGCAAGTAGTGAATATTTTCCGCCTTCTATTTGGGCAATATTATCGCCAAGCGTAAATGTTGTAGGTGTTCCGTGCGTGCCATAACTATAGTCATAATCATCTGTCCAATGGCGGTTAAACAAAGCATCGGTGTTATCAAAAATAATAGTAGATGCACGATATAGGGGAGGTTGAATTGTATTTATGAGTTGAGGGGCTTGTCTTGGTGCATGAATAAGTTGTGTTTGTTGATTCTTTTTCACAAGTAAATCTCTTGGTATGTATTTAATGCATCTAGATTAAGAGAAATTTAGCGTTTTATGCTACAGAATTACGCAATTCTGTTAAAAACAGACAAATGAGTAAAAGTTGGCTTCGTTCTTGCAAAATTAAATAAATAGAGCAACAACAATTAGGATTTAGCGCATGAAGTCGCATTTAAAAGTACATTATTTTCAGCATATTGCTGGCGAAGGTTTTGGAAGTTGTTATGAATACTTAAAACAGCTCAATGCACAAATAACAGCAACAGAATTTTTTGCCTTACCTTTGGATCGTCCGTTAGATATTGAGGCATTACCTACAGTAGAGGAGGTTGATCTATTGATTATTATGGGGGGGACAATGAGCGTAAATGATGAGGCTAATTTTCCTTGGCTAACTGTAGAAAAAAGATGGCTAAGAAGATATCTCTCACTCGGTAAACCTGCTCTAGGCTTATGTTTGGGTGGTCAACTTATTGCGAATGCTTTAGGTGCGGGGGTTAGTCGAAATTCAGAGCAAGAGCTTGGTTGGAGTGTTGTAAATAAAGTTAAAAATGTACCCGTTGGGTGTTTTGAATTACCACCGACAGTAAATGTTATGCAGTGGCATAGTGAAACTTTTGAAATTCCAAAGGGCGCAATACATTTAGCAGAAAATGATGCATGTCGAAACCAGATGTACCAAATAGGAAAAAATGTACTTGGTTTTCAATTTCACCCAGAAATTACACCAGAAACTTTGTCTTTATTCTTAAAAGATGAAAATGAATTATCAAAGTTTGCGGGACAATATGTTCAGACAGAGTTAAGTTTGAGAAAAACGCCAAAGGAAAAATTTCAAGAAGGGAATAAGTTGTTAAAAGAAGCAATAGAATATGTATTAAGAAGATCAGCGTATTAGAGAAACGTTTACAAAATAAACAGACAGCAAGCTTGAATAAAGCAGATAAAAGGTAAAATAGATTTGCTTATGCAATAAACAATAGTTATAATGAGCGACCCTTTATTGAAAGGGGTTAGCTACAAATAAGTTAGCTAACATCGTGACAGTCATGGCATCGATCATGACCTTAGTGATTTTCACTGCCTTTGACACTTGCCTTACATTTGTGGGGGGAGATGCGTCAAGGGTGATTCTTTATATATTTTGGCTTGGAGTTAACTGGTATGTCTAACCAGAGAATTCGTATCCGTCTTAAGTCTTTTGATCACCGTTTAATTGATCAATCAGCTCAAGAAATCGTAGAAACAGCAAAACGTACTGGTGCACAAGTTTGTGGTCCAATTCCAATGCCTACACGCATTGAACGTTTTAACGTTTTAACATCACCACACGTAAACAAAGATGCGCGTGACCAGTACGAAATTCGTACTTACAAGCGTCTGATCGACATCGTTCAACCTACAGACAAAACTGTAGATGCGTTGATGAAGTTAGATCTTGCAGCTGGTGTTGATGTTCAGATCGCATTGGGTTAAGGCTTTCGGGTTAATTAACGTTCTATAAGTTAATTAGGCCGCTTTTTTAGAGGTTTATGCACATGGCTATTGGTTTAGTCGGTCGCAAGTGCGGTATGACACGTATCTTTACAGATGCTGGTGTTTCTGTACCTGTAACAGTGATTGAGGTTGATCCTAACCGCATCACACAAATCAAAACGCTTGAAACTGATGGTTATCAAGCGATTCAAATCACTACTGGTGAACGTCGCGAATCTCGCGTAACTAACGCTCAGAAAGGTCACTTTGCGAAAGCTGGTGTTGCTGCTGGTCGTCTAGTTCAAGAATTCCGTGCTACAGAAGCTGATCTTGAAGGTCGTGAAGTTGGTGGTACGCTTACAGTTGAATTGTTCACAGTTGGTCAGATCGTTGACGTAACTGGTCAATCTAAAGGTAAGGGTTTCCAAGGTGGTGTTAAGCGTTGGAACTTCCGTACGCAAGATGCTACTCATGGTAACTCTGTATCTCACCGTGTTTTAGGTTCTACTGGTCAAAACCAGACACCTGGTCGCGTATTTAAAGGCAAAAAAATGGCTGGCCATTTAGGTGCTGAACGCGTAACTACACAGGGTCTTGAAATCGTTGCTATCGACGTTGAACGTTCAGTTCTTGTTGTTAAAGGTGCGGTTCCTGGTGCTACCGGTGGTGACGTAACTGTACGTCCTACGATCAAGGCCTGAGGGGAAATAACGTGAATTTAAATACTGTTTCCGGCTCTGCTGTTGAATTATCTGAAGTTGCTTTCGGTCGTGAATTTAACGAAGCACTTGTACACCAGGTTGTTACAGCTTACTTAGCTGGTGGTCGTCAAGGTTCGAAAGCTCAGAAATCACGTGGCGATGTATCTGGCGGTGGTAAAAAGCCATTCCGTCAAAAAGGTACTGGCCGTGCGCGTGCTGGTTCTATCCGTAGCCCAATCTGGGTTGGTGGTGGTAAAACTTTTGCTGCTCGTCCACAAGATTGGTCTCAAAAAGTTAACCGTAAAATGTACCGCGGTGCTATGCAATGCATCCTAGCTGAACTTGTTCGTCAAGATCGCTTGGTATTGGTTGAAGAGTTTGCTGTTGCAGCTCCGAAAACTAAAGAATTGCTTGCAAAACTTAACGACTTGAATGCTACTCGTGCATTAATCGTTACTGATGCTGTTGATGAAAACTTGTATCTTGCTGCTCGCAATATTCCACATGTAGATGTGGTTGATGCTACTGCAATTGATCCTGTTAGCTTGATTGCGTTCGATAAAGTTGTTATGTCTGTTGCTGCTGCTAAGAAAATTGAGGTAGAACTAGGATGAACAACGAACGTTTATATCAAGTCCTACAAGGACCTGTATTTTCAGAAAAAGCACAAGTTTTAGGTGAAACTGCTGGTGTTCAAGTTTTTAAAGTTGCTTTAGGCGCTAACAAACTTGAAATCAAAAAAGCAGTAGAGCAATTGTTTGGTGTGGAAGTTGTTAAAGTTAACACGACTATCACTAAAGGTAAGACTAAACGCTTTGGTAAAACATTAGGACGTCGTTCTGATGTTAAAAAAGCATACGTCACCCTGAAAGCTGGCCAAGATGTTGAAATGGCTGACTTGGGCGATACCGCTGAAAGCGCAGCGGAATAAGGACGAGAATTATGCCTATTCAAAAATGTAAGCCAACGTCACCAGGGCGCCGCTTTGTAGAGAAGGTTGTTCACAGCCATCTACATAAAGGTGCTCCTTACTCTCCGTTGGTTGAAGCTAAAAAACGTACTGGTGGTCGTAACAATAACGGTCACATTACGACTCGTCACGTTGGTGGCGGTCATAAACAGCACTACCGTCTTGTTGACTTTAAACGTAACAAAGATGGCATTCCTGCTGTAGTTGAACGTATTGAATACGATCCTAACCGTACTGCACACATTGCACTTGTATTGTATGCTGACGGTGAGCGTCGTTATATTATTGCACCTAAAGGCCTTCGCGCTGGTGATCAAGTACAATCTGGTAACGATGCTCCAATTCGTCCAGGTAACTGCTTACCACTTCGCAACATGCCAATCGGTTCTACTCTTCACAACATCGAGCTTAAAATCGGTAAGGGCGCACAATTAGTACGTTCTGCTGGTACATCTGCTCAGTTGTTGGGTCGTGACGGTTCTTACGCAATTATTCGTCTACGTTCAGGCGAAATGCGTAAAGTACACGTTGAATGTCGTGCGGTTCTTGGTGAAGTTTCTAACCAAGAAAGCAACTTACGTTCACTAGGTAAAGCTGGTGCATCACGCTGGCGTGGTGTTCGTCCTACCGTTCGTGGTATGGCGATGAACCCAGTTGACCATCCACATGGTGGTGGTGAAGGGCGTAACAAAGGTATTCAACCTGTAAGCCCATGGGGTCAAAAAGCTAAAGGGTACAAAACACGTACCAATAAGCGTACGACTAAGATGATCATTCGCGACCGTCGCGTTAAGTAACAAGTAAAGGAATCTGACAATGCCTCGTTCTCTGAAAAAAGGCCCATTCGTCGATGCGCACTTGTTCGCTAAGGTTGAAGCGGCTATCGCGGCTAATAACCGTAAGCCGATCAAAACTTGGTCGCGTCGTTCGATGATCCTCCCGGATTTTGTTGGTTTAACAATTTCTGTCCATAATGGTCGTAACCATGTTCCAGTGATCGTATCTGAACATATGGTTGGTCATAAACTCGGTGAATTCGCGCCAACTCGTACCTATCGTGGTCACGGTGTTGACAAGAAGTCTAAACGTTAAGGTGCTATGATGGAAGTTACTGCTAAATTACGCGGTGCCGCTATCTCGGCACAAAAAGCACGTTTGGTTGCAGATTTAATCCGTGGCAAATCTATTGCTCACGCGCTTAATATCTTAAACTTCAGCAACAAAAAAGCTGCAGTTTTAGTTAAAAAAGCATTGGAATCTGCAATTGCGAATGCTGAACACAATAACAGTTTAGATGTAGACGACCTTAAAGTTTCTACGATTTACGTTGATGAAGGCACTAGCCTTAAACGTATTTTGCCACGTGCTAAAGGCCGTGCAGATCGTATTACTAAGCGTACTTGTCACATTACCGTTAAGGTAGGGGTTTGATATGGGTCAGAAGGTTCATCCAATCGGTATCCGCCTAGGTGTTGTGAAACGTCATAACGCTAATTGGTATGCGAGTCCGAAACAATACGCTGAATACTTGCTTAAAGATTTGCAAGTTCGTGAGTTTTTGAACAAAAAACTTAAGAATGCAATGATCAGCAATATTCTTATCGAACGTCCTACGGGCGCTGCTAAAATTACTATTAGCACTGCACGTCCTGGTATCGTTATCGGTAAAAAAGGCGAAGACATTGAGAAATTACAACGCGAATTAACATCTATTATGGGTGTTCCTGCGCAAGTAAGCATCAACGAAATCGACCGTCCAGATTTAGATGCTCGTTTAGTTGCTGAAGGTATTGCTTCACAATTAGAAAAGCGTGTTATGTTCCGTCGTGCTATGAAGCGTGCGGTTCAAAACTCTATGCGTGCTGGTGCTAAAGGTATCAAAGTTGAAGTTTCAGGTCGTTTAGGCGGTGCTGAGATTGCTCGTACAGAATGGTATCGTGAAGGTCGTGTACCTTTGCATACTTTACGTGCTGACATTGATTACTCATCAGTTCGTGCTGAGACTACTTACGGTACGATCGGTGTTAAAGTTTGGGTATTCCGTGGTGAGATTTTAGGTGGCATGAAACAAGTCATGAACCCTGCTCCTGCTGAAGAACGTCCAGCTAAACGCGGTCGCGGTCGTGGTGAAGGTCAAGAGCGTCGTGGTCGTCGCAATGATCGTTCTGCTGAAAAAGGAGAATAATCCATGTTGCAACCTAAACGTACTAAATTCCGCAAAGTGCAAAAAGGCCGTAACACTGGTTTAGCACATCGCGGTAGCACTGTATCTTTCGGTACAATTGCACTTAAATCAGTTGAACGTGGTCAAATGACTGCACGTCAAATTGAAGCAGCGCGTCGTACAATCAGCCGTCGTATTAAACGTGGTGGTAAGATCTTTATCCGTGTTTTCCCAGACAAACCAATTACTAGTAAGCCATTAGAAGTTCGTATGGGTAAAGGTAAAGGTTCTGTGGAATACTGGGTTTGCCAAATCAAACCAGGTAAAGTCTTGTACGAAATTGATGGTGTTAACGAAGAATTGGCACGTGAGGCATTTGTTCTTGCTGCTGCTAAGCTTCCGTTTAAAACCACTATCGTGACTCGGACGGTAATGTAATGAAAACTAAAGATCTACGTGAAAAGTCGGTAGAAGAATTGACAGCTTTGCTTGATGAGCAACAGTTGAACCAATTCCGTCTTCGTATGGCTAAAGCAACTGGTCAATTGGGTAAATCGCACGAAGTTGCGCTTACTCGTAAGACTATTGCTCGCATCAAGACCCTCCTTACCGAAAAACAGGGGAACGCACAATGAGTGAGCAAACAGTTCGCACGTTAACAGGTAAAGTAGTAAGCGACAAAATGGAGAAATCTATTGTTGTTCTTATTGAACGCCGCGTTCAACACCCGTTGTATGGCAAATCAATCCGCCGTTCAACAAAATTACACGCTCATGATGAGAACAACACTGCTAAAGTTGGCGATGTTGTAACCATTAAAGAAAGCCGCCCAGTTTCTAAAACTAAGTCTTGGACTTTAGTTGAAGTGATTGAAGCAGCTGCTGAGTAATTAGACGTTCTTGTTGCATCATCGGTTAATTTCGAGTACTCTTTGAGCCTTTCGAAATGTGACCGGTGATGCTCGGTTTTGGAGTAGGGCAATGATTCAAACCGAAAGTATGCTAGACGTAGCAGACAACAGTGGTGCTCGCCGCGTACAATGTATTAAAGTACTAGGTGGTTCACATCGTCGTTATGCTTCTGTTGGCGACATTATTAAAGTTACTGTAAAAGAAGCTATTCCTCGTGGCCGTGTTAAAAAAGGCGACGTGATGAATGCTGTAGTTGTTCGTACTAAGTTCGGCATCCGTCGTCCAGACGGTTCTGTGATCCGTTTTGATGATAATGCTGCTGTTATCTTAAATACGAACAAAGCGCCGATTGCAACTCGTATTTTCGGACCAGTGACTCGTGAACTTCGTACTGAACAGTTCATGAAAATTATTTCATTGGCTCCTGAAGTACTATAAGAGGCGATCATGGCTAAGATTAAAAAAGGCGATCAAGTAATTGTGATCGCAGGTAAAGAAAAAGGCAAACAGGGTTCTGTTCTGTCTGTTTCAAACGACCGTGTTCTAGTTGAAGGCTTGAACTTGGTTAAGAAGCATCAAAAGCCGAACCGTGCAACAGGTGCTGAAGGCGCTGTAGTTACACAAGAAGCTTCGCTTCATATCTCAAACGTGGCAATTTTTAATGCTACAACCCAAAAGGCTGACCGTGTTGGTTACCAAGTGATTGATGGCGCGAAAACTCGCGTTTACAAATCAAATGGTGAATCAGTGGCGGTAGCGAAGTAATAGGTTGATTTAGGCTATGGCCAGACTTAAAACACGTTATAACGACGAACTTAAGGCTCAGTTACAAGAAACTTTAGCTCTTAAGAATGTGATGGATATTCCACGCATTACTAAAATTACCATTAACATGGGTGTTGGTGCAGCTTCAGCTGACAAGAAATTGTTAGATGGCGCTCTAGCTGACATGCAAGCTATTGCTGGTCAAAAACCAGTTCTTACATTAGCTCGCAAATCAATCGCTGGTTTCAAAATCCGTGATGGTTGGCCGATTGGTTGTAAAGTTACTTTACGCGGCGAACGTATGTACGAATTCTTAGACCGTTTGATCTCTATCGCGATCCCTCGTATCCGTGACTTCCGTGGTTTCTCTGCGAAATCATTCGATGGTCGTGGTAACTACTCAATGGGTCTTAAGGAACAAATCATGTTCCCTGAAATCGATTTTGATAAGATTGACCGTATTCGTGGTATGGACATTACCATCACTACGACTGCTCGTACTGATGACGAAGGCCGTGCGCTTATGCGTGCATTCGGCTTCCCGTTCAAATAAGAGGTCGATATGGCTAAGAAAGGTATGATTAATCGCGAATTGAAACGCGAAGCTACTGTAGCTAAATACGCTGCGAAACGTGCTGAACTTAAAGCAATTATCGCAAACGTAAATGCATCAGATGAAGAACGTTTCGAAGCGATGATGAAATTTCAAGCATTACCACGTAATGCGTCTCCAGTACGTCTGCGTAACCGTTGTGGTTTAACTGGTCGTCCTCATGGTTACTTCCGTAAGTTCGGTCTAAGCCGTAACAAATTACGCGATACAGTAATGCAAGGTGATGTACCGGGCGTTGTTAAGGCAAGCTGGTAAGGAGCACTATAAATGAGTATGCAAGATACCGTTGCCGACATGTTAACACGTGTTCGTAACGCACAAATGGCTAAGAAACAAACTGTTTCTATGCCAAACTCAAAGTTAAAAGTTGCAATCGCTAACGTTCTTCAACAAGAAGGTTATATTGCTGAAGTAGCTGTTGCTGATGCTGAAGGTAAAGCAACGCTTACTTTGACTTTAAAATATTTCGAAGGCAAACCAGTTATCGATACTGTTAAGCGCGTAAGCCGTCCAGGTCTTCGCCAATATCGCGGTAAAGATGCACTTCCTAGCGTTAAGCAAGGTTTAGGTATTGCAATTGTTTCTACAAGCAAAGGCATCATGACTGATCGCGCTGCACGTGCTGCGGGCATCGGTGGTGAAGTTATTGCTTTTGTTTCTTAATAGGTGATTCCTCATGTCTCGTGTGGCTAAAGCCCCAGTAACTGTACCTAACGGTGTAACAGTTACTCAGAACGGCCGGCAGGTCGAAGTGAAAGGCACTAAAGGTACATTGTCTTTCAACCTGCATGCGCTGGTCGAGCTTAAACAGGAAGACGGTACATTAGTTGTTGCTCCAGTTAAAGAATCTAAAGATTCTTGGATGCAAGCTGGTACTGCTCGCGCTGTTCTTAACAACCTTGTTAAAGGTGTTAGCGAAGGTTTCGAACGAAAGTTACAACTTATCGGTGTTGGTTATAAAGCTGCGGTTAAAGGTAATGTTATTAACCTTAGCCTTGGTTTCTCTCACCCGGTAGATTACAACCTTCCTGAAGGTGTAACTGCAGAAACTCCAACTGCTACTGAAATTATTCTTAAATCTGCTGATAAAGCAGCTTTAGGCCAAGTAGCTGCGGAAATTCGTGGTTACCGTCCTCCTGAGCCTTATAAAGGTAAAGGTGTTCGTTATTCTGACGAAGTTGTACTTCGTAAAGAAGCTAAGAAGAAATAAGGCGCGAGGTTCTTATGAACGAAAAGAAACAATCCCGTTTGCGTCGTGCGAAAAGCACACGCTTGCACATTCGTGCATTGGGTGCGACTCGTTTGTGTGTAAACCGCACTCCGCGTCACATCTATGCTCAAGTTATCTCAGCAGATGGTGGCAAAGTATTAGCTCAAGCTTCTACTTTAGATGCTACTCTACGTGCTGGTACAACTGGTAACGTAAATGCAGCCCAACAAGTTGGTGCTTTAATTGCAGAGCGTGCGAAAGCTGCTGGTGTAACTAAAGTTGCATTTGACCGTTCTGGTTTTAAATATCATGGTCGTATCAAAGCCTTGGCTGATGCTGCTCGTGAAAACGGTTTGGAGTTCTAATCATGGCTAAAGTTGAACAAAACGAAGGTCTTGTTGAAAAGCTGGTTGCCGTTGATCGTGTAGCCAAAGTTGTTAAGGGTGGTCGTATCTTCTCTTTCACAGCGTTAACTGTTGTGGGTGATGGTAATGGTCGCGTAGGTTTCGGTCGTGGTAAAGCACGTGAAGTTCCAGCTGCTATTTCTAAAGCGCTTGAAGCTGCTCGTCGCAACATGATTACAGTTGATCTAGTTGATGGTACTGTTCAGCATCCTATCAATGCTCGTCACGGTGCAAGCCGCGTTTACATGCAACCTGCTTCTGAAGGTACTGGTGTAATTGCTGGTGGCGCTATGCGTGCAGTTTTAGAAGCTGTTGGCGTACGTAACGTATTAACTAAATGTTATGGCTCTACCAATGCTGCTAACGTAGTAAACGCAACTTTTAATGGTTTGCGTGATATGACTTCTCCTGAGAAAGTCGCTGCGAAACGTGGTTTGACAGTAGCACAAATTCAAGGGTAATCAATCATGAAAACGATTAAAGTTACCCAGACTAAATCTTCAGCTCATCGCTTGAAAAATCACAAGCTTAGCTTACAAGGTTTAGGTCTGCGTCGTATTGGTCATACTGTAGAAGTGCTAGATACGCCTTCTAACCGCGGTATGATCAACCAAGTCTACTATATGGTTAGTGTAGAGGAGTAAGCCATGACTCTGCGTTTAAATGAACTTGCACCTGCAGAAGGTGCAAAACGCGACAATTTACGTAAAGGTCGTGGTATCGGTTCTGGCGTTGGTAAAACCGGTGGCCGTGGTGTGAAAGGTCAAACTTCACGCTCTGGTGGTGGTGTACGTGCTGGATTCGAAGGTGGTCAAACTGCGTTATATCGTCGTTTACCTAAATTCGGTTTCACTAGCCAAATCGCTTTGAAAACTGCTGAAGTACGTTTATCTGAGCTTTCTAAAGTTGAAGGTGATATCGTTTCACTTGAAACTTTAAAAGCAGCGAATGTTGTTCGTAAAGACATGATTCGCGCTCGTATCGTACTTTCTGGTGAAATTACTCGTGCTTTCACTGTTAAAGGTGTTGCATTGACTAAAGGCGCTAAAGCTGCTCTTGAAGCTGCTGGCGGCAAAGTCGAGGAGTAATCCCCAGTGTCTATGACTCCTAGTTCTTCAGGTCATGTAAACATGATGAAAGGTCAACCATTTCACGTGAAATACCGTGAAATTATTCGCCGAATGATGTTCCTCATTGGTGCTTTGTTGGTTTTTCGACTAGGAGCGCATATTCCAGTACCGGGTATCAATAATGCTGCCCTAGAGAATCTTTTTAATGCAAACCAAGGTACTATCCTTGGTTTGTTTAACATGTTCTCTGGTGGTGCATTAGAGAGAATGTCTATTCTTGCTTTAGGCATTATGCCGTATATTTCTGCATCTATTATTGTGCAGTTAATGTCTACGGTTGTTCCTTCGCTCGAAGCTTTGAAAAAAGAAGGCGAGCAAGGTAAGCGTAAAATAAATCAATATACGAGACAAGGCACATTGTTTCTTGCATTAGTGCAAGCAATTGGTATGTGTGCAGGCTTAATTAGTCAGGGTATTACTTTGACAAACGGCATGGCATTCTACATTCCAGCAGTGACTTCTTTGGTTGCTGGTACAATGTTCTTAATGTGGTTGGGTGAGCAAATTACTGAGCGTGGGGTGGGTAATGGTATTTCCATGATCATCTTCGCTGGTATTGTTGCTGGATTGCCAAACTTAGTTTTGCAATCACTTACTTCGGTGGATAATGGTCAATCAAGCTTAATAGGCTTAGCAATATTTGGTTTATTATCTTTGGGGGTTTTAGCGGCAATTGTGTTTATTGAGAAGGCGCAACGTCGTATTCCTGTAAACTATGCTCAAAAACAACAAGGTCGTCGTGTATTTACTGCACAACAGACGCATTTGCCATTGAAAATTAATATGGCTGGTGTGATTCCTGCTATTTTTGCAAGTTCATTGCTTTTGTTCCCTGCGAGCTTAGGGCAATGGGTAGGAAGCTCTGATGAAAATGCTGGATTTATTCAACGTAGCCTACAAGATTTAGCATTAGTTCTGTCACCTGGTCAGCCGTTGTATTTGGTGCTCTTTGGTGCGTTAATTATCTTTTTCTGTTATTTCTATACTGCGCTAGTATTTAGCCCTAAAGAAGTTTCAGAAAACTTGAAACGCAGCGGAGCTTATGTGCCTGGTATACGCCCAGGTGAGCAAACTGCTCGTTACTTAGATCATATTCTCAATCGTTTGACTTTTATTGGCGCGATTTACATAACAGTGATCTGCTTAATGCCGATGATTCTACAAAGCTCTTTTGGTATACCATTCAGCTTGGGTGGGACATCTTTGCTAATTGTTGTGGTTGTTGTGATGGACTTTATGGCTCAGCTTCAAGCACATCTCACATCGCACCAATACGATAATCAAACATTAATGAGAAAAACGACTGCTCATCCTAAGGGATAAGCGCACTTAGAGGTTTCATCATGAAAGTACAAGCTTCTGTTAAGAAAATTTGTGGTAGCTGTAAAGTTATCCGTCGTAATGGGGTTATTCGCGTAATTTGTAGCGCTGAACCTCGTCATAAGCAGCGTCAAGGTTAATTTAATCAAGACCTGTTGATTTCAGTAGGCTAATTAGGTTATTATCCGCCCCTCAAGATTTTTGTGGGGCGGTTGATTATCCAATTGCCTTTTTGGAGAAAATTGAATGGCTCGTATTGCCGGTGTAAACATTCCGGATAACAAGCATGCTGTTATCTCTCTAACGTATATCTTTGGTATCGGTCGTCATACTGCTAAGTCTATTTTGGCTGCTGTTGGTATTGCAACTACTACTAAGATTCGTGAATTAGATGACGCTCAGCTTGATGCGATTCGTGCAGAAGTTGCTAAGGTTCCTACCGAAGGTGATTTACGTCGCGAAATTTCCATGAACATTAAACGTTTAATGGATTTAGGCTGCTACCGCGGTCTTCGTCATCGTCGCAGCTTGCCTGTCCGCGGACAACGCACAAAAACTAACGCTCGTACCCGTAAAGGTCCGCGCAAACCTATTAAGAAATAAGATTTCTGGAAGCTAAAAGATGGCTAAAGATACTCGCACACGCAAGAAGGTCACTCGTACCGTCTCTGAAGGTGTTGCACACATTCACGCTTCTTTTAATAACACCATTGTGACTATTACCGATCGTCAAGGTAATGCACTGGCTTGGGCTACCTCTGGTGGACAAGGCTTCCGTGGATCACGTAAATCAACTCCGTTTGCTGCTCAGGTAGCTGCTGAAGTTGCTGGTAAAGCTGCTTTAGATTACGGTTTGAAAAACCTGGACGTCCTTGTAAAAGGTCCTGGTCCTGGTCGTGAGTCTGCGGTTCGTGCTTTAGGTGCAGTGGGTTATAAAATTAACAGCATTACCGATGTGACGCCAATCCCGCACAACGGTTGCCGTCCACCTAAAAAACGTCGCGTGTAAGGAGAAACATTCATGGCTCGTTATATTGGTCCAAAATGCAAACTCTCTCGCCGCGAAGGGACAGACCTGCAACTTAAATCAGGCGTTAAACCGTTTGATGTTAAGACAAAAAAACATGCTAAAGCTCCTGGCCAACATGGCGGGGCTCGTGGTAGCAAACAATCTGAGTACTCACTACAATTACGTGAAAAACAAAAAGTACGTCGTATGTACGGTGTTTTAGAGCGTCAATTTAGTAATTACTATAAAGAAGCTGCTCGTGTTAAAGGCGCAACTGGTGAAAACTTGTTGAAATTGCTTGAAAGCCGCCTAGATAACGTTGTTTATCGCATGGGTTTTGGTTCTACACGTGCAGAAGCTCGTCAGCTAGTATCTCACCGCTCAATCACTTTAAATGGTCGTCGTGTTAACATCGCGTCTATCCAAGTTAAAGCGGGCGATGTGATTGCAGTTCACGAAGGTGCTAAACAACAATTACGTATTAAAAACGCAATTGAGTTGGCTGCTCAACGTGGTATTCCTTCTTGGATGGAAATTGACCATTCTAAGTTGGAAGGTACGTTTAAAGCTGCACCAGATCGTTCTGATTTACCTGCTGAAATCAACGAAAGCTTGATTGTAGAATTGTATTCTAAATAATCCTTGAGGAAGCAATATGACGCGTACTGCAAATGAGTTTCTAACTCCGCAAGCGATCAAGGTCGAAGCGGTTAGCGGGACCTCGGCAAAAGTTATTCTAGAACCATTAGAGCGTGGCTTTGGTCATACTCTGGGTAATGCTTTACGTCGCATCCTTCTTTCTTCTTTACCTGGCGCTGCTGTGGTTGAAGTTGAAATTGAGGGTGTTGAGCACGAGTACAGTACCTTGGAAGGCTTGCAGCAGGACATCGTCGAGCTCTTGCTGAACCTAAAAGGATTGTCTATTAAGCTGTTCGATCAAAATGAAGCTTATTTGACATTAGAGAAACAAGGTCCTGGCGACGTAACAGCCGCTGACCTTCGTTTACCTCATAATGTTGAAGTGGTTAACCCTGAACACTTGATCGGTACTCTTAGTGCTTCTGGCTCTTTAAAAATGCGCTTGAAAGTTTCTCAAGGTCGTGGTTATGAAACTTCTGATTCACGCTTCCCTGAAGGCGAAACTCGCCCTGTAGGTCGCTTACAATTAGATGCTTCTTATAGCCCAATCAAACGTGTGTCTTACATCGTAGAAAATGCGCGTGTAGAACAACGTACTGACCTTGATAAGCTGATCATTGATCTTGAAACAAATGGTACTGTAGATCCTGAAGAAGCTATCCGCAAAGCGGCAACAATTTTGCAACAACAAATTGCAATTTTTGTTGATCTTCAAAAAGATCAAGCACCAGTTGCTCAAGAGCCTCGTGAAGAAGTTGACCCAATCTTGCTTCGTCCAGTAGATGATCTAGAGCTTACTGTTCGTTCTGCTAACTGTTTGAAAGCAGAAAATATTTACTACATCGGTGATCTTGTTCAACGTACTGAAGTTGAGTTGTTAAAAACTCCTAACTTAGGTAAAAAATCGTTGACTGAGATTAAAGATGTTCTGGCTTCAAAAGGCTTGCAACTCGGCATGCGTTTAGAGAACTGGCCACCGGCTAGTCTCCGTATGGACGATCGCTTTGCCTATCGTAGCCGTTAATTAAGTAGGACTATCACCATGCGTCATCGTAATAGTGGTGTGAAATTAGGCCGTACAAGCAGTCATCGTAAAGCGATGTTCCAAAACATGGCTAATTCTTTGTTCGAACATGAGTTAATTAAAACTACTGTTCCTAAAGCTAAAGAATTACGTCGTGTTGCTGAGCCTTTAATCACTTTAGCTAAAGTCGATACAGTAGCAAACCGTCGTTTGGCGTTTGCTCGTACTCGTTCAGCAGCAACTGTTGGTAAATTATTTACCGTTCTTGGCCCTCGTTACAAAGAACGTAACGGCGGTTATCTACGTGTGCTTAAAGCAGGCTTCCGTGCAGGTGATGCTGCGCCAATGGCTTATGTTGAGCTTGTAGATCGCGAAGTTAAATAATTTCGTAAGAATAGCTTCAGTTGTTCTTAGAAAAAGCCGGTTTTTAACCGGCTTTTTTTATTTTTAAAATAAGTAAAATATCTGTCGTGAATAAATATTTTTAAGTTATATAAATAATAATTGATTAAGTGTTATTGGGTAGTAAATAAATTTTTCTTAAGTTGCTAGATAATTCCTTAAATAAAATAAATTTGTATTTATTGGCTCCTGTATTAATCAACTTAAATTTAATTCGTATCATGGCTTTGCATATAAATACATCGAAACTTTTTAAGAGCTAGGTTACACTAGAGTTTATTGAAATACGTTTAATTTTTGGATAAAACGATGACTGAAGAAATTAGTTTAGAAGAACGTAAGGTTATTTACCGTGCACGTCGTGGCTTAAAAGAAATTGATGTGTATTTTGATCCGTACGTTAAAAACTACTATTTGAAAGCAGATGCTGAAGAAAAAGAGATGTTTAATGAGTTGGTTGCTCAAGAAGATCCTGATCTTTTAGACTGGTTCATGGAGGTTTCTGAGCCACCACGTCCAGAACTTAAAGATTTTATTAAGAAATTGAAATTTTATGTGCATGGCGCATAGGGAATTTCATTTGAAACACAGTCGAATTTCGGTTGTGTTTCAATTGGTGATTATTCTCTTAATTATTTTCATTCTATATCAATCATTAAATATTCTATTTCTAATCTTTTCTATCATTCTTTTACTCCTTTCATTTTTACTCTTTAATAAAAAAGAAAAAACTGAGTATTTAGCTTATTTAGATGATGATGTTTGGAGTCTTAAATTTAAAAATAATAAAGAAATATATAGAATTGGTATTAAAAATATTTTAAATCATCAGTTATATGTAGTCGTTCAATTCAAGCAATCTGAGCAGAAACCAATTGTTATTTGGTTTGATCAGTTAAATCGTACACAGTGGAAAAACTTAAAAGTATTGTCAGTATTAAAATAAAAATCATCTAATAAATATGAAAAACTAAGCATTGTTAGACAATTTTTATACAATATTATTTCATTTCAATATACATTGTTGTAAGAGAGACTTTACCTCTAAAGATATTTTTTATTATTTTCAAACAAGACAGCCTATTTAGGTTATCAGTTTATAAGTAGCATGTGCAGAACCGTCGCAGTGCTACTTTTTTTTATTTAAATTTTATAAAAGTATTCTTTTGATTTTAGTTACTTTTTAGTTTGCTTTGTAATAATGGACTACATAATAAAATGGCAGATAAAATAAATACAAAGCCAATGATGCTATAGATATCTGGTAGTTCGTGCCAGAAAAAATATCCCCAAATTCCAGCAAAAATAATAGCAATGTAATTTACTGGCCCAATTTGACCTGCTGGTGCAAGTTTATATGCATTTGACATAAAAATTTGACTGATATTTGCAAGAATTCCTGCACAAATTAAATAGCCGAGTTCTGTATGGGTGTATGGGCGCCAGACAAAAAACATAGGAATTGATGAGATTATTGTGCCGAAAAAGCAAAAATAGAAAACAATACGTTCAGGTGGTTCTGTTGCAGTTAATGCTCGTACAGTTACAAATGCCATTGCGGCTAGAAAGCTTGAAACTAGTCCGATGATAGAGAGTAAATTAAATAAGCCTGCATCTGGTTTTGCAACAAAAAGTACGCCAAACAATCCAATAACCGCAGCTAAAAGCATTGTTTTGGTAATTTTCTCTTTCAAAAAAAGCCATGCTATTAATGGAATAAAAATTGGAGATGAATAAGAAAACACCATTGCATTTGAAAGCTTTAAATGAGCAATTGCATAAAAGAAACCATACATTGCTATAAGCCCAATGATTGAGCGCCAAGTATGCATCCAAAGTTTTTCAGTTTTAAAAAATGCAGAACCATATTTTATGATGAAGGGTATGAAAATACATAGGCCAACAATATTTCTAAAGAATACAACTGTTGCGTTATCTACTGTATAAGACGCATAACGAATACAAACACCCATGAGTGAAAAGAGAAGTGCTGAACAGGTTAAGCAAAGAATCGCGATTGGAAGATTCTGCTTTGAAGAAACATTGGTCATAAAAAAGGCTAGAATGGGTTTTAATTATTCTAGCCGAATTATCTATAAATGATAATTTATTTCGATTCAGTAAGTTGTGCTTCAAGTAATTTGATTTGTTCTTCTTTTAGCTGAATAAGTTGGTCAGCATCTGAATGTTGTGCTTTCAAAAGATCTTCCTGTTCTTTTAGCTGGCTTTGAATATCATCTAATTTAGCAACTTCTTCTTTTGCTAAAGATGCATTTTCAGGAACAGCTTCTTTAAGAATATCTTCAGAAACTAAAACTGAACTACTTTCCTCAAGAGTAATAATTTCACTTGCAGGTATTTCATTCGTCTTATTGAGTGCAATAGCTTCAGAAGCAGGTGATGTGTTATCACTTGGGTTTTCATCTTGCTTAGATGAAAAATTTAAATAAGCAAAAATACCCGCAATAATGAGAAGTAAAAAACCAATAATTCCCAATATTTTTTTTGAATTCTTTGTTTCTTCTATTGCCATGTGGTCAATCCTGTCATTATTTTTGACGTGGTTTGAATTGTATTACCCCAATATCATCGGGAATAGCTGGAACCTCAGGCTCATCAATATGAGTCGGGCGGTTTTCGCTATAGCCACAATCAATACATTCAATCCACTCATTATCACCAGAAGTAAGCATGACAACACGGTCTAAGGCCTGACATTTTGGGCATTTTGCACCAGCGATGAAACGACGCTTAAGAGTCATCATACTTACCTAAATTTAAACTAAGACAGGTAGTTTAAGATTTTACTAGGCATTCGTCCAACCTTGATGACGTAATAATGCATCAATTTTCGGCTCACGTTTTCGGAAATTGATAAATGCATCAAGTGCTTGGTCTTTTCCGCCAACTGCTAGAATAAACTTTCTAAACTGTTTTCCTGTTTCTGTGTTGAAAATGCCATCTTGCTCGAAACGATCAAAGGCATCACTAGCTAAAACCTCTGCCCATTTATAAGAGTAATAACCCGCAGCATAACCACCTGCAAAAATATGACTAAAACCATGTTGGAAGCGATTATAAGATGCTGTAGGCGCAACTGAATATTTATAGCGAATATCATCCATAGTTGCTTGGATGTTTGCCGCATTTAAAGCAGGATTGGCTTTATGAATATTTAAGTCAAATAAGGCGAATTCAATTTGACGTAAGGTTTGCATACCAGATTGGAAGAAACGTGCATTTAAGAGCGCTTTTAAAAGTTCTTTAGATAAAGTTTCTTTGGTTTCGATATGTTCGCTGAGCAAATCTAAACTTTCATGATCCCAAGCCCAAAACTCCATAAATTGGCTTGGAAGCTCCACAGCATCCCACGCTACGCCATGTGTACCTGCAACAGAAATATTGTCTACTTCAGTTAACATGTGATGTAAGCCATGTCCAAATTCATGGAATAGGGTAATCACTTCATCATGGGTTAATAGCGCAGGTTGGTCGCCCACAGGTGGAGTGAAGTTACACACCATGTAGCAAATTGGGTTTTGTAAACCGTTGCTTGTTTGCATGCGAGAACGGAAGCCACTCATCCATGCACCGCCACGTTTTCCGCTACGTGCATAAAGATCGAAGTAGAAGCCACCAACAACTTTACCTTGATCTTCCAGTTCAAAATAGCGTGCATCTTCATGCCAAACAGGTGCTTGGCGTTCCACAATATTGATGCCATAAAGACGATTCACAATGCTGAATAAGCCTTGCAAAATTTTAGGTGCAGGGAAGTAGGGTTTTAATGCTTCTTGTGAAAGATTAAATTGTTGAACTTTGAGTTTTTCTGAGTAGTAAGTGGTATCCCAAGGTTCTAAATTTGAAATACCATCTTCAGATGCAATAGCTTTTAATTCAGCAATTTCTTTTTCCGCAGGTGCGCGTGCATGTTCTGCTAAATCGATAAGGAATTTATCTACAGTTTCAACATCTGGTGCCATTTTGCTTGCAAGAGAAAGTTCTGCATAGTTTTGGAAACCAAGAAGTTGCGCCATTTCTTGACGTAAACTTAGAATTTCTTCCATCACCGCTGTATTGTCAAATTCAGGATGATCACTCATTTCTGATGCACGTGTTGTATAGGCTTTATAAAGCTCTTCACGTAATTCGCGGTTTTCGGCATACGTCATAATCGCAAGATAAGATGGAATATCTAAAGTTGCGACAGCTTGTTCTAACTCACGTTGTTGACCATATTGTTTTAATAGTTCAACACTGCTTTGCGGCAAGCCTTTAAGTTGATCTTCAGAAAGTGCTTTGAAGTAAGCTTGTGTTGCATCTAACACATGGTTTGAAAAGTCAGATGATAGTTGAGATAAACGTGCAGAAATTTCTGCATAACGTTTTTTTGCTTCGCCCTCTAACGCAACACCTGAAAGTTTGAAGTCACGTAAGGCAAGTTTAATAGCACTTTGTTGTGCTTCAGAAAGTGTCTCAAAATTCGCAGAATCATGCACATTTTGATAAGTTTGATAAAGCGCAGTGTGCTGACCAAGCTCTGTGTAATATTCACTTAAAGAAGGAAGTAATGCTTGATAAACTTCACGTGTTTCTGTGTTGTTCATAACTGCATTAAGGTGCGATAAAACACCCCAAGCTTCACTCATATTATTTTCAAGCGCATCAACTTGATCGAGTGTTGCAAGTTGTTCATTTGTAGATGCAGGAACTTCTGTAAGAGCTTTTAAGAAGCTTTGTCCTTGTTGAATGGCGTGTTCAATATTTTGTTTTAATGATTCAAGTGTAATTTGATCGAACTGTGGTACTGGCAAAGTTGCCTTTTCTAAAGTCATCGCAATGCGCCATAAATTTTCTAAGTTAATAGTAGATGTAAGGGCGGTAGGAAGATAAATCAAGAAGATTTATACGCTTTACTTGAATTAATCATTTAGATTTACTTTTTATAGATAAAAAAGAGCGCCGAAGCGCTCTTTTTTAGTTTTAAGAATTAATCTATTTTTGCTTTCGCATTAGATTTTTTCTTTTTTGCTTTGGCTTTTTTCTTCGCCTTCGCTTTCTCTATTTTTTCAGCCGATTTTTTCGTTGGCTTTGTATAAGAGCTTGGCTGACCTTTAGCTTTTTTCTTACGAAGCGGTTTTTCACCATCTTCGCTAGACACAGTTTTTGGACGTTCACCAAAAACTTCTTCTTTAGTGTGAGGAGGGGCTTTTGCTGCAACTCTTGGTGCACGGCTACGAATAGTTCGACCTGCATGCGTTAATTGTTGAAGCAATTCAAAGTCAATCTTACGATCTTCCAAGTTTACTGCTGCAACTTTAATTTTAACTTCATCGCCTAAGCTAAACGTTTGCCCACGACCTTGACCCACCAAACTTTGACTTGCTTGATCGAAGATAAAGAAGTCATCGCCCAATTGGCTTACGTGAATCATGCCATCAACATAAAGGTCTTTTAATGTTACAAATAGACCAAACTCTGCAACGGCAGAAATAACACCTACAAATTCTTCACCTAAGTGCTGATGCATGTAGTGGCATTTCAACCATGTGGTTACAGAGCGAGATGCTTCATCTGCACGACGTTCGGTTGCAGAAAAATGTGTTCCTGCTTCTTCTAAAGCACCACCTGAAAGTGGAGATGGCTTTTGTTTTAAGTGCGCTTTGATTGCTCTATGAAGTAACAAGTCAGGATAGCGACGAATTGGCGATGTGAAATGCGTATATGCATCGTATGCTAAACCGAAGTGACCTGCGTTATTTGGACCATAGTAAGCTTGCATCATTGAGCGTAAAAGTACGGCATGAATGCTTGGTGCATCAATACGGTCTTTGGTTGCTTCAATAACAGCTTGATAGTCTGCTTGTGTAGGTTGTTCTGGGAATTGCAAACCTAATAATTTTACAAAGTCGCGAACTTTTTGAATGCGTGAAAATTCTGGTGGCTCATGAATACGATAGAGCATTGGAATTTCATTTTTTAATGCATATTCTGCTGCTGCTACGTTGGCAAGCAACATGCACTCTTCAATTAGTTTATGTGCATCGTTACGGCTACGTGGCAAGATTTGATTAATGCCGCCTAACTCATCAAAGGTCATATACGTTTCAATAGTTTCAAATTCCATAGCATGACGTTCTGCACGTAAGCCTTTTAGAACTTGATATAACTGGAACAATGTATTTAACGATTTGCGAACATCACGATCTTCTGTAATTGCACTGCTGTCGCCATCAAAATATTGGGCAACTTTGTCATAGGTTAAACGTGCTTTTGAATGCATAACAGATGGATAGAATTCATAACCAGTTACTCGACCTGCACGTGATAATTTTAAATCACACACCATGCATAGGCGGTCAACATCTGGATTTAATGAACATAAGCCATTTGAAAGTGCTTCAGGAAGCATTGGTAGAACGAAATGAGGGAAATACACAGAAGTACCACGTTCTTGTGCTTCATCGTCTAGTGGCTTGCCTGTGCGCACGTAATGGCTCACATCGGCAATAGCAACAACAACACGATAACCGCCACCTGGACGTTTTTCTGCATATACAGCATCATCGAAGTCGCGAGCATCTTCACCATCAATAGTGACTAATGGTAAATCACGTAAATCGATACGATCTTTTCGGTCTTGTGCAGTTGGTTCTTTGAAGTTTTCAGCATCCTCAATCACTTCAGCAGGGAATTCATACGGCAAACCAAATTCTAAAATAGTTTGCGGAATAATAATTTCCGTATCTGCTTTATCTGCCATAGATTGAACAATATGACCTGTTGCAAATTCTTCACGTGTTGGATAGCTGTCTAGCTCTACACGTAAAGAATCACCAACATTCACTTTTGCATGTTCAATCAGTTCTTTTTCTAAAGTAATAGGTTGATGTGCATTTGGATTTGAAGGTTGAATGAAATATTCGCCTTCATGCACAGCCAATTTACCAATAATTTGTTTCACACGATGTTGCACAACTTCTGTAATAAAGCCCCAAGCTTTACCTTTACGATCTACAGATGTTTGGCGCACTTTAACGCGATCGCCATTAAACACAAGGCGAAGTTCACGCTCAGGAAGCAATAAATCATCATGACCTGAAATATTTGCGTTACCCATACCTTTTGAATTGATATAGACAGTTGCTTCGTGAACAGGTTGTTCTTCTGCAATTTGGAACTTAAACCCATCTTTCATGAGTTGACCGTCACGCACCATTGCAATTAAACGATGGCTTAAAGCATCAATACTTTTTTGATCTACAATTTTAAAATGCTCGACTAAATCTGCATGAGATAAAGGCGTAGCTTGTTTTTCAATAGTCTCAGTAATGAGAGTACGGCTTGGAATGGGATTTTCGTAACGTTCAGCTTCTGCTTTCGCTTCAGGATCGACCCAATTTTTCATAATATCTATGACTTCAAGTTAGAAGAATAGGTTTAGCATAAGTCATGCAAGGAAATACTGCACGCAATTGATGACAATATTGTGCATTCAGTCGGATTTTATAAAATAATTTGTGTAAACAGATTTTAAAATATCAAAAAACAACCAAAATTTAGAAAATAAACATTAAATTGTTTAAAAAGTATTTAATTGATCGAAAATATGAAAAATATATAAAGACTAGGCTTGCAGTAATTTCATTATCTTTGTATTATGGCGCCTCGTTACGGTGAGATGGGTGAGTGGCTGAAACCACATCCCTGCTAAGGATGCATACGGGTAACTGTATCGAGGGTTCGAATCCCTCTCTCACCGCCAACGAATAACTTGAAATGCGCTCATAGCTCAGCTGGATAGAGCACTTGGCTACGAACTAAGGGGTCGGGAGTTCGAATCTCTCTGAGCGCACCAATCAAGTTAATCGTGAACGAAGTCGAAAGACACTCAGGTACGCGCTCATAGCTCAGCTGGATAGAGCACTTGGCTACGAACTAAGGGGTCGGGAGTTCGAATCTCTCTGAGCGCACCAACTTAAACATTATTGCAAGTGTTTAAAATAAAGAACCGCACATGTTGCGGTTTTTTTGTGTCTGTAAATTTTGAAGATTAGGTTTATTAGCTCGGAATTTTTATTTTTTAACTTATAAAATAAATATGTGAATTGCTTAAAATTGTAAAATAGATGAAAGATTGTGCATAAAAGCGCATATCGAATAATTACTAAACACTTGAAAACTTATTTTAGAAATAAGGCTTAACATCTTTGATTTATCACGTATAATGCGTCACATCAAGACGTCGCGCTCATAGCTCAGCTGGATAGAGCACTTGGCTACGAACTAAGGGGTCGGGAGTTCGAATCTCTCTGAGCGCACCAACTTGATCATCTTAACGATGTAAAATTAGAAAGAAACTGCACTTGTTGCAGTTTTTTTGTGCCTGAAATTTATAAAAATAAAAACTGTTGCTCAATTAGCTAAATGTTTAGCATATAAAAACATAAGATCGCCATAGTTCTGGTGTAATATTTAGCTCACTTTATAAAATATTGATGATGCATAGATGTCTGAAACTAAGCCTACTTTATCTTTACGTTATTTTCTAAACTTAGAAGAATCGCAAGATGGTTTCGCACTTGCGACTTTTGGTAAAAAGCAATTTACACGTTTCATTACGCCTGCTGTAAGCCTTGGTATTATGATTTGGGGCTTTTATTTAGGCTTTGAGGGTGTTGGGCGTTATTATGTTGCTTTGGGTGCAGTATTTTTATTATTACAATTATTTATGCGCTACTGGTTTTTACCGATGATGTTTAAGCGCCAATTTGTGAAATATCAGTTTGGTAAAAGCGAGCAAGGTTTGGATTTATATCAAGACTATGCAGATTTATATGCAAATGGTCGTAAAGCAACTGTGAATTATACCGATGTGCAAAATTTTGCCAGTGGTAAATTGACATATATGCTTGAGCTTAAAAACAAAACTGTGATCATTGTGCCAAAGCGTGCAATTAATGATTCGGCAGACAAAACCATCTTTGAAAATACTTTTAATAAAAAATAATTTAACCTCAGTGATAGAAAAGGAACATCATGAATACACGTCCATCTAAAATTGTTTGTGTCGGTCGTAGTTATGCAGATCATGCGAGAGAATTAGGAAATACAATTCCTGATCGTCCTGTTTTGTTTATGAAGCCACCAAGCAGTTTAATTTCGTTGGAAGAGGGTATTTCGTGGAACTCTGACTGGGGAAGTTGTCATTATGAGTGCGAACTGACTTTACGTATTGACCGCACTTTAAAAGCGGAAACAGACCCGAAGAAAGCATTAGAAGCAATTGGTGCAATGACTTTGGGTTTAGATTTAACCTTGCGTGATGTACAAGATGATTTGAAAAAGAAAGGTCATCCTTGGGAACGTGCGAAAGCATTTGATGGTTCATGTATTCTTGCAGATTGGATTGATGCTTCTGAAGTTCAAAATTGGGATGATGTGCATTACACACTTCATATTAATGATGAGTTGCGTCAAAAAGGCGATACATCTTTCTTAATTTTTGATATTGGTTCTTTACTTGTAGATATTAGCCAAGTATTTACTTTAGAAGCTGGTGATGTGGTGATGACGGGTACGCCTGCTGGTGTTGCTGCACTTGCAAAAGGTGATCGTTTAAAAATGACGTTAAAAGGTCAAGCACAAGATTATGTTTGGCACACGGAAGTGAAAGCTTAAGTATTTCATCTAAGAATCTAAGGTGTTAAAAAGGACTGCATGTGCAGTCCTTTTTATTGCGTGACATTTTAAATAATGTGCATATAGATTATTTAAGTAAATCTGAAAATTTACTGCTTAATTTTAATAATTTAGGTGGAATGGCAAAGTTGCAGTAGCCTTGCGTAGGATTTTTTGCAAAATAGTTTTGATGATATTCTTCAGCAGGATAGAAAGTTGGAACTGGGCTAAGCTCCGTCACAATATTCAAATCTTCATCTTTTAAAGATTGAATCATTTTTTCTGCTTGTAGCTTTTGCTCATCATTAAAATAATAAATTACAGAGCGATATTGTGTGCCGACATCGTTGCCCTGACGGTTTAGCGTTGTAGGGTCGTGAATCGCAAAAAATACATTTAGCAGTTGTTCATATGAAATTTGAGTTTCATCAAACTCGACTAAAATAACTTCAGCATGGTTGGTATCGCCACGGCAAATATCATCATAAGTTGGGTTTGTTGTATGTCCGCCTGCATAGCCGCTTGTGCTGTGTGTTACCCCTTTAAGCTGCAAGAAAACAGCTTCTGTACACCAAAAACATCCACCACCAAATAATGCTTTTTGCATGAAATTATCCTAAATATTTATATTGTTTAAATATATGGGGAAGTTTTGAATGTTTACAATATTATTCATATAAATAGATACAAAAAAAGCCTGCATAAAGCAGGCTCTTTTTATTTGATTAACGCGGTTGAATTGCGCTTTCAAATTGAATCATTGTTGTGCCTTGAGCATCTAGTAAAGATAAAGTTTTACCTTCTACTTTGTAGTTTGTTACTTGCGCTAAAGCTTTGTTGAACAGTTGATCAACATTTGAATTATTTAGGCAAGCCATACGTGTTGTTGCAACTTGGCTGAAAGAAATTGAGTTTTTACCAGCGTCGAAAGAACCCATTAGGCGGTTACAGCCATCTGAACCTGTTACACGCTTAGTTGCTTCATCAAACTGTAAGCTTGCAATATTACGTTCTGAAGGATTTGTGATAAGTGCTGCACTACCAATTTTAGTTGCAACCCAAGTTTTGTTTTGTAATTGATTAAGGTTTGCTGTTGTCCCTGGTAATTGTGGTAATGATTGGCAACCAACGAAAGCCAATGTTGAACCTAAAAGCGAAACTGCTAAGAATTTTTTCAACATTTTTAAATGTCCTTATGAATTGATTTAATTAATATAACTAAAAAAATTAGAAACTTATGCAATTATTTGTATATAAATTTTACAAATTTATAGGCTTCTTGTTTTAATCTGCTTGTGACTTTGGTTTGAGTAGTTGCTCTCGAATAATTTTTGAGTACTTTTCACTCGTTAAATCATCTATATTTTTTACTTTTGGATTTACATGTGCTTTTTCATACCAAGTTTTCATAGACCAATCGTGGTTAAGAGCATTCAAGTCGTATAAATAATTAGGTAAGTAGCCAGAAGCAAGAAGACGATAATCGACAGGTAATTGATTGTTTGAAACTGATTGAATCATGTCAAAAACAAGCGTGGTGCAGTTGCTTGTAAGTGTGTTGTACCATTTAGCTTCTTGTTCTAATTTGGCAGATTTCTTTAAGTACTCTTCAAATAATGCACGCATTTCAGGTTTAGGCATTGCGACAGGAAAAAAATAAACTTGTTCACCGCGAACGTTGCTACGCGTATAAATAATATCTTTTTCATCTGCTGCAATTAGGCTTAATTCAAACTTTCTAAAAAAACCGCCAAGTGCAGAAAAGTCTTCAGTTTTTTCTTTGCGAATTTCAATTGAAAACGTTAAAGGCGCACTATTTTTAAAATCGAAACTGACCAGCGTGTGAGCAATTTCTGGCCCCATCCAATAAGATGTAATGATATTTACACCTGAAAGATCATTTAAATTAAAGGTGCGTGTTTCCCATTTTTCGTCAAAGTCTTGTTCTGTACGCCATGTGAAATTTCGAACATTATGAAGCGTAACAATATCACCGCGTTGTTCAAAACTTAGTGATTTTGCAACGTCGGGATTCCATTCACGGTCTTGAAGTGGTGGGATGCTGAAATACCAAATTAAGGCGCATAAAAAGGTAAAAGAATAAATGAGGATGCTTTTTGTTCGACTTAAAAATTTTTTACAAAAATGAATACCTAAAATACTCAGTGCAAAAACAATCCAAAAACCAATAATAATTTTGCTAAAAAGTGGGCTAATGGGTTCTTGAAACCAAATTGCCATGCATAGCCATATGGAGCTAAAAAGAACAAATAGATTAAAAAGGGAATGAGCGATGGTCATTCCCAGTTTCTTTGAATTTTGTTTTTTACCAATATTTTGCATATGGCGTCTATTTTATAAAAATAATTATCTTTATTTTCGGTAAGTTGCGAACTCAAAAGCAATACCTGTTTTGTCGTCTATATGTTTTTCAGAAGCAACTTTCATAAAGTTATCTGGAATTTCTGGATAGTGTGCGTCACCTTGAACATCAAGCTCTACATGAGTGAGTTCTAAACGGTCTGCAATACCAATGGTTTGTTTGAAAATTTCACCGCCACCAATAATAAATACTGTGTCAGGTTTTTCTGATGCTTTTACATCTTCAACAGCTTGAGTTAATGCATCTTCAATGCTGTAAGCAACTTTAGTGCCTTCAAAAGCCCAATTTGTATCTCGGGTAATAATCCAGTTCACACGCTTTGGTAGTGTACGCCCCATAGATTCTAGGGTTTTACGTCCCATGACTACAACGCCACCTTGGGTAATTTCTTTGAAGTGTTTGAGGTCTGCAGAAATATGCCAAGGTAAGTCATTACCTTTACCAATGCAGTGTTTCTGATCCATTGCAACTACGTGAACAACTTCTAAATTTTGAAATGACATAAGACTTTAACCCTTTGAATCCGTCCTAATTTTCCCTTTATTAAATCAAAAGGTCTATATAAAAACTCCCCCTTTTACAAAAGGGGGATTTAGGGGATTATTTTATAAAAATTAAACCGCTACAGGCGCTTTAATACCTGCATGTGATTCATAACCTACAATTTCAATATCTTCAAATTTAAAGTCAAAAATATCTTTAATTTCAGGATTAAGCTTTAATTGACATAAAGGCAAAGGTTCACGGCTAAGTTGTAATTTGGTTTGTTCAAAATGGTTTGCATATAAATGTGTATCGCCACCAGTCCAAACAAAATCGCCAACGTCTAAGTCACAAACTTGCGCAATCATGTGTGTAAGTAAGGCATAACTTGCAATATTAAATGGTACACCTAAGAACACATCTGCACTACGTTGATAAAGCTGACAAGACAATTTTCCATTGTGAACAAAGAATTGGAACAATGTGTGGCAAGGCGGTAATGCAACCTGACCTGCTTCGTTTGGGTTCCAACCAGACACAATTAAACGACGTGAGTTTGGATTCGTTTTTATTTCATTAATAAGCCATTTAATTTGGTCGAAACCATCTTGCTCATATAAACCATTTTCTTTTTTTGTGCCGCCAAAGTTACGCCATTGGTGACCGTAAACAGGACCAAGTTCGCCTTCAGGACGACCAAAACGTGCAGTTTGTTCTGCCGTACACCATTCATCCCAAATACTTACTTTGTTGTCTTGTAAATATTTAACGTTAGTATCGCCTTTAAGGAACCAAAGTAGCTCAATAACAATTGAGCGGAAATGTACTTTTTTGGTGGTTAAAAGCGGGAAGCCTTTAGAAAGGTCAAAACGCATTTGGTGACCGAATACAGAACGTGTACCTGTACCCGTGCGATCACCTTTATCGCCACCGTTGTCTAGGATATGTTGTAGTAGGTCTAAATACGCTTTCATAAATGTCCTGTCATTTTCCTCTATAAAAAAGTAGCTTTTAGCTAAAAATTTAGAGGCTATATAAAATAATTTTCTGCAACGAGTATACTCATGTATAGAAATTTTTAATAGATGATGAAGATAAAGTTAAGTTTTTATGAGATTAATTATTTAGCAGTTTTTTTAATTGTAAATATTAAATTAATACAAATACTTGATGTGATTTTTAATGTTTTTTAGTATTAATAAAAATGCAGTTAAAAGTCATTATTTGTCTATATTTTTTGCTTGTAAAAGTGAAGAAATAAGAAAGGATGGGAAATTAAATTTTGCATTCCTAAAAGTTTTTGAACTAATAAAAATGATAAATTAGATTTATATCATATGCAGGCTATAATCAAATTAATCCAAAAATATACCCAGTCCAGTGGAGTCAATCGACATGGCAGGCGAAATCCAAAAAGCAAAGACATTGTACGATAAATTGTGGGATGACCACTTAGTAAAACAACGTGATGATGGTTCGGCTTTACTTTATATAGATCGTCATTTATTGCATGAAGTAACATCTCCACAGGCATTTGAAGGCTTACAACTTGCAGGTCGTAAACCTTGGCGTTTAAGCGCTAACGTTGCAACACCTGACCATAATGTTCCTACATCGAAAAAAGAACGTTCTGAAGGTATTTCAGGTATTGAAGATGATACTTCACGTATTCAAGTACAAACTTTAGATGACAACTGTAAAACGTTTAATGTTGTTCAGTTTGATATTAATGATGTGCGTCAAGGTATTGCGCATGTTGTTGGACCTGAACAAGGTTTAACTTTGCCGGGTATGACAGTGGTTTGTGGTGATTCACATACTGCTACGCATGGTGCTTTTGGTTGTTTAGCACATGGTATTGGTACGTCAGAAGTTGAACATGTATTGGCTACCCAATGCTTAGTTCAAAAGAAAATGAAAAACATGTTGGTGCGTGTTGACGGTAAATTAGGTCAAGGCGTGACTTCAAAAGACGTTGTATTGGCAATTATTGGAAAAATTGGTACCGCAGGTGGTACGGGGCACGCGATTGAATTTGGTGGTCAAGTTTTCCGTGATATGTCGATTGAAGGTCGTATGACTGTATGTAACATGGCAATCGAAGGTGGTGCGCGTGTTGGTATGGTTGCTGTTGATGAAAAAACTATTGAGTACGTAAAAAATCGTCCTTATGCACCAAAAGGCGAGCAATGGGATCAAGCGGTTGCGTATTGGAATACTTTACATTCTGATGAAGATGCACACTTCGATACAGTTGTTGTATTACAAGGTGAAGAGATTGAGCCACAAGTATCTTGGGGAACTTCTCCTGAGATGGTAATTCCTGTTTCTCAAGCTGTTCCAACTTTAGAACAAGCGAAAGATGAGGTTCAGCGTAACGATTGGACACGTGCTTATAACTACATGGGCTTAAATGCAGGTCAGGCATTGTCTGATATTCAATTAGACCGCGTATTTATTGGCTCTTGCACAAACTCACGTATTGAAGATATTCGTGCTGCTGCTGAAGTTGCGAAAGGCAAAAAAGTAGCATCATCTATTAAACAAGCGATGGTTGTTCCAGGTTCAGGTTTGGTGAAAGCACAAGCAGAAGCTGAAGGCTTAGACAAAATTTTAATGGAAGCTGGTTTTGAATGGCGTGAGCCAGGTTGTTCAATGTGTTTAGCTATGAATGCTGACAAATTACAACCAGGTGAGCATTGTGCATCGACTTCAAACCGTAACTTCGAAGGTCGTCAGGGTAATGGCGGTCGTACGCATTTGGTGAGTCCAGCAATGGCAGCTGCTGCTGCAATTGCAGGTCATTTTGTTGATGTTCGTACATTCTAATAGGAGCTAAAAGATGAAAGCTTATACCGTTGAACAAGGTATTGTTGCACCATTAGACCGTGCTAACGTTGATACAGATTTAATTATTCCAAAGCAGTTTTTGAAATCAATTAAGCGTACTGGTTTTGGCGAAAACTTATTTGATGAATTACGTTATTTGGATGAAGGTTATTTAGGTTTAGATAACTCTAAGCGTCCTAAAAACCCAGATTTTGCGTTGAACCAACCACGTTATCAAGGTGCTTCAATCTTAATTTCACGTGCTAACTTTGGTTGTGGCTCAAGCCGTGAACATGCGCCGTGGGCATTGGAAGAATATGGTTTCCGTACTGTAATTGCACCAAGTTATGCAGATATCTTCTTTAATAACAGCTTTAAAAATGGCATGTTGCCTGTGATCTTATCTGAAGAGATTGTTGATCAATTATTTAAAGAATGTTTTGCAACTGAAGGCTATCAATTAACGATTGACCTTGAAGCACAAGAAGTACGTACACCAAGTGGTGAAAGCTTTAAATTTGAAGTTGATCCATTCCGTAAACATTGTTTATTGAATGGTTTGGATGATATTGGTTTAACTTTACAAGCAAGCGATGATATTCGTGCTTATGAAGAAAAAACTAAAGCATCACGCCCTTGGGTTTTTAGTGAAATTAAGGGCTAATTTTTCAAAGATTTTATCGTAGTTTAATGCTTTAACTCTTGATAATATCAAAGCATAATAATTTCTATTATGAATTTGACATTCTTGGGTTGGTCTAAAATGAAAATAAAATCTTTTGGTCAAATTATTTTATTGTGCAGTGCTGTTATGACTTTAGCAGCCTGCCAAAGCTTAGACACTGCTAGATTAAAAAAAATTCAGGAAACACCAAGTACACAAGCGAATACAAAACTTTATTGCTCGGGTGTAGAGGTGTGTGAATTTGAACGTTTGGGACCAACCTTCATTGTAAAGGAAAGAAACCATCGAATTAATCGAGATGCGATGGAACAGGGAATTGTCAGAATTAATCTGCAAGCCATAGATGCAAACAAAGTGTATTTGTCTGTTCAACCTAAGCAACATGAAGTGGTTATTCGTTTTTATCCAGTGTCTAAGGATCGTGCTGAAAAGCTGTATGTCATACATAACTTTAAGGCAAATCAGAAATACACATTTAATATGTACCGTAAACGAAATAATGTAAGCGGTAGCCTTCTGAATGTATCTGCACCAGAGCCATTATGTGTAGATCTAAAAGAAGGGCAAAAAGTGATTCGACGTTTCTGTAAGCCTTACAATGTCTTGAGTGGACTTGGCGAGTTTACAGAGAAAAAACTTTAATATTTCATCAATCTTAGATTGATACTAAAAATGGAAAAACTCATGTCAAAACATATATTGATTTTACCGGGTGACGGCATTGGTCCTGAAATCGTAAAAGCTGCTGAACAAGTGCTTACACGTGTAAATGAAAAATTCAACTTAGGTTTGACGTGGGAACAAGGTTTATTGGGCGGTGCTGCAATTGATGCACACGGTTCACCATATCCAGAAGTGACAGCAGAACAAGCGAAAAAAGCTGATGCGCTTTTGTTAGGTGCTGTTGGTGGTCCTAAGTGGGACACAATTGAGCGTTCAATTCGTCCAGAACGTGGTTTGTTAAAAATTCGTAGTGAATTAAATTTATTCGCTAACTTACGTCCTGCAATTCTTTACCCACAATTGGCAGATGCTTCTAGCTTAAAGCCTGAAATTGTTGCTGGTTTAGATATTCTAATTGTTCGTGAATTAACAGGTGGTATTTACTTCGGTCAACCACGTGGTATTCGTGAATTAGAAAATGGCGAAAAACAAGGTTTCAACACAGATGTTTATTCTGAGTCTGAAATTAAACGTATTGCTAAAGTTGCTTTTGAATTAGCAGGTTTACGTGGCGGTAAAGTATGTTCTGTAGATAAAGCAAACGTACTTGAAGTGACTGAGCTTTGGAAGCAAACAGTAACTGCACTAAAAGAAGAGCAATATTCAAATATTGACTTATCTCATATGTATGTAGATAACGCTGCTATGCAATTGGTACGTGCGCCTAAACAGTTTGATGTAATTGTGACTTCTAACCTGTTTGGTGACATCTTGTCTGATGAAGCTGCAATGTTGACAGGTTCTATTGGTATGTTGCCATCTGCATCTTTAAATGAAGAAGGTAAAGGGATGTATGAGCCATGTCATGGTTCTGCACCAGATATCGCAGGTCAAAACATTGCAAACCCATTAGCAACTATTTTATCTGTTGCGATGATGCTTCGTTATACATTCCGTGAAGAAGCTGCTGCTCAAGCAATTGAAGATGCTGTAGGCAATGTATTAGATCAAGGTCTACGTACTGCTGACATTATGTCTGAAGGCAATACAAAAGTAGGTACAGTAGAAATGGGTCAAGCAGTTGTATCTGCATTGAACTAAGTTTTACGTGTATTAAAAAACGCAGCGTATTCGCTGCGTTTTTTTATTTCAGTATTTTTTTAATTGAAAATTAATTTGCCAATATTTACATATTTGACATTCATTTTTTAGACATATAAAAAAAGCCACTTCACAGTGACTTTTTTTGCTATCGCTAAAACTTAACGTGCACGGTAAGTGATACGACCCTTAGTTAAATCATAAGGTGTCATTTCAACTTTAACACTGTCGCCAGTTAAAATACGAATATAGTGTTTACGCATTTTACCAGAAATGTGGGCAATCACTTCGTGACCGTTTTCTAAACGTACACGGAACATAGTATTAGGAAGCGTTTCGGTGACAACGCCTTCGAACTCGATGAGTTCCTCTTTATTGGCCATAGCCTACCTGAGTATCAAATTGGAAAGGCGCAAATTATAGTCAATTTTTTTGCATATTACAAGGTTCTAAGCCTTGAAGTATGGTCATCTGTCAATCAAATAAGCGAATAGTGCGTTTAAAGTTTTTTTGATAAAACAAGGGTTGCTCTGTTGTCAGTTTGGTCAATCACAGTTAATCTAATTTGAATGTTTTAAGTATAAATGAAGAACATACAAGGAAGGTTTTTGAGTGAGTCAGCAAACAGATGCATCGGTAATACTGCGGTTGGGCTACCAAGCGATTCGTCGTGCTGGTTTACCTACAGATGAAATTTTGACAAAGGCAGGTGTTGCTTTAGGTCAAGTTGATGCCAATGATCGTACTCCACTAAATGCCCAATATGCGTTTTGGGTGGCAGCAGAAGAAGTCAGTCGTGACACAGATATTGGTTTGCATTTAGGGGAACACTTACCGCTATATCGTGGGCAAGTCATTGAACATCTGTTTATTTCTTCTGAGAATTTTGGTGAGGGCTTAAAACGTGCCTTAGCATATCAGCGTTTAATTAGTGATGCATTTAATGCAACATTGGTGGTTGAAGATGGACGTTGCTACCTTACCAATGGCATACAAGCTCATGCTGAAAATATTGTAAATCGGCATTTTTCTGAATGTGCGATGAGTGGTGTACTTCGGTTCTTTAAATTTATTACTGAAGGTCGTTTCGAACCCATCTATATCGATTTTAATTTTAGTCAGGGTGCTTCTGACGATGAATATTTACGTGTGTACGAATGCCCTGTAAGTTTAGGGCAAAAAGAAACGCGTCTTTATTTTGATCCTGCAATTTTAGATTATCAATTATGGCAAGCAGAGCCTGAACTTTTTCATATGCATGAACAATTAGCATTAGAAAAATTACAAGAACTTGCACGTTATGATTTGGTGGGTGAAGTAAGACGTGCAATTGGTTTTACATTAGAAAGTGGTGAAACAACTTTAGAAACAGTTGCTTCGCAGTTGAATATCACACCAAGACGCTTACGTACGCAATTAAGTGAAGCGCATACAAGCTTTCAGCAAATTCTTTCAGATTATCGTTGTCGTTTAGCAAAACGCTTATTGGCAGGAACAAATGAAAGTGTAGAGCGTATTGTTTATTTAACGGGTTTTTCTGAGCCAAGTACGTTTTACCGCGCATTTAAGCGTTGGACAAATGAAACACCTGTGGAATATAGAAAAAGAAAGCAACGTTAATTCTTATCCTAAGTCCCTCCTTTCTTGCGCTTCAGCTTAAAGCAGTGCTTAAGCTTTGCTCAGGAGGGGAGTTGGAGGTTAGGAGAGATTATTATTCGGGCATATTCAGCCAATGTGGTCCTAAAGGTATTTTAGGTAAATCAAATTGTTCAGGATAATCTGCATGAATGAAATATAAGCCATCAGGCGGAGCAGTAATACCTGCAGCTTTACGATCTTCTGCTGCAAAAATTTCATCTATATGATCAACATCATACATACCTTGCCCAATTTCTAATAAACAGCCCACAATATTTCTGACCATGTGATGCAAGAAACCATCGGCTTGAATATCTAAAACTAAATAACAACCATGTCGAATCAGTCTTGAGTGCGTGACATGACGAACAGGTTGATTCGATTGGCAGGCAGCAGCACGGAAGCTTTCAAAATTATGCGTACCTTCGAATTTTTTTGCCGCTTCCATCATTTTTTTAACATTTAATGGGTTAAACACATGAGTAACTTGCTTGTGTAAAAGTGCAGGACGTTGTGGATTATTATAAATGACATAACGATAGCGACGTGCTTGTGCTTTAAAACGCGCATGAAAATCTGAATCCATTTCTTTAATCCATTGGATAGAAATGTCTTTAGGCAATGTGCTATTTGCACCCATCAACCAACCACGAATTGGGCGAATGGCATTGGTATCAAAATGTGCAACCATATTTGTTGCATGCACGCCTGCATCGGTGCGACCTGCGCCGTGAAGCATAATGGGTTCATTGGCAATTTTGGATAAAACCGTTTCAATGGTTTCTTGCACGCTTACTACGCCAGCTTGTTGAGTTTGCCACCCTCTATAATGAACGCCAGAAAACTCAATACCGACTGCAAAACGTTGCATATTCACCTCAAATCCTTAATCAATCCAATGGTCATGCCATTGTTCTACGGAGTCGTATTTTAAATACATTTTTAATGCTTTTGCATAAAGATCTGCATGACTAAAGCTATTACTTACCAAAAATTTTGCATGTGTGATCCATTCACTCACGGCATAGCGTTGATCGAGAGAGCCAAAAGGGACTTGGCTATTAATAATCACTGCACAGTTTTTTGCTTGAATACTTTTTAAAACCTGAATGAGTTTGTCATTCACAGCAATATTTCCAGTGCCAAATCCTTGTAAAATTAATACATGTGGTGGATTTTCAATAAACAATTCTAAATTTTGGATTTGTGCATCAATAGAAATGGGTTGCCACATAATATTCAGGCAATTAAAGCATTGAGCTTTAAAAATAAGCTGATCATCTATCTTAAATGCTTCTGTATTTGCATAAATAGCCTGATTCGCATCTATCCCTGTAAATGCATCAAGTTCTGTTGTATGTCGTTTTAACGCAGTTTGAGCGTGAATTAAACGATGGTGAAAAGCCAAGTAAACGCCACTTGAGCATTTTGCAACGGAATCTAATGCAAAATTAAGATTATCTGTGGCATCTGTAAATTCGCGTGTATCATTGCCATTTACATTAAGCAGAGGATATTGGCTACCAGTAAGAACAACACTTGCAGAATTTCCTAAGCAATGCGCTAGAACAGCACTTGCATAACTTAAAGTATCTGTACCGTGAATAATCACAAAATGTTGATATTGATTTTGTTGTAATTCTTGAATGTATTTTACAAGTTTCAGCCAATCCTCAGCGGTGCAAGCACTACTGTCTTTAATAATAGGCGAAACAAAGCATTCAATATTAAATTGAGGCGGAAGTACTCGTTGTAATAATGGAATAAATTTTTCAGCAGGCATTGGTGCTAATGGTTCGCCAACACAGCCGAAAGTTCCACCCATATAAATCAAAGCAATTTTTTTCATCATAAAAAAAGCAGCCAATAATGACTGCTTTAGTGTAATTCGTTTTTTATAAAGATGCGATTTGATTCAGTAATTGATCTGCAACTTGACGTTGTTCATCTGAAAAGTTCACGTTGCTGTCAGTTAAAATTTCACGTGCAGCATCATAAGCACCTAGCTCGATATATTTTTTAGCTAAGTCTAAATTCAATTCAGCTTCATTAACCTCTGAAAGAGAAGGGAATGATTGAACTAAAGGATCTGCAAGATTTATATCAGATACAGCAACAATAGGTGTTTCTGTAGCAACAGGCGCTGGTGTAGTATTTTCTAAAACTGATGCATCGAAACTTTTTTCAAGCTCTACTTCAGTTGTTTTTACATCTTCAACAACAGGTGCAGAATCTAGATTGAAACTGAACTCAGGTTGTTCATCTAATTTAGTGTTTGGTTGTTCAGGTTCTACAGCAGGTGTTTGATCTATCACAAAATCTAAATTAAACTCATTCGATTTTTGTGGTTCATCATTTACATTAGCTTGAACTGGTTCACTTGCTTTTTCTTCAATTGTTTCATTACTTGAAATTGTGAATGAAAAATCAAGAGGTTTAATTTCATCAATAGCAGACTTTTTTTCAACTTGTGGTTGAATTTCGTTTGTCGTAAATTCCGTAGAAAATTCTAGTGTATTATTTTCTACAAGAGGTTCAACAGTTTCTTGGGCTTCGGAACTAGAAGATGTGGTGAACTCTAACTCCGTATTTTCAAACTTAGGTTTTTCTTCAGTAATTGTTTGAACAGGTTCAGATGGATTGTTGATTAGTGCATCAAAAGCATCATCTGAAAATGAGTCATGAGTTACAGGTTTTACTGGCTGCTGGGCAGTTTCCTCATGGCTAGGTGTAAACTGAATAAAATCATTAGATTTAGCTTTAGACTTTTCAGTAGCAACTTTCTCTTCAGCTTTTTGTGCAATTTCATGCAATTCTAAGGCATTGATATGACTTAAAAGTTGATTAACTGCAAATTCATCTTTTTGTTCAAGATGGACATCCAGTAATAATAAATATAATTCGTGTTGAGAGTTATCACGTTTTAAAGCTTGGTTAATTTGAGCTTCTGCTGCAAAGAAATTACGATCTTGAATTAAGGTTTCAATTTTTTTACGTGTTTCAGTTGCAAGAGGCTGAGTTTGTTTAGGCTCAACAACTTCATCTTCAACAATTTTTGTTGGTTTTGCTTGGACACGTGTAGAACTTGATTTTTTAGCCTTAGTTTTCGTATTTCCTTTATTTTTAGGCTGACCTGATTCTTGAGCATCTTGACGCTTTTTGACAACAAGTAAAACGACAATCAAAATGATGAGTGGAATCACATACATCAGCATATCTATACCCCTTATGGATATTGCCTTTTTTAGTAAGGGCAAATCCTTGAAAACTTGGTGTGTAACAAATTAGTTATGAGATTTTTTTGCGTCTTGTTGATTTTTCAACTGTTGTTGAAGTTGAGCAAGACGAGCATTCAATAATTGAATTCTATGATCCTTTTGATTCAATGCTATTTCTAACTGAGTTACGTTTCTCTGTAATTTAACGGTTTTTTCTCGAGATGTCATAACCTTTGATGATAATTCTGGAGAAGTTACATTACTTTTTGCATTTTTTGATGCAGAACCGTGCGCTGAGTTGTCTTCACTCTCTGCAACTAAACTCATTTCTGCTTGGCTTAAACGATATTTTGCCGTTCCAGACTGTTTAGTTTTAGGATGTGTTGCTTTATTTTTAGCTACTTTACGCGCATTATCGTCAGTTGATGTTTCTTGTAAATTTAAAGTTACCCCGCGCTTTAGGCGGTTAGCATCACCTTGAATAAAAGCATGTTCATTATTGGCTTTAATTTGTTGCATCACAGAATTGACAGAGCGATTTTGTTCACCAGCAACTCTAGATGCAATTGCCCATAAAGATTCATTGCTTTGAACTATGTGTTTGTCATTACTATTTGGTAATGTTGTGGGTTCAACCTTTTTAGGTTCAGGTTTATTTTCTGTTTTTAAAGCTTTCTTTTCACGTTCTGCATCTGCAAACTTTTTAACTAAAGGGTCGGCAGAAACGTTTGATTGTGGAATAGGTGGTGCAATTTGAATATTTTGAGCTGACACCGACTTTGGAGCTGTATTTTGTGCTTTTACGGGTTCTGGAGGAGTAATTTTCTCTATAGTTTCTTCAGACTGAGCTGATTTGGTTAATATTTCCTGTGTATTGGTAGAAGGAGTAGACTGAAATACAACAGGTGCTGGTGTTGTTAAAGTCGGTGCTTGAGTAGCTGTATTTGTAACCTTCAATGGTTCAAACTTTGTAGTTGATGGTGTTGTTATTTGTGGTGCATACGTACTACTTGTGGGTAAATTTAAAGCAATATCTTTTTCATTAACAACCATAATAGGGGTTAATGAATTTTCTTTGGATGTCGTTCTGCTGTTTGTAGAAGTGTTGTTACGAGCAAGTGGTTTTTTAATTTGCTGTAAACGTGTAGTAGAGCCTTCTTTAATTTTAACAATAATATTAATTTCAGAATCAATAATTGGTCTAGAAGATGTAATTGTGATTACACCGGAACCATTTGGATTTCTACGGGTGAAAAAGTTTAAATGTCCAGGAGGCTGATGTGTTGCACCAATAGACATTAAATCTTCTGGTTTTGCGAGGCTTACCTCAAGAGGTGTATTTATGTCAGATTGACGGAAATTTAATTCGGCATAAAGTAGCTCGCCTGCACTTGATTGAATAATGGCAGGGTCGACATTGAGTGCATAAATATTTTGTGATGCAAAAATTGCTAAAATCGCGATTTTTAACTTGTTATATGTGGTCATATTAATCTTTAGCTCGGTCACAATCGCAAAGCGGAAATTATAATTATAGATTAGCGATTTGTTGACTATTTGTAAAACAATTACCGTGAACTGTCATAAAAAAGCCGATCATGAATGACCGGCTTTTTTTTGTTTTTAATTGAGATTAAGCACTTTTAAAGTCAATTAAAATACGAAGCATACGACGTAAAGGTTCAGCAGCACCCCAAAGTAATTGGTCGCCAACAGTGAATGCACCTAAGTACTCTTTACCCATATTCAGCTTACGTAAACGACCTACAGGAACACTTAAAGTACCTGTTACAGCAACAGGAGTAAGGTCTGTCATAGACGCTTCACGTGTATTTGGAACAACTTTAGCCCATTGGTTTGCATTGCGTAACATATCTTCAATTTCATCAAGCGGAACATCTTTTTTCAATTTCAATGTTAATGCTTGAGAGTGACAACGCATTGCACCAATACGTACACAGTGACCATCAATAGGAACAATTTGCTGATTGCCTAAGATTTTGTTTGTTTCAACTTGGCCTTTCCATTCTTCTTTCGATTGACCGCTTTCAAGCTGTTTGTCGATATAAGGAATGAGGGAACCAGCTAAAGGCACACCAAAGTTTGCAGATGGGAAGCCTTCGCCACGTTGTAGTTCAGCAATTTTTGAATCGATATCAAGAATTGGTGAGCGTGGGTCATCTAACAAATCTTTTGTATTGTTGTACAAGTAGCCCATACCGCTAATGAGTTCACGCATATTTTGCGCGCCTGCACCAGAAGCTGCTTGATATGTCATTGATGTTGCCCATTCCACTAAATTGTTTTGGAATAAACCACCAAGACCCATCAACATAAGGGAAACTGTACAGTTACCACCTACAAATGTTTTAGTGCCATTCACTAAACCATCTTTAATGACATTCATGTTTACAGGATCGAGCACAATAATTGCTTCATCATCCATACGTAATGTAGATGCAGCATCAATCCAGTAACCAGCCCAGTTTTCCGCTTTTAATTTAGGGAAAACTTCAGACGTGTAATCACCACCTTGGCAGGTAATAATGACATCCATTTGCTTCAGACTATCAATGTCTGTCGCATCCATAAGTGCTGGGGCAGTTTTACCGCCAAACGCAGGGGCTTCACCACCTGCATTACTGGTAGAGAAATAGAACGGCTCGAAATGAGCAAAATCATTCTCTTCAACCATACGTTGCATAAGGACAGAACCAACCATCCCGCGCCAACCGACCAGACCTACTTTCATGTCACTTTGCCTCGGTGCGTTAAAATAAAAAAAAGGGGGTTTGAGTGTATCAAAAGAGTACGTAACTGCAAGTGCTACACAAAGAAAACAGCATTTATATTGTGAAATATAACTTGTTTATGTTACATGGAAAATTGATATAAATTTATGAATCAATAAAAAATTAAGAATATAAGAGAAAAGTTATGGTCTGGATAGAGATATTAGCAGTTGTGGTGATTTGGCTAAGCTTCTGGTCGCTCATTCCTCGCGATGAGTGGTGGTTTCGTGGTGCAGATTTTCCACGCTTACAAATACTGGTACTCGGAATCATTGCTTTTATTTTACTACTGGGTTGGGATTCACCGTGGGATATCTGGCGTGAAATTATATTTATAGGTTTAATTGCAGCACTGGCTTATCAGCTAAAAATGGTGTTGCCTTATACCTTTATTTGGAAAAAACAGGTAAAACAAGTTCGTAAGGAACAACTCGATGCGAGTAAACAAATTTCAATATTGGTTTCAAATGTACTGACACCCAATAAAAAATATGATGCTTTAATTGCTCAAATTAAAGAATATCAACCTGATATTGTTTTAACGCTAGAAACAGATGATGTATGGCAAAAACAATTAGAAGTGATTGAGCCTAATTATCCATATCGAGTTCCTGTGCCATTAGATAATTTATACGGAATGCATTTGTATAGCCGACTTAAATTATCCGACACAGAAGTAAAATTTATTTTAAGTGATGAAATTCCATCTATTCATACGACTGTAACTTTAGATTCGGGTAATCAAGTTCAGCTGTATTGTTTACATCCGAAACCACCAAGCCCAACAGAAGCAAAAGATTCTAAATTACGTGATGCTGAATTGCTTATTGTGGGTGATCAAATTAAAGATTTAGATGAAAGCTGCATTGTTATGGGAGATTTAAATGATGTTGCATGGTCACGTACAACACGGTTATTTCAGCGTATTAGCGGTTTATTAGATCCGCGAGTAGGACGTCATTATGTCAATACTTTCCACGCAGATTATCCATTACTTCGTTGGTCACTCGATCATGTATTTCATAGCACGGACTTTGCTTTGGTGGAAATGAAACGCTTAGAACATATGGGTTCAGATCACTTTCCTATTTATGTGGTTTTGCAAACAGGACGAATTTTTGAACAAGTTCAACAAGAGCTTGAGCAAACTAAGGAAGATGAAGAAAAAGCACAAGAGGCAATTCAAGAAGGTATTGAAAAGGCAGAGAAAGAGGAAAAAATTGTGACAGATGAAATTGCGCAAGATTATAAATCTTAAATGCAGGAGACATATCTTTGTAGTCAATCTCCTACAAGCTTTTGAGGAGATAGAGGCTATGAAGACTCAGGTTAAAATCTTATTGTTACTACATCAGCACATGGAACGGGAATGGATAGTCCCACTAAGGAAGACCAAGCTGAAGGAAAAACATCAAGGAAATGATGTGTGGTTAGGATAACCAAATATAAAATAAAAAATACATGAACAGCACAACCCCATATAGCCCGAGTTTTACAGGATGTAGAACTCGGGTTGTTGTTTTTTAGGGGTAATAAATTTTAAATATTAATATAAACTTTCAGAACCATTTGGACGTGTTTTAAAACGACGGTGGAACCACATATATTGTGTAGGTGCTATACGAAGCTGACGTTCAATAATTAAATTGGTGCGAGTCGCATCGTCAAGTTCATCATCACTTGGTAGGTTTTCTACAGGTGGTTCAATTAAAACTTTATATTTTGGATCTGAAATATCACCGTCACGATAGAAATAAAGCGGAATGGCTTCTGCTTTGGTCATTTTTAATAAACGACGGTGCGCTGTAACTGTGGCAGCAGGAACACCAAAGAAAGGTGCCATTACGCCTTGTTTCAAGCCGAAATCTTGGTCAGGGCTATACCAAATTGCACGTCCATTTTTTAAATGACGAATTAAGCCACGCATATCATCATGGTCAATTTGATTGGTATAAATAGTTGAGCGACAACGGTAAATCAACATATCGAGTAATGGATTATTCTGTGGACGATAAACCACATCTGGGTCGAAATATTGTGCACAAACATAACCGCCAGCATCAAGTAAGGTAGAATGCGTTCCTAAAAGGAGTGCACCTTTACCTTGTGCTTGAGCATTTTGAATATGTTCCAAACCTTCAATTTCTATTCGACCTTCAAACCACTTTGGGCAGTACCAAGCATTTAGTGTTTCAAAAATTCCAAGCATTTGATCGATAAAGACTTGCTCAGATTTCTCCAAAACTTCAGCTTCAGACCATTCAGGGAAACATAATTCTAAATTGCGAATAGTGGTTTGTTTGCGAGATTTTAAGCTTTTAAATGCAATTGAGCCTAATACACGGGCAATTCTGTGCTGAATTGACCAAGGTAAAATTGCCAAAATCATCAGGAAGATAATACCCACCCATATTCCCCAATATTTGGGCAATAAAAATGACCATTGAAATTCACCTGGTTTGTAGTCTGGCTTTTTACTCATTGCAACAAAGTAACCTTAAAAATTCGATGTAGTTTAACACGATTGATTTATGCAAATAAAAAGACATCTAAACCAAAGGCATAGATGTCTTTTTGAATCAGAAATTAAGCTTAGTTGCCTTTGCTTAAATTCTCAAGTGTTTCCCATTGTTCTAACTTTTCAAGCAAAAGCTCGTCAATTTCAGTTAAACGATTAGAAAGTTTCATTGCTTTGTCTGCATCAGATACAAACATAGAACCATCTGCAAGTTGTTCATTAATTTCAGCTTGCTCTTTTTCTAAAGCTTCCATTTCAGCAGGTAATTGCTCTAAAGCACGTTGATCTTTATAGCTTAACTTCGCTTTTTTAGGAACTGCAGCTTCAGCTTTTGCAAGCGCTTTCTTTACATCGTTTTTTTGATCTACAGCTGTTTGATCAGGGCGTTGCTCTAGGTAATCTTGATAACCACCAATGTATTCATCAATTTGACCTTTACCGTCGAATACCCAAGTAGAAGTTACAACGTTATCCATGAATGCACGGTCATGTGAAATCAATAGAAGTGTGCCTTTGTAACCACCTAGCATTTCTTCGAGTAACTCTAAAGTCACCATATCTAAATCGTTTGTTGGCTCATCCATTACAATTAAGTTAGATGGTTTAAGCAGTAATTTCGCCAGTAAAATACGATTACGTTCACCACCAGAAAGTGCTTTAACAGGTGTACGAGCACGTTCAGGTGAGAATAAGAAATCTTGTAAATAGCTGTAAATATGGCGACGACCACCATTTACATCAACAAAGTCTGAACCTTCAGATACGTTATCTTTTACAGATTTTTCTAAATCGAGCGCGTTACGTAATTGGTCAAAATAAGCAACTTCTAGCTGAGTACCTGTTTTCACAGAACCTGCGTGTTCAAGTTCACCTAAAATTGCTTTGATTAATGTTGTTTTACCAACACCGTTGTCACCAACTAAACCAATTCGGTCACCACGAAGAACCAATGCCGAGAAATCTTTAATGATTGGTGCATTGTTGCCAAAGGTAACGCTAAGATTTTCGATATCAAATACAAGTTTACCTGAGCGATTGGCTTCTTGTGTTGCCATGCTCACTTTACCTTGCTGTGAACGACGTGCTTTAGACTCTTCACGAAGTTCTTTTAATGCACGAACACGACCTTCATTACGAGTACGACGTGCTTTAATACCTTGACGAATCCAAACTTCTTCTTCTGCAAGACGTTTATCAAAAAGTGCATTTTGCTTTTCTTCAGCTTCCATTTGTTGAGCTTTAAGCTCTAAGTAACGTGAATAGTTACCCTCAAAGCTACGTAAAGTACCGCGGTCAAGCTCTACAATACGTGTTGCAATGCTGTCTACAAATGAACGGTCATGTGAAATGAACAATAATGTTAAGTTATTTTGATCAAGCAAAAATTTCTCTAACCATTCAATACTTTCAACATCCAAATGGTTCGTTGGTTCGTCTAGTAATAGAACGTCTGGTTGAGTCAGCAAAGCACGTGCAAGAAGTACACGACGCTTACGACCACCTGATAAATCTGCAAGGTCTGCATCTGGGTCTAAGCCCATTTTGCTTAAAATAGAGTTTACTTTTGTTTCTAAAGACCAGCCATCTAACTGATCCATTTTATGCTGTAAGTCGCCCATGCGCTCACATGCATCCATATCGCCAAGTACACAAGCATCGCTTGCTTCGTGATATGCACGAAGAACAGAGGCAGCTTCGCCTGCACCATCTGCAACAATATCGGCTACTTTGCCAGAATCCATGGGTACATCTTGAGCAAGCATTGAAATTGTAATGCCGTTTTGTAATGAAACTTCACCAGCATCTGGTAATAAAGTTCCCTCAATCAGTTTAAGTAAAGTAGACTTACCCTCACCATTACGACCGATTAAACACACTCGTTCGCCACGTTCTAAACTGAAGTTCGCGCCGTCGAGTAGGGCAGGTCCGCCAAACGCTAGTTGGACATCCCTTAAAGTAATATAGGCCATAATGTTTCCTAAAATCCTACATGAGGAGTGTAAAGTGACTAAACAACAAAATCTTGATGAACAGGCGTCATTTTCCGCACCCATTGAAGATTTGCAAGTGCGAATTGCATTTTTAGATGATTTAGTTGATCAGTTGAATGAACAATTGATTATTCAAGGTCAAGAACTTGCTGATTTAAAAAAACAAATGCGGATTTTGTATCAACGTGTAGATGCATCAGATATTTCTGATGGAATTGCACCGTTTGACCCATTGACGAACAAACCACCGCATTATTAATGAGTTTTGTTTTATTCACAACTTGTTTGGTTTAAACAGCGATATCAGGTCGAATTTTATTTGACCTTTTTTGCGCTTATCTGTCTAATAAAATTAACTATTGAACATAATTGTATCTATGAGCCAAAAAGTCGTTCTATTCGATTTAGAGCAAAATATTCCAACAGCATCTTTATTGCGTAAAGTGATTGAACATTATTCAACCCTCTATGTATTTAATTGCAGTGGTAAATTTGAGTTTGCTTTAGAAGATTTAACCGAATTTGCAAGCTGGATTAGCAGCGGTCAAGTTGTGGTATTAGACACGCCTCAAGCATCACAACGAGAGTTTGAATATGCTGTTGTGGTTGGACAGTTATTAGCATTATTAGATGCAGATACACATGTTGAAGTTATTTCAGCAATCCCAAGCAGTGACATGCTTATTTTAATGCTACAAAGTTCAAATATTAGTTGTAGCTTAATTCAAGTTGAATTAGAAAATTCTGCAACAAAAGTGACCAAGCAAGTTGTGCCAAGTGTTCAAGCCATTTTGAACAATCCAGATTTAATCTTTGTTAAGCAATATTGTGATGTTTTGGACACAATGTCCGGTAAGCCAAATACAATTGATAAACTTAAAAACTCAATTTTAAATGTATTAAATGTAGAAGCAGAAAAAGCACAACACTTAATTGGCATGTTGATTAATTTAAAACTTGTGAAAAATTTTGAAGATCAAATTTCATTTCGAAAGAAAGTTTTAAAACAATGGGTTTTATTAGATTTAGAAAATATTGATGAACCTGAAAAATTGACGCAATCTGCATTGGAATTTATTGCCGATATTAAAGCGGAAAAAGCGCAAGCAGAAAATGAATTAAATGCAAATGCAGACATTCAAAATGCACAAAACGGATTGTTCAAAAACTTTGCGGTACTTGATCCTGTTCAATTGGAAGTTGCACAAAAACTTCGAGAGTTAAAGTCTAATAAACCTAAAGATATATATGAATTGCGTGATTTGTTGGAGCAATTATTTCCACAATCGAATATTCGTTTATTGCTTAAAGAGCTTTTAGATAAAGGCTATATTTATTGGAATGGACATGAAATTTTGTACAGCCATGAGATGTTTTTGAATTAGAGAATAGGTTGATATTTTGAGGGGAATATGAAAAAAATTTTATTGCTTGATATTGAGAATTTGCAAAAAACAGAAAAAGAATTATTAAAATATTTGTCGCAGTATCAATATGTTTATTTAGTTTATGCGAAATCACCTGTTAATTTTAGTTTGGATGGTCTGGTACAGCTTGCACCATTTGTTATGAATGGAAAATTAAAGGTTTTAAAAATGCCAAGAGTTGGGAAAGATGCAGCTGATTTTGGGTTGGCTTTCATAGCGGGTCAGCTAGCAACTCAAGTATCAGCTAAAGAGTATTCTTTTGAAGTTATGTCGAATGACCATTCAATGGAGTATGTGATTGATCTTTTGAAAATTGCAAAATTTGAAGCAAAGATTATTCATGAAAAACCCTTAGTTCCTCCTCATGTTTTAAATGAGATAAAAGCGGACACAAAAATAGAATTTTTAATTTATCAATATTGTGAATATCTAAACAAGCAAGGTTCGAGACCTGCGAAGTTAGAAACATTATTAAACTCGCTGAAAGCGATTTTGAAAGTTGAAGAGGATGTTGCAAAAATATTAGTAGAGCTGTTAAAAAAATACAAAATTGTAAAATTTGAAAATGGCAAAACAATCTATCAGTCACCAAGTTTGCAGAAATATTTGAAAGATAATAAGTTAACTGCTGAAACTGCTGAAACTGCTGAAACTGCTGAAACTGCTGAAACTGCTGAAACTGCTGAA
>NZ_JAXHPF010000019.1:0-2916 GCF_034187745.1 Acinetobacter faecalis | reverse complement strand
TGTCATATTTTATTCATTACCAATAGTTTTGGTCATTTCATTATTAATATATGGCTATGACAGTATGCACGATCCTGAAAAAGTCAAAGCACGATTATATGCCTGTGGAAAATTTGGTGATCAGCAGATGCTCATTGATAAGCAATACCTACATTATGCAAGAGTGACTTATCAAGGCGTCAATTATTGGGGGAAAAATATAAAAGAAGAGCATGATGCCAAAGGTTGTGATGATCAAATTAAAAGTATTGACTTAAAGGTCAAATGGCCTGATATGACACCTTCTAGAGAAGGATTTAGATTAGATTCTGAGAATAAAAATGATATCACAATAGCATTAACCCAACGCTCAGTTTGGAAAAAGGAGTGGGGCAATAAAGACTTCTTTAATGAGTTTGATTTTTTAAAAAAGTACTTAAGAAAAGGAATTTTTTCGAGTGGAAAAGAGGTGAGTGAAGTATGGATAGATGAAAAAAAAACATTTAACTCAGATTTGGGACTCTATGAAATAGAAGTTGAAAGTGGTGACAATGCTACAAAAAAAGTGTACTGGCAGGAAATTAAAGGTAAAGGGATAAGCCTAACCATCATGTGTCTTTATTTTAAAAGTGGATCAACAAAATGTGAATTTAATACACATCAACCAAATTATGGGTTGAATACCAGTTATATCAAGATCTTTTTTCATAGCGAGTTACTGCCTCATTGGCAAGAAATTTATCAAGATGCAGAACAATTAATTAATTCTTTTAATACAGGGGGAAAATAGAATGAAACATCCAAAAGAAATGAGTATAGAAACAGCTAGAGGTTTTCTCGAGAAAAACGATCCAACAGGAATGTATAACTATATGAAGGAATATGGTTATATTTATCCAGAGCTTGCGAATGGCGTCGTTAATGGGTGATATACGCTGAATTATCAGGACACTTCCACTTGGGAGATTCTAGGCAACCATCTTGTAAAAGTCTTCTGCCATTTGATTTGGTGTCTTAAAATCCAATCCTTTCTGGGTTCTCTGCTGATTATAAAATAGCTCTATGTATTTTGTAATATCTGCTTTAGCTTCTTCCCTTGTTTTATAATTTCGATGATGAACCAATTCATTTTTTAATATTCCCCAAAAGCTCTCAATCGGTGCGTTGTCATAGCAATCACCGCGTTTACTCATTGATCCCTGAAATCCATATTTTTCAAGTGTCTTTCGATATTCATGACTACAGTATTGACTCCCCCTGTCAGAGTGAACAATCAAATCTTGAGAAGGTTTATGATTTCGAATCGCCATGCTCAGTGCATTGCAAACGAGCTGTGACGTCATCCGTTCACTCAAGCTATACCCAACTACTTGTTTGCTGCAAAGGTCTTTTAAAGCCGCTAAATACAGCCATCCTTCAGCTGTCCATATGTATGTAATGTCACTTACCCACGCAATGTTTGGAGCAGTTACTACAAAGTTTTGTTCTAACAGATTATTGTAAACGGAACGATTATGATCGCTCTGGGTTGTTTTTTTTAAACGCTTATGCCGTTTACAATACAGCTGATTAAGTATTTTTAATACAACGGACTGCGTACTCGCTAATTTCTACGCCTTGTGCCTGTAAGTGCTTGGTTAAACGAATATAACCATAACTTTCACTGGTTTCTTGGTGGGCGATTTTAACCAATATTGTTTGTTGATTTCTCTGAATAACCCGCTTACTTAAGCCATATTTTAACCATTTATAAAATCCAGAAACTGAAACGTGGAGTAACCGAGCCATCATAGTGACTGAGTATGCATGTTTTTGCTGTTTCATATGTGCGTACTTTACTGACTTTCTTTGGCAAAGTACGCTGCTGCTTTTTTTAGAAACTCTCTTTCCATTTCAGCAATTTTAAGTTGTTGCTTCAGTTTTTTATTTTCTTTGAGCAGAGCAACGAGATCAGGTGAATATTGTTGTGTGCCTACTAATGTTCCAGCTTTTGCTTTGTTGTACCAATTTGAAAGGGTTTGCATTGAAATGCCAAGCTGCCGTGCTGTTTCTGAAACATTGCCATTGTTTGAATTAATAGCTTTGATCGCTTCAGCTTTGAATTCTGCCGTATAAATCTTTTGTTTTTTGCTCATGGTAAACTCCTGATGAGTATGTGTAGTTTACCAAGTTAAAGTCTCCGTTTTTTTCAGCACACATCAAACAGATGCGGGAATCAAAGCCGGTACGATTGCGGCACGTCAACGCTTAGACCTTGCCGGTGGCAAAATTGAAAATAGAGAACAAGCTTTAATTGCCAGTGAAGGTACGCTTAGGGTGGGTGGAAAGCTGAATGCCGAGCATCAGGCAGAAGGTTCTGCGACATCGTTAGACAATGCCAGTGCACGGATTCAATCTACAGGTGATATGCATTTAGAAGTGGATACCCTGACCAATCGCAATTTACATTTCAGTTCGAGCGTGAAGGAAATACCGGGAACACGAAAAGATGTAACCGCCTATCAAGGTGATGGTAGTCCGGATATTTTAGACTCATCGCATGTGACTGGGTGGGGTGCTCAAGAAAGAGTATATTTAGATGGTCGAGAATACGAAGACTACACGCGTTATATCTATAACCAACATGAAACCAAACACTATGTGGATTCTAGTGCACCTGCGGAGATTATTTCTGGGGGAACGCTAACGCTTAAAGGTGATAGCCTGACCAATGACAAGAGTCAGATTTTAGCGGCCAAAGGCATCAATATTGAACAAAATGAAGTGAATAATATTGATGCAGAAGGTGAACATCGTGTGATTAAAAACGGGACATCACAGTATCATTATGTGGGTTGGAATACTTTAGGTACCAGTAAGCGAAGTAAATGGGATAGCGTAAGAGCCTATAACCCAGCGGATATCGTGACACCGATTAAACTGGATGTAGTGAAATAT
>NZ_JAXHPF010000018.1:0-4554 GCF_034187745.1 Acinetobacter faecalis | reverse complement strand
CGACATTAACAACATCACCACCACGATTAAAACTGAAAACAAAGATGGGTTAAGTGAATTTACCGCTGAAAACATTGGTCGTGTGGCGGGACTATATGTACAAGATGTAGATGGAACGCTTACTGCACAAGCGAAGAATAATATTAATTTGACTGCATCAGACATACAGAGCCAAGGTAGTGCTTCAGTTAAAGCAGGGCAAGATCTGAATCTTTCTGCCGTGAATGTAAGTCGAAGTGACTTAAGCTCTGCGGGAGGAAAAGACCAAATTTTAAATGCTTCAAGTCGCGATGTTGGAACCCAAATTCAAGCAAAAGGTGATATTCAACTACAGAGTGGTGCGAATACCCAAATTAAAGCTGCGACATTGAACAGTGAAACTGGCAATGTAGTTATTGATGCTGGTCAAAATGTTTTAATTGAGAATGGACGTGATGAACGTACTTCCAAACTTGCAGCACAAGAAAAAGGTGGTTTCTCTAAAACGGAGAAACAAATTCAATCGAATACAAGTCAGTCTTTAGCAACAAATATTCAAGCAGGCGGTAATGTCCTCATTAATAGCCAGCAAGGAGATATACAAGCGACACATTTGATTGCTGAAGCGCAAGAGTCTATTCAGATTTCAGCAAATAAAGGCAATGTGAAACTTCTGTCTGATATTGATACTGATATGAAGAGTAAAGTATCTGAGAAGAAAAATGCAGTGCAATTTAAAAATCGTCAATCGGGCTATATTAATGAAGAAGTTGCACAAACTCAGCTTAAAGCTGGCAAAAATGTTGATATTAATGCAGGCAAAAATATCGAGTTGCAGGCCAATGATATACAGGCCAAAGACAATATTTATATCGGTAATACCCAATTTGAACGCCAAGCAGATGGCAGCTTAACATCAAAAGATGGCAATGCTTTGCCTGAAAATGTAAGTCTGACAACACTAGAAACCAATGACCAACAATGGGATGAAACACAAAAAGGCTATCGCGGTATTGCTAAGGACTTAATGAAAGCGACAGCGATTGGTTTAGCTGGAATTGAAGGTTTAGCACCGGGATTAAAAGCACCGAAGATCACGATTGGCGAATCATCAAGTACACGGACAGAACAAAGAACACAAACAGGAACCGACCTCAGTGGCAACAATGTTTATGTGGGCTCAGCAGGACAAACTACGCTGACTAGTAGCAATATCGATGCAGAAAACACGGTACTTGCTGGACAAAAAGTCACGCTAGATGCGGCAGAAGAACAACAAAAGACAGTGAGTTCAAGCAGCAAAGAAACCGTGCAAGGGCTTGGAGCAAAACTCAACAAAGACAGCATTCGCGTGGGTGGCTTTGTACTTGAAGACACAGAACATGAAACCACGACCACGGCAACGACGCATAAATCGGGCAATATCAATACAAATAACTTGACGATTCAAGGCACAGAAGGCGTTGATATTTTAGGGCAAAACATTACTGCATCTGGCGATACAGTGATTGATCATGGTCGAGGAAATTTAAATATCGGTGGTTATGAAAATAAAACCACGACCACAGAAAAAACACACACTGAAACGGTGAGTACTGAAGTGGGTATTCGAAATGCTTATGTCGATGCAGTACTTGCTGTAGCTGCTGTTGCAGATGCAACTAAAGCATTATCGAAAGCAAAGGATGACTATAGTCAAGCACAGCGGGACTATGCATCAGGTAAAATTACTAAAGAAGCTTTAGATGACAGTAAAGCCAATATTGCAATGGCAACGGCTAATGTTGCAAGTGCTCAAATTGCAGTTGGAGCTGCTATGGCAGCAGCGGCAGCAAGCAGCGCAACCTATGGCTTTACCATTGGAGCCAATGGAGAGCGCATTGAAACAACATCTACAACCAATACCGAACAAAGCCAATGGCAAGGTAGTCATTTAGACTTAAATAACCTTCAATTTAAATCAGAAGGCCAAGATGTCAATATTCAAGGCAGTCGTGTAAATGCATCAGGGATGACGGTATTTGATGGAACTAAAGACCTCAATGTGACCGCAGGTGTAGAACGCACAAAACAAGACAGTAGTAGTAAAACTAATAGCCAAAGTGTGAGCTATACCTATGGTGGCGGTGGTAGTGCATCGATTGGAAAACAAACGAGCAAATCACAAAGTGAAAGTCTGACTCATGTGAACAGTGACGTTACTTTGAATCGCACCGAAGGAGCGATTGACCAACTTAATATCAAAGGTGGAACGGTCAGCATTGCTGATCGTGGTGATTTGCAAGTCAATGGAATCCATGTTGAAAGCCTACAAGATACAGCATCGAGCAGTAATAGCAGCAAAGGTGGCTCTATTGGTGGCGGCTATGGTGGTGATTCAAAAAATATCACGGCAAGCTATAACCAAGGCAAAGGCAACAGCGACAGTGCTTGGGTGAATGACACTAGTAAGCTCTTAATTGGTGATGCACAAAACGATGCAGACCTTGATGCGATGGGCGTGAAGAAAGTCACTAATGTGGGTGGTGTGATTGCCAATGCAACGGAAAATGCAGATGGTACATTGACCGATCATGGCAAACTGAATTACTCAGGCGAGCTTGAACTGAAAGATATTGAAGATCACAACTACAACAGTAGCAGTGGTTTTAATGTATCGACAAGTATTGGTATTGCACAAAAAGGTACACCTGAAGCCTCAACAGCACCAAAAGGCTCAACGACGATTGGATTAAATAGTAGTGGGCAAGAAACAGAACAATTGACCAAGGCGACGATGGGTCAAGGTACTGTAAAAAATGCAACGGATAGCACGAATCGAGACATTAACAATACGCAAGAGATTACCCGAGACCAAACGACAGGTATGTTAGATGGTTCCGTGACGGTAGATCATCGATTACTGACAGAAGATGGGCGTGCCGAAATTGTTCAAGATCATAAGGATATTGCTAATGCTGTTACAGATACCGTTGCAGTTGTTAAAGGAATAATCGAGTCGCGAGATTTTATTAAAAATTATGAATCATCTACTCAAAATATGACGATAGATGAAAAGAATACGTTGGATAAATTGCTTCAGAGTTTTCGAGTAGAATCGAACAATAATATTGAGACAGTGGTTCAAGTTTATCCTATAGGAGTAGCAGTTGCTGAAGCCACGGCTGGAGCAGTAGCAGCTTGTGCTAGAACACCAGCGTGTGTAAGTGCAGTTGTTAACTTATTTGGAGCTGTTACCGCTGAGAAAATTTTAAATTCTGGCGAAGAAAAGAAAGAGACACATCCTAAAGGTATACCTTCAACTTCGGGTAATTCGGCTACGGGCATGCCGCCTAATGGGGATGATGATAAAAGTCAGAATGATATAGGTAAACAGTCTAAAAAAATGAATGATAAACAGATAGCTGAGTTGGTGGGTAACCCTAGATGGCACCAAACAAATTTGAAATCAAAAATTATAAATGCTTATCGTAAAGAATTAAAAGGTTCTAAAAATTTTGATTTTTATAAAGATCCGAAATCAGGTAACGTTTATATTAAAGGTAATCAATCGAAAGAGATGATTAGAATTAATTTGGAGAAATTTTTGTAATGTATTTACGGCTTACATTTAATATTTTTGGTGAAAATTTTAATGCAGAGTATTGTAAGAATGTCTTGCATCTATCTGAATTAAAATCTATTTTTGATTCAAATTATCCACAAAATTTATCATTTGTTCATTTAAATGAGTTTTCAAAAGAATATTGGGATGAACAATATGAGGAGAGTTATTATGTTTTTATAAAAAATAATATTGATGTTTTAAAAGATTATGGTGCGAATGAATTTGATATTTTTATTGAAGTATATAAACAAGAGTCAGAACAATGTAATTTTCAAATATTAAATCAAAAATTTTTAAAGCTTGTAGGAGATCATGAAATTTCTTTACCTATAAGTATATATACAGTTTTTGAAAATGATGAACTTTAAGAAAAAGACTCCCTTAATATGCGGAAATTACTAGATAATGAAAAAGAATTGATATCTCAAATTTTGTCTAAAAGTAAAATTGAATTCAAAATATGTACAGATATTTCAGAGATGTATGTAGTTGATTTGGATGATGGTGGCATGGGGTCAATAGAATTTTGTAATGGACAAGGGAGTAGAGATTTTGGCACTGCTATTTTAAATGCTATAGCCTATGATGTTGATAATAGGAAAGTAATGATAGAAATTTCTATTGATTCAGAAGGTTACCTATATCAATTAGACGCATTTACTGAGGATTATTTGCCTTTAAAAGCAAGCTTGGGTACAAGTTTAAAAATAACGGATTTCTCTAGTCCACCTATTTATGAATAACCCGAATGGCTTTGTTGCACAAAGATTTGAAAGGCTGAGCCTCCTCACTTGGGAGATTCTAGGCAGCTAAATTTGGTCAAGAGCAACTTGATATTGATAAGACATCTAATATTGTCATCGATGCTGTCACTCAAATGGGGCAAATTAAGCAGAAAGTAGATCAACGAATTGCGGATAGTAATATTAATCCTGAGCATGTTGGGCTTGCTTTAAGCTTAGTGTTAG
>NZ_JAXHPF010000017.1:0-5519 GCF_034187745.1 Acinetobacter faecalis | reverse complement strand
AAGATCATTAAGAGATTATGAAGAACAACTTGTGTGGATTTTTACTGATTGATCAATCGAAATTATTTTCATTGATTTGATGGTAGAAATTACTCGAAGTTTATTTGAGAAATATTTGTCAGAAAATTGATGAGCCAAGATTGGTACCCTTTAAAGGTACTACTGATTTTAAACTGAAGAGTTTGATCATGGCTCAGATTGAACGCTGGCGGCAGGCTTAACACATGCAAGTCGAGCGGATGAAAGTAGCTTGCTACAGGATTCAGCGGCGGACGGGTGAGTAATGCTTAGGAATCTACCTATTAATGGGGGACAACAGTTGGAAACGGCTGCTAATACCGCATACGCCCTACGGGGGAAAGCAGGGGATCTTCGGACCTTGCGTTAATAGATGAGCCTAAGTCAGATTAGCTAGTTGGTGGGGTAAAGGCCTACCAAGGCGACGATCTGTAGCGGGTCTGAGAGGATGATCCGCCACACTGGGACTGAGACACGGCCCAGACTCCTACGGGAGGCAGCAGTGGGGAATATTGGACAATGGGGGGAACCCTGATCCAGCCATGCCGCGTGTGTGAAGAAGGCCTTTTGGTTGTAAAGCACTTTAAGCGAGGAGGAGGCTACCGAGATTAATACTCTTGGATAGTGGACGTTACTCGCAGAATAAGCACCGGCTAACTCTGTGCCAGCAGCCGCGGTAATACAGAGGGTGCGAGCGTTAATCGGATTTACTGGGCGTAAAGCGTGCGTAGGTGGTCTTTTAAGTCGGATGTGAAATCCCTGAGCTTAACTTAGGAATTGCATTCGATACTGGGAGACTAGAGTATGGGAGAGGATGGTAGAATTCCAGGTGTAGCGGTGAAATGCGTAGAGATCTGGAGGAATACCGATGGCGAAGGCAGCCATCTGGCCTAATACTGACACTGAGGCACGAAAGCATGGGGAGCAAACAGGATTAGATACCCTGGTAGTCCATGCCGTAAACGATGTCTACTAGCCGTTGGGGCCTTTGAGGCTTTAGTGGCGCAGCTAACGCGATAAGTAGACCGCCTGGGGAGTACGGTCGCAAGACTAAAACTCAAATGAATTGACGGGGGCCCGCACAAGCGGTGGAGCATGTGGTTTAATTCGATGCAACGCGAAGAACCTTACCTGGTCTTGACATAGTAAGAACTTTCCAGAGATGGATTGGTGCCTTCGGGAGCTTACATACAGGTGCTGCATGGCTGTCGTCAGCTCGTGTCGTGAGATGTTGGGTTAAGTCCCGCAACGAGCGCAACCCTTTTCCTTATTTGCCAGCACTTCGGGTGGGAACTTTAAGGATACTGCCAGTGACAAACTGGAGGAAGGCGGGGACGACGTCAAGTCATCATGGCCCTTACGACCAGGGCTACACACGTGCTACAATGGTCGGTACAAAGGGTTGCTACCTCGCGAGAGGATGCTAATCTCAAAAAGCCGATCGTAGTCCGGATCGCAGTCTGCAACTCGACTGCGTGAAGTCGGAATCGCTAGTAATCGCGGATCAGAATGCCGCGGTGAATACGTTCCCGGGCCTTGTACACACCGCCCGTCACACCATGGGAGTTTGTTGCACCAGAAGTAGGTAGTCTAACCGCAAGGAGGACGCTTACCACGGTGTGGCCGACGACTGGGGTGAAGTCGTAACAAGGTAGCCGTAGGGGAACCTGCGGCTGGATCACCTCCTTAACGAAAGATTGACGATTGGTAAGAATCCACAACAAGTTGTTCTTCATACGATGTACCTGAGGGTCTGTAGCTCAGTTGGTTAGAGCACACGCTTGATAAGCGTGGGGTCACAAGTTCAAGTCTTGTCAGACCCACCATCTGCAAAACAGAAATCAGAGACATTGAATCTATATGATAAGCTGGGGACTTAGCTTAGTTGGTAGAGCGCCTGCTTTGCACGCAGGAGGTCAGGAGTTCGACTCTCCTAGTCTCCACCATATATCGTTTACGATATTAAGCTGAGAGATTATAGAATTTAGTAAATTAAACGATCTGGTTTAAGTTTATTAAGTTCTGTGATTTATCACAGTTTCTAGACCTGACGAAGGCTAGAAAAATCATTAACAGAATATATTTGAGTTGAAATAATTTGTTCATAACTCATCAAACTTAAGAACGAAGAAGCAATTCTGAGTTTACGAGAATGATGATTTACTAGCGATTAAACTGAATCAAGCGTTTTGGTATATGAATCTAATTGAAGCTGTACAGTGCTTAAGTGCACAGACGCCAACTGTATGATTGACTAACTTGTTAGTTGATCTGTTGCTAATCCTACTTGTAGGGATTAACGACTGTTTGGGGTTGTATAGTCAAGTAATTAAGTGCATGTGGTGGATGCCTTGGCAGTCAGAGGCGATGAAAGACGTAATAGCCTGCGATAAGCTCCGGGGAGGCGGCAAATATCCTGTGATCCGGAGATTTCTGAATGGGGAAACCCACTTACCATAAGGTAGGTATTGCAACATGAATACATAGTGTTGCAAGGCGAACGAGGGGAAGTGAAACATCTCAGTACCCTTAGGAAAAGAAATCAATTGAGATTCCCTCAGTAGCGGCGAGCGAAAGGGGAACAGCCCATTAAGTCATATAAGTTCTAGTGGAATGCTCTGGGAAGTGCAACCATAGTGGGTGATAGTCCTGTACACGAAAGGGCTTATATGATGATGTCGAGTAGGGCGGGGCACGTGAAACCTTGTCTGAATATGGGGGGACCATCCTCCAAGGCTAAATACTCCTGACTGACCGATAGTGAACCAGTACCGTGAGGGAAAGGCGAAAAGAACCCCTGTGAGGGGAGTGAAATAGATCCTGAAACCGCATGCATACAAGCAGTGGGAGCCGGCATTGTGTCCGGTGACTGCGTACCTTTTGTATAATGGGTCAGCGACTTATGTTCAGTAGCAAGGTTAACCGAATAGGGGAGCCGTAGAGAAATCGAGTCTTAATAGGGCGTTTAGTTGCTGGGCATAGACCCGAAACCAGGTGATCTATCCATGAGCAGGTTGAAGGTTGGGTAACACTAACTGGAGGACCGAACCCACTGTCGTTGAAAAGCCAGGGGATGACTTGTGGATAGGGGTGAAAGGCTAATCAAACTTGGTGATAGCTGGTTCTCCCCGAAAGCTATTTAGGTAGCGCCTCGGACGAATACCATTGGGGGTAGAGCACTGTTTCGGCTAGGGGGTCATCCCGACTTACCAAACCGATGCAAACTCCGAATACCAATGAGTACTATCCGGGAGACAGACTGCGGGTGCTAACGTCCGTAGTCAAGAGGAAAACAATCCAGACCGCCAGCTAAGGCCCCAAAATTATAGTTAAGTGGGAAACGATGTGGGAAGGCATAGACAGCTAGGAGGTTGGCTTAGAAGCAGCCACCCTTTAAAGAAAGCGTAATAGCTCACTAGTCGAGTCGGCCTGCGCGGAAGATGTAACGGGGCTAAAACTATATGCCGAAGCTGCGGATTTGCAATTTATTGCAAGTGGTAGGGGAGCGTTCTGTAAGCCGATGAAGGTGGATTGAGAAGTCTGCTGGAGGTATCAGAAGTGCGAATGCTGACGTGAGTAACGACAAAACGGGTGAAAAACCCGTTCGCTGAAAGACCAAGGGTTCCAGTCCAACGTTAATCGGGGCTGGGTGAGTCGACCCCTAAGGCGAGGCCGAGAGGCGTAGTCGATGGGAAATTGGTTAATATTCCAATACTTCTGTGTAATGCGATGAGAGGACGGAGAAAGTTAAGTCAGCCTGGCGTTGGTTGTCCAGGTGAAAGGTTGTAGGCATGTATCTTAGGCAAATCCGGGGTACTCTATGCTGAGAACTGATAGCAAGCTAATTTATTAGCGAAGTGGCTGATACTATACTTCCAGGAAAAGTCTCTAAGCTTCAGTTACACAGGAATCGTACCCGAAACCGACACAGGTGGTCAGGTCGAGTAGACCAAAGCGCTTGAGAGAACTCTGCTGAAGGAACTAGGCAAAATGGTACCGTAACTTCGGGAGAAGGTACGCTGCTGACGGTGATGGAACTTGCTTCCTGAGCTATCGGCAGCCACAGAAACCAGGCCCCTGCAACTGTTTATTAAAAACATAGCACTCTGCAAACACGAAAGTGGACGTATAGGGTGTGATGCCTGCCCGGTGCTGGAAGGTTAATTGATGGGGTTAGCGTAAGCGAAGCTCTTGATCGAAGCCCCAGTAAACGGCGGCCGTAACTATAACGGTCCTAAGGTAGCGAAATTCCTTGTCGGGTAAGTTCCGACCTGCACGAATGGCATAATGATGGGGGCGCTGTCTCCAGCAGAGGCTCAGTGAAATCGAATTCGCCGTGAAGATGCGGTGTACCCGCGGCTAGACGGAAAGACCCCGTGAACCTTTACTGCAGCTTGACATTGAACTTTGATCTTACTTGTGTAGGATAGGTGGGAGGCTTTGAAACCGCGACGCTAGTTGCGGTGGAGCCAATCTTGAAATACCACCCTGGTAATATTGAGGTTCTAACTCTGCTCCATAATCTGGAGCGAGGACCATGTCTGGTGGGTAGTTTGACTGGGGCGGTCTCCTCCTAAAGAGTAACGGAGGAGTACGAAGGTGCGCTCAGCGTGGTCGGAAATCACGCGTAGAGTATAAAGGCAAAAGCGCGCTTAACTGCGAGACCCACAAGTCGAGCAGGTACGAAAGTAGGTCTTAGTGATCCGGTGGTTCTGTATGGAAGGGCCATCGCTCAACGGATAAAAGGTACTCTGGGGATAACAGGCTGATACCGCCCAAGAGTTCATATCGACGGCGGTGTTTGGCACCTCGATGTCGGCTCATCTCATCCTGGGGCTGAAGCAGGTCCCAAGGGTATGGCTGTTCGCCATTTAAAGAGGTACGCGAGCTGGGTTTAGAACGTCGTGAGACAGTTCGGTCCCTATCTACCGTGGGCGTTGGAAATTTGAGAGGATCTGCTCCTAGTACGAGAGGACCAGAGTGGACGAACCTCTGGTGTACCGGTTGTGACGCCAGTCGCATCGCCGGGTAGCTATGTTCGGAAGGGATAACCGCTGAAAGCATCTAAGCGGGAAGCCTACCTCAAGATAAGATTTCCCTAGGACTTTATGTCCTCTAAAGAGCCGTTGAAGACTACGACGTTGATAGGTTGGATGTGGAAGCATAGTGATATGTGAAGCTGACCAATACTAATTGCTCGTGAGGCTTGACTATACAACACCCAAACAGTTGTTGTATAAAAGCTCAATTGATTCGATATTAAGCAAAATAGCTTGATTCAGAAGAAAGTTAGTAAGACAATGTTCAACTCAGATATACCTGTTAATGTATTCTATTTGGTACGAAGTAAGGCATACATCAAATGATGTAAATAAGACCCGAATAAGTCCATAAACAGTTGTGCTGGCGACAATAGCAAGAGTGAACCACCTGATCCCTTCCCGAACTCAGAAGTGAAACCTCTTTGCGCTGATGGTAGTGTGGGGTTACCCATGTGAGAG
>NZ_JAXHPF010000016.1:0-8011 GCF_034187745.1 Acinetobacter faecalis | reverse complement strand
AGATATTAATAACATCACCACCACGATTAAAACTGAAAACAAAGATGGGTTAAGTGAATTTACCGCTGAAAACTTTGGTCGTGTGGCGGGACTTTATGTACAAGATGCAGATGGAACACTCTCTGCACAAGCGAAGAACAACATTAATTTAACTGCATCAGATATACAAAGCCAAGGTAGTGTTTCAGTTAAAGCAGGACAAGATTTGAATCTTTCTACGGTGAATGTGAGTCGTCGAGACTTGAGTTCAGGTGGAGATGATAATTATATTTTAAATGGCTCAAGCCGAGATGTCGGTACACAGATTCAGGCTGCAGGTGATATCTCGTTGCAAAGTGGGGCGAATACCCAGATCAAAGCTGGTATTTTGAATAGTGAATCTGGCAATGTGGTGGTTCGTGCAGGGAGAGACATCCAAGTTCAAGAAGGGCGAGCGACGCATGAATATGCACTTCGCGCACATGAAGAAAGAGGCAATGCTGTTTCTAAAACGAGAAAAGATAAACTATTTGAACAAAAAGAAAATACCAGTGTTTCGAGTGTGATCACGGGTAAAAATGTTGTATTGAGTGCGGATCAAAACATTGCGGTGCAGGGCAGCCAAGTGGTTGCGGATGAATTGGCACAGTTGCAGGCGAAAGGTGCTGTAGATATTACAGCGGCGACGGATACGAGTTCGAATACAGCATTCTACAGTAAAGAAAAATCAGGATTTACAGGAAGTTTATCTGACGGTGTAGCAAGCGTTGGCTATGGTAAATCGAATACCAAACAAGAAGACAAAGCACAATCGACCTCTTTAACCCAAAGTGTTGTAGGTAGTGTAAACGGCAATACCAACATTATTGCGGGTGAAAACTTAACAGCCAAAGCTTCGATTATAGAGTCGGGCAAAAATATTAACCTTATAGGTAAAAATGTTCATCTTGATGCAGCAGATATACAGCAAGATACACAATCGAAATATGAACATAAGAGTTCAGGAATTTCGATTGGTGTGACCTATAACAGTGCAGCAGCAGCTGCGGCATCTGCGAAGAAGAGTGAAGAAAATAACGACTTCTCGGACAGTGCAGTTGGCAAGATCATGTCGAGTGCTGAAACGGTGCGTAAAGCATCGATGGCGGCAGCTAGTCCAGTGGTTTTCCAAGCACATAATCAAAAAGTAAACAAAACAAAAGATACCGCATCTACTCAATCTGTAGGTACAGAAGTAAAAGCAGGTGGTAATTTAAATATCCTTGCAACAGAAGGAGATATCCGTAGCCAAGGTGCAAAAATTTCAGCCGAAGGTGATGCACTGCTACATGCAAAAAACAACATCGATTTACTAGCAACGCAAAACACTGAAAGCCAAACAGCAGATTCAAAACGCAGTGGTTTTAGTATTGATACAAGAGACCACTTAGCACCACTGGGCGTATATAACGACAAAGAAAAAGCCAATGGCGGGTTAGTACAAAGCGTAGGTACAGAACTCTCTGTTGGTGGAAAAACTACAATCAAAGCCGATGAAGGCAACATCAATATCGTTGGTAGTAAAGTGGTATCTACAGATGACTTAAACCTAAGTGCTGGTAAAGACATCAATATTAAATCGGCACAAAACAGCTTTAACCAAAGTGAAGATAAAAAGAGTAAAGGTTGGGGAAGTGCACAGATTTCAGATACAGAGCGCTTTGACGGCTACATGGCAAATAAAAACAACAAAAATAGCCAAAGTGTCAGCCAAGAACGTAGCCAAGTAGGTAGCTTAGAAGGCAATGTCAACATTACAGCAGGCAACAACTACAACCAAAAAGTTGCCGATGTGATTGCAGGCAAAGACATTAACATCACAGCCAAAGACATCAATATTATTGATGACCACAACATAGGTCGTGACAGCCAATCGAACAAAGACCTCAAAGTGGGTGTATTTAGTCGAATCAGTTCACCACTGCTCGACCTTGTGAATGCAGTAGATAAAGCAGGCAAGAGCAAAGCCGATGACCGAACTAAGGCATTACAAGGCGTAGCTGCAGCAGCGCAAGGTTATCAAACCTATAGCGATATTAAAGGTGGAGCACTATTTAAAGCAGAATCGGGTATTGGTTTTAGCACAAGTAAAAGCAATCAAGACAATAGCTACTCAGCATCACAATCAAATTTACTGAATGCAGGTGGAAATATTAACCTGACCAGTACAGAGGGTGACATTCATCTTAAAAATACACAGGTGAATGCCAAAGATAAAATCAGCCTCGATGCAGCGAAAGACATTCTCCTTGAGTCAGGACAAAGCAAAGAGAATGCAGAAGGTAAAAATAGTAATGCGGGCGCAAGTGTTGGCGTAGGTGTATCCGTTGGTGCACAAACAGGAGTATATATCTACGCAGAAGCAGGTTATGGCAAAGGCAGTAATCATGTTGACGCTACCACGCATAACAACACAACCTTAAATGCCGATCAAATCAAGATCACGAGCAAAGGTGATGCCACACTGAAGGGAGCACAAGCGACTGCGAATCGAATTGATGCGGATGTAGGTGGAAACCTAAACATCATTAGCCAACAAGACACCAGAGAACAAGACACAGATCAAACAGGACTTGGTATACGAGTACAAGCATCACTAGGTACAGCATGGGAGCTTTCAGGTGGACAAGGATCAGGTAACATCAACCTAACACAGGCAGATGGAAGTTATAAGAGCGTCAACCAACAAAGCGGTTTGTTTGCGGGTGATGGTGGCTATCACGTTAAAGCTGACCATGTAGATTTACAAGGAGGAGCAATAGCCTCGACCGCCACAAAAGAAAACAACGATTTAACAGCGAACAGCCTCAGCTTTAGCAATATTGAAAATAGCAGTAGTCATGAAGCTACAACTGTAGCACTGTCAGGTGGAACGAAATTCGGAAAAGAAAGCGGTACAGACCATACAGGTGCTACGTACACCAATAACAACAATTGGCGTAACAGTACAAGCTTTAGTCCAACGTTACCACAGCAAGACAAAGACGAAGACAGCAGTACTACCTATGCAACACTGAGTGCAGGAAACATCAACATTGGTGGTAAAGATACAACAGTTGAAGAGCTGGGTATTCACAGTGATATTAATACCGCGAACCAAAAAGTAGATGAAGTTCCGGATTTAAATGCACTACTCGAAAAACAAAAGATCATTGCAGATGCGACATCGACGATAGTTGCAGCAGGACGAACCTATTCACAAGACCAAGTTAAAGCCGCTACTGAAAAAACCACAGCATTAGCAAAAGAATTCTATGATCAACTAAGTCCAGAAGACCAAGAGAAATTCAAAACATTAGAAACAACAGAAAAAGAAGCATATTTATCGAAGAATATCTCAGGATATGCAGATGCTTTAGCGAACCAAAAAGCAGTGACAGCAACATGGGGTATTGGTGGTAACGGTAGCCGAGCAGTTAATGCAGTGACGACAGCATTGACAGCAGTATTAGGTGGACAAACTGACTTACAGACAGTGACAAATACACTTGCACCATATGCCGCACAAGTGATTGGTAAAGAGTTTGGGCATGGAGAAGACAAGAACACCGCAGCGCAAATGGTAGCCCATGCTTTATTAGGTGCAACGCTTGCTTACATTAATGGTGGGGATCCAACAGCAGGCGGAAGTGCAGCTGTAGCGAGTGAAGCGGCCGCGATCTATCTCACCAACCAATACAAGGACAATAAAGAATACCAAGATGCGAATGGAGAATTCCAACCGAACTTATTACCAGAAAGTGTCAAAGCGCAAATTCGAGATTTGACTGCAGGAATTGGCGCGGTGATAGGCGGAGCGGTAGGCGATTCGAGTTACAACGCACAATTGGCAGGTGTGATTGGGCAGAATGCGGTGGAGAATAATAGAATGCTTCACCGAGAAGAAGTAGATCTTATTCAAAATCTAGCCAAAGCTTATGCAAAAGAAAAAGGAATTAGCTTACAAGAAGCAGAAACCCAGCTTACCAGAGGCGCTTTATACAATATTGATGAAGGTTGGCAAGAAGCATTTGATAGTAAATTAGATGCTTCTGACATAGAAAAATATAACCAAGCTTATCAATATTTATTAACACAAACTAAAGATGAGTCTGTGGATGAAATTAATTCCAACTTTAATGCCTATCAGGATTCTAGAGGAGTATTTGTTACTAGAGCCAAAGATGATACCTATAAAGGACATATTTCTGATTCAGAGCGACAAAAAGCCGATATGTATATTGGAGAAGCTGGAAAAGGATTTACAGCAACAGAAGAAGATTTTAAAAATAAAGATATTTTCTTAACCAATACCTTAGCTGGAAGTACGAATAAGGGTTCAGCGGATTACAACAGTAAAAAAGAATTTATTCAAAACTCAGCTGCAATTAAAGATAGTGAAATCAGCTTCTTAGAAAGACTCAACTCATCTGTAGATCGAGATATAAGTGGAGTAAAAGGAGCTGTTACAGGTGTTGCAACAACAGTGAAAGATACGGCTGTTGGTATTTATGAATTTGCACAACATCCAATTGATAATACAAAAGAGTTAATCAACTCAGCTGTAGAAGCTGCTAAAAACCCAGTACAGACAGCAAAAAATGTATCTGAAGGCATGGATCAAGGGTTGGAAAAATATAACACCACGATCGATTTGTACAAGATGCAAAAAGATGAGGGTGCAGAAGCAGAATATAAAGCAAATATTGTAGGTCAGATTGTTGGTGCTGGTGGAGTAGGTACTGCAGGTAAAAAAGGTGCAGAGGCGACAATTGATGCTGTTAAGAAAGCACAGCAGGTAGCTAAGGAAGCAGAGATTGCTGAGACTTTACAGAAAAAGCAGAGCTTAGAGAACAATTTTAATCGTGATAATGATTTATTATCACCAGATTTAAATAGAGAAGAATTTAGATTGCAACCTTCTCAAATTGGAAATCCACAAGTTCTTGAATCAATAATGAATAGAGGTGATGTTGAGCTTAAACAAGGTATTTCCGTTGAGCAAGTTTTTAAAGATGTGATTCAGCAACCAATAGGAAAACGTCCAGATCCATCAACATATTTATCACAGAGTTATATAAAAGAGCATTTGTCAGAATTTGAAGATGGGGTCTCAAGATTTATGATTGATACTTCATTTAATAAATATGGTATAGGGCAGACGGATGGTACATCATATGTCATGTCAAAAGTTGAGGCTAATAAGATAATAGAATCTGCACATGGAGATCCTATAAAAATAGCAAATGCATTAGGATTACCTCAAGATCAACTTTTAAAAGGATCTTTAGTAAGACTTGATATATCTAATCCTAAAGAAGCAGGCTTAAGAATACCATCAGGAAATGAGGTAGGAGCAAACTCTAAATGGATACCTGGTGGTAAGCTACCTAATGGAGCTTCTGAAGCTGTAATAGATGCTGATAAGGTAACTAAAGATATGATTAATGTTATAAAAATAGGTGATTAGAATGAATTTACATTGTGAAGATATTTACGTATCAAGAACTTTAAAATTTAGTATAGGTATAGAGAATAGTTCTAAAAAATATTATGTTTCATTCCTTGTGCCAACCGATAATAGACAAAGTGATTATGAAAAATATTATTGGTTAATAGATAAATACTTAAATTACATAATAATAGAGCCTGAAAAAGTTTATGAATATGTTAAAGAGTGTTATGAGGGTAAACATGAAGATATGCTCATTACTCTTTAAAAATATTATTAAATAATAGGGTTCTGTCGCATTAAGGAATACTCGTCGCAATCATGCGTTGAACACTTCTGTTATCTAAATTTTAGACAAAATAATCCTAGAGTATTTTGAAATTCTTTTGATAAGTTGAATTGTTCTTTCCTAATCATATGCATCAACTCTATCCCTAATAAAATAATCTTTGCTGACCTAAATGATTTAAAACCCAGCATAGATCTAACCCTTTTTTTGATAAACCTATGGTCTTGTTCAATTCGGTTATTCATATATTTGTTTTGTCTAATCGTAATTGGCTTAAGTCGAGTAAACCCAGTATTCAAGCTTTCGACAGCCTTTTTATTTGCCGCACTTCTATCTATTGTCACTTTAATTGGGCAAGCATGTTTGCTGATCGCATTTTTAAAGAATCTACGAGCAGCCTGCATATCACGACGTTTTGTCAGTAAGAAGTCTACCGTTTTACTGTTTGAATCGATGGCTCGATACAGATAATGCCATTTCCCTTTAATTTTAATGTAGGTTTCATCTATATGCCAAGATTGAGTAACTGGGTTTTTATATTTGGCAGCGATTTTATTGAAGACAGGGGTGACTCTGAGAACCCAACGGTGCAAAGTCGAGTGATCAACGTCAATTCCTAGCTCTGCCATCATTTCTTCTAAATTTCGTAGGCTGAGAGAATAAGCCAAATACCATCGAACACATTGGGTGATCACATCAATTGGATAATGTAAGCGTTTAAATGCACTGGCAATCAACATATTCGACTCCTATAAAATACCAGAGTAACTGATCTGTTTCTTAATGCGACAGAACCGATCGAATAGTCAGTGAACCTGAGATAATGCGTATGGTAATTGATGAGTCACAATTTTTAGAAATGAAAAGATTGGAAGCGATTGGTCAAAATCCAGCATCAAAATTAGGAGGATGGGCAACAAAAGATCAAGTTAATTCAATTGCAGATATGCGTAATAATTTAGCTATTACAGAAGAATTTAAACCACAAACGAATAAAGATAGAATGGCTAATAAGTTTTATGTAGTTGAGTTTGAAGTGCAGCCTAGTGTTGGACTAAGAGAAGGCAAGGCGGGATCGATGTATGATTATGTAAAAGATCAGATACTACCTGGTAATGCGCATCAAGTGAATTTTATGAAAAATACACCTAGGACTAATCCAGAGTTATTTAAATTAGATTTAAATAATGTTAAGGAAATTAAGTGATGATTAGTGAAAATATAAAAGAAGTTTATTATTTGTTTAAGTCATCAGTTAATGGAGTTGAAGCAGAAGTACTTGTTTATAGTCAAGAATCTTTTGATCCTATTTTGGCTTGGACGGAAATTGGTACACTAATAAAACCATTACTTAAAGTGGGTACTCGGGTAATTACCAATAACAGCCGAAAATTAATAAATGAATTGGGCTCTGCTTCTGTTTTACCTAATCATAAAAACTTGATTATTATATTAGACAAGGATAATGAAAATTTTTTGTGCCCCAATAATGCGGCAATCTACAATTCTGATGCAACTTTAAAACATCAATTGATTTTGCCAAAAGAGGGTTTTTGGACACCTAATAGTGAGGGGTGGTATATACATTCGACTTATTATGCGGATTTTCCTAATTTAAAGGGGTGGGGTGTTATGGTCACAAATGATATTAAGTGGCCTGATTTATGTTTTTGTCTATATGATGGAACACCTAATTTAATTTGGACAAAATATAGTCAAGAACGGAGATAATATTCATTAACTTAATCAACTATACAAGTGCTAGGCTATAAAGAAGCTTAGGATATGTGTTTACTGGTGGACCTGTATCACCAGGAGGTACAGTATATGAATGGAGAGATGAGGCGGGACAGTCATTAATGTATGGTGGTTTTGATAATTTTAGAAATGCTTTTAAAGGAAATTATATTTCACCAATGAATTGGGATATTAATCAACTGAAAAGTGAGCAAAAGTTATTGCAGCCAATACATGAAAAATACTTAAAAGATAAGGGTTTTATTCGTGGAGGTGCACTAATTTTTAATGGAATTCCGAACATAAAGTCTTATGATGATAGAGTTGAGTTTGGCTGTAAAAGTATGGGATATAGCGCGAAAGATGGGTGCAGACCATAAATTAATTTAATAATTAATCAAACATAGATTTTGTTAAGTCTATGTTTGATTTATATCCAATAATATTTATTTAAATAGTGATGAATGACTAATGATTAATGGTGCAGGCTTTTTTTCTTTAATATTATTACTTATCCCTTTAAATTTTTTAATAAT
>NZ_JAXHPF010000015.1:0-10943 GCF_034187745.1 Acinetobacter faecalis | reverse complement strand
AGAGGCACTTCCACCACCAGTCCCGACAGAGAATTGACCAGAAATATTCTCCTGTTTTGCTTTATAAGTCGCTTTATCTTGCAAACTTTCAATATTCAACTCTTTGGCAGTGACTTGAACACCTTTACCTTGAACCTGACCACCAATAATGTTTGTAGCATTACCACTATTAATTGTAGTTAAGCTATCTTGTGAGCCAACATGACTATTTAAATGACTTGTTTCATCGCCATTACCAGATCCTTTCCCTAAGTTTCCACCCGCAGTAATACCAAATCCTGCTTGTGAGCTATAGGTTATGCCAGCATTAAATCCTGAACTTTTATTGCCTGAACGCTCTGTACTATTTTGTTCAAAAGATTGGATATTAATATCATTATCTGCTGTTAAATGAGTACCTTGTTTCCCTATAACATCAGACCCTATGATATTTATATTCGAATCTTTACCTGCACCAGTTGCAACAACATTAACTTGACCACCAGCATTCACCTGACTTGCAGCCCCTGTCGTACTATCCGTATGACTAAAATTCATCTCTTTTTGCTGACCATAAGTAAGACTAACGCTTACTTCTGCCGCTTTAGTCAAATCCTGTGCACTTGTTGCTGCATCTTTAAGTTTAGCAATAGACTGTCCTGCTTTATAAGCATCAAATCCTGCATTTGCAACAGACATTGCATTTACACGATCATTCTTACTTTGACCAACTTGCTCACTTGAATTAAGAGCAGTTTGTATAGCAGATACAATTGGAACATTTACAGCAAGCGTCAATCCTTTTTGCTCACGCTCATATTTGTAATCATTTTGCTGATTTTCTGCTGCAGCTTCTATATTGACTTGCTGTGCAACAATATTGACATCACCTTTTACAGCAGAAACATTGCTTCCTGTTTGTTGATAGTTTTTACCAGCAACAATATGCGTATTTCCATTCAAACTACCTACAGATGAAGCAGTACTTCGCTTTGTCTGTCCTGTTTGATCTGTTGATTCTTTTATACTTCCTAAAGTAACACCTAAACCACCACTACTAAATAAGCCAGATTTTTTCTTACTATAAATACTATTTTCTGTACTTGTTGTTGTTGCAGCCTCTATCCGTACATCTTGTTTAGCATTTAAAACTGTATTCTGATCCGCAATAACATGACTGCCTTTTACAGATATATCTTTTTCAGCATTTAAACTAATGTTTTGACCACCAATAACACTACTAACAGCTTGAGTTTGTTCAGAACGATCTTTAAATATTCTTGTTGTGGTACTTGCAAAGCCTTTACTCTTTGTTTTTAAAGCATCATCTGCTGTTTTAGTGTATTCACCAGACTTAACATTGATATTTTCTGCTTGAGCAATCACATTACCTTGCGCACTATTAATTTCAGATGCACGTAAATTAATGTCATTTCCTGCATTCAGCTGAATGTTATTTTGCGCTTGAATTTGGCTACCAATTTCTCCATGCTCACTACGTTTAATGTAGTTATTAGCATCTTTAATATTTTCTTGCTTTTGACTAACTTGTGTCGTACCCAAGTTGATATCATTTTTTGCAGTAAGTTGTGTAATACCTTCTTCACTGGCATTTGAAATAACACCAGCATTGAGTTGTATATCTTTACCTGCATTTAATGCGAGTATACCCTGTCCATCTTTATCCGTTACGTAAACACCAGCTTGACGGTTTAAATGCGTGTTTGAACCTTGGTTATTTTGAGTTGTGTTTGTGCTAGTAACAATATTAATATTTTCACCAGCATCTAAGAATAATTGTTGCTTAGCATCAATCATCCCACTCACATTAGTAATATCTTTATTGGCCTTAGCGGAAAGTTTATCAGCAGTTAATCGACCACCAAGGTTTTGAATACTATCGGCTTGAATAACTAAAGCATTTCGACCTGCAATAATGCCACTATTTACAAGACTATTTTCAACATTCAGAGACGTGTTACTACCTGCAAGCAATGCACCATTACCATTAATATCTCCAGCCTGTAATCGAACATATACCTGTGGAGCTAATACAGTTTCAACACGTCCATCTGCTAATGTCACTTGTTGTTCAACCAACCAAACAATATCACTCGTTAAGTTAGCAATTTGCTCTGGACTTAAGGCAATCCCCACTTTTAACTGCATAGATTGTGCTGCCGTAACACCATTTCGCATCAACTGTTGGAATTGCTCTTCATTACTATTAAAGCCATCTAAAAAGCGACGTCCTGTGAGTTGACTAATTTGTTGTGTAATTAGTTTTTGCTCATAATAGCCATCACCCAAACGTTTATGCATATTTTGCGAATCTGTTGTAAGCATATTCAACATATAGTCACTACCTAACCATTTTTTATAGTTAGTAAATGCAGGATCAGTTTCAATTAAATATTCAGGATTATTTGGATTAGTGTTGAATAAACTACTATTCGGTAGAGATGTATTTACATCTAGCGTTCTAACTGTAATATCATTTTTTACAGTCGACTGTGCATTCAGTTGAGTATCTGGCTTAGTTGTTGATAGTGCTTGAACATGCTCTTGGTAAGCCAACACCCCCAAGTTTAAATCTGTAATAATCGGTGCTGGACGATATGAAGATGTACTATGTCCAGTCGTATCACGACCTTTCTTATGTTTACGCCAATAACTATGGAGTACACCTTCATCTGTTACAATGGTTTGACCCAATGTTTCATGGTTATCCAGATCTTTCACAGCAACATCTAGAACACCACCAGCAAGAATTTGACTATCCGAATTAAGTAAAGAGTCGCCCGTAATTTTAATATTCCCACCTGCAATAATTTGCCCTGGTGCTGAATTTACAACTTGGGTTTCTTGCTTAATTTTTTCATAATCATATTTATGCCAATTTTCATGCCACTTCCCATCTGGGGTCACCATATGATCCGATTCATTATTTTTTATTGACCACCCCAACTCAGCTTGACTACCTTCGGTATAACGCTGATTTTGTCCTTGCGCCTCATATTCAACTAAATGTTGGCGGTCCACTTCTTTTATTTCTGTTTTTAAATGCTCATTGGTGTTTCTTAATGTTTGGCTTGAGATTGCTAAATCAGCACCTGCTTCAATCTTCGCACTGTTATTATTGATACTTTGTGCTTGTCCAACTGCATACTTGTTTTCATCTAAAGCACCAGCAATCGCCATATTGCCTTCACTTGAGATCAGTGCATTTTCTTTATTTACAATGTCTTTGGCTGCTAAATCTAATCGATCCCTTGCTGCAATCACAGCAGCTTTAGATTCAGCAGCTATATTTTCTTCTTGGTTGATGACTTTATTTGCAGATATTGCAACATGGTTACCATAAATACGACCTGTGCCAATATTATTTAAAGCATTCGTCAGCTCAACTAATGTTTGACCATTACTATTAATTTCACCACGATTAGTTAAGTTTTCACTTTTAATATGGGTGCCATTATTGGCAATCATTCGCCCTGTATCTTTATTATCAATATCATTGGCTTTGAGTTCTAATTTTGAACCTGCTTGTAGTTCTGTTGTATTTACCAGATTACCTGCGGTTTCAATTTTTAAATTATTTCCTGCTTCAATTTTATTCTTCGTCGTGAAGCTATCTTTTAATTTCAGCTTTAAATCATTACCTGCACTGAGTTGACCATCAGCTGTAATTGATTTTGCATCAATCGCTACATTTTGATTCGCTAGAATTTTACCTGCTGTATTCTGAACATCACTTGCTTGAATGTCTGAATCTTGTGATGAAAGAAGCTCACCTTCATTATTATTTAAGTCACCTGTACCAATACTTAATGTTTTACCCGCAAGGATTTGTCCTTGTGTATTTTTAAGTTGTTCACTCTCAATACTCAGGTGCTGAACGACTTGAAATTTACCTGCGGTATTATCAATATCTCTTGTTTTAACCGTCGCATCTTGTGCGGTAACGACACCCTGATTATTCTTTAAATGCTGTCCCTTAACATTCAAAGTATTTAAGTTTAATGTCGCATCACTATTATCCAAACCTTGATTAAGCGTTAAATCTACACCACCATTTGCTGTAATTTTCCCTGCATCATTTTCAATACTGTCTGCTTTAATCTTGCCTTGGGCAAAACTCGCAGTAATTGACGTATTGGCCGAACTAGTGCTACCACCACCTGTCGCTGTACTTGGCGCTTCTGTTCCTGTTCCTGAACCACCTGTATTTCCACCGCCAGTGCCTGTACTTGGGGCTGTTCCTGTGTCTTGCTCTATTTCGCTATAACCAATTAAGCCTTTATTTTTATTATTAAGCATTTTGGCATCAATCGCTAAGTCTTGTAGACCTGTTTGTATAATTTTACCTGAACTGTTCTTCAGATCTTTTGTTTCTATATCAATTCGACCTGCATTAATCTCACCTTGGTTTTGAATGCTCGCTTTATTACGAATGTTCAATTCTGCAGACGTTGCTATCAAACCTGTATTATTGAGATTTGTCGTTTGTATGCTTTGTTTGCCTAAACTCGAAATACTGCCACTGTTTTTTAAGTCTGTAGCTTGAATATCTAATGTTGCTTGTTTGGCATCTTCTTTATGCTGTGCGACCACTGAACCACTATTTTGTAGTTGTCCATCTGCACTAATTTTAATACTACCAGCAGACGAAAATACTTGCCCTGCGTTATTAATGCCCACGCCTTTGTCTGTACTAATCAGGCTAATTTTGCCTGCGTACATTCCCCCTAGACTTCCTGTATCTATTGAGAATTTTGGGCTCTCTTTGCTTTCTGTACCCACCTTACGGATATTGTTATTCGCATCAATATCATTTTGACCTGCCACTACTTGCAAGTCTTTTGCCCAAACGCCTGCATTGATTTGTGCTGCATGACTGAGTAAGCGCGTATAGTCGGTTTTACTGGTATCTAAACCTTGTCCTGTAATGTTGATTAAACCATCTCGAACTTGAAAGCCTGTCACCACACCATTATTCAATAGTGGATTCCCTGTGGTTAAGGTCACTCCACCCGCATTAATAAATCCACCACCATCAACATTAATCCCTGTTGGGTTGGCAATAATCACATCGGCTTTTCGTCCACCCACTTCAATATAACCATTTAAGTGACTTGGGTTACTACTGTTCACTTGGTTAACAATAACTTTGGCTTCGCCACCTGCAAGCCATGGGTTTGCTTGAATATGTCCTGCAAGTTGAGTTTGGGTGTTTTGACGGCTGTTATTTAGAATTACGCCTTTTTGATTCACATCAAATTGTTGGTAATGGTTCATCGAAACGCCTGCCTTACTTGGCGTTTGAATGTTTACTTGAGGCGTTCCATTGGCGCTATTAATAATCGTTGGTCTTTGATTTCCTGCTGCATTTGGATCTGCAACTACATTGGCTTGTGCTAAATCTGTAGTAATACTAATGCTTGCAACGCCCGTTAAAAGCATGATGGAGAATGAGAGAACTTTTAAGCCTAAACTTTTTTCAGCTGTAGATTCTGTGTCTATCTCTACCTGCGTGGTGCGTTGATTATTCGTTTGTCCTTCTGCAGATACATTCTCTGCAACAACCACCATTTCACCACGGGTTTTACTAAAAATCGTTTTATAAAAGTTCTTATTCATTTCTCAATTACCTGTTCTTTAATCTTTTAAATATTTTATTCAGCAAGTGCGTGTTGGTTTTGCCAGTGCTTAAAATCTTGCTCACTCATCACATCCCCTTTGAATGTCATTATTTTCAAACCTGTCTCGTTACCTCTGTGATAGAGAGATCTCATGGCATTGTTAGGAAATAATTGTTGAGCAATAATATTTTTAATCGTTTTGCTATGACCAAATGGGCTAAACCAGTCAATAATCCATAAGCGATTACCACTGCTACTTTCTTCAATTGACAATGGTAGACCTTCGCTTTGTATATATTTTTTTTCAGTCTCTATATTTAAAAATGCCCAACTGACATAACCAATAACACGGTCATTTTCAATAAACACAGCAAATTGTCTGTGCTGTATATAAGGCACGATTCTCGTCATTAAATAGCTTAAGGGTGCATCTTTTAGCTGTGGCACGTATTGCCATAACCACATCAATGAACCTAAAACTTCAGCTTCACTCCAATGTTCGTGAGGGTAATGGGATGGTGCAATTAAACTAATATTTCCAATCTTCATACTATCCTCAACTAAAATGAGTAATTCACACTAAAACCATAGTTCATGTCGTAATTTTGGAAGTAATCTGGCTTCTTAATCGGCTTACCTGCAAACACGTCATAGTAAAATGTGCCACCCACTTTCACTTGACCTCGAAAGCCCATCGCACTACCCACTAAGGTTTTACCTAAAAGCTGATCCGCAGATTGCCCATCAACATGGCCTGCATCTAATGCAATATAGAATTGGTGTGATGGCAAAATTGACATGGCTAAATCATTACGCCAGTAATAACCACGGTCTGCAGCTAAGGTCATGTTCCCATCAAAGCCACGTACCGTATAACGTCCACCAATTGACATACGATCTTGCATGGTTAATGGTGTGTCGTTGTACTGCGCTCTGATTGAACTGGAGTAGTTATAGTTTTGTTGTTCAAATTGAAATGGCACATTTAAACTGGCATCTAATGTCCAAATCTTCATGCGCGAAGTCCCTTCATCAAAGGCTTCTTCTGGAGCGCGTAAAGCACTAAATGCACCTGTACCGCGCTTATAGCCAAGACTCAAATCGAGTACCGATGACTTAATATATTCACGGTGATCTATATTAAATTGCCAACCTGAAACATCGCGTCTTTGGATGGTCATCTCTGCATCATCAATGAAGCTTTTTGATTGGCGATGCCAACCTTTAAAGCTTGCTGAGGTTTTTCTTTTTGCATCACGATATAACAAGCGAGTTACACCCAAATCTTGTGTTTTACTTTCGCCATTGTAGTTGTAGACGTTATTCGCACCGGCAACAGCTTGGTCGTAACTGTATTGGCTAGCATTGGCACTCATAAGCCAGTTTTTATACGGTACTGAATAATGCAGTGCATAGTTATTGGTACCGCTTTTTACTGTCGTACCATGTTGATCTGTTATTTCTTGTTGATCTGCTAAGTTACGACCCACCGTAATATAGAAAAGGTCACTTCGAAATAAGGGATTGTCTAATGAAACAGTGATGTTGCCTTGGTACTTACCTGTTTGACGACTTCCTGCATCGTCTGCACTTAAAGTCACTCGGATTGGTATTTTTCTTTGTTTCCATTTGACAATGACATCACTTTGGTTCGGTGCATCCGCAGGGACAATTTGAATGTCCGCATCTGCCGTTGGTACACGTTTTAAGTTTTCTAAGCCTTGTTCTAAGTCTCGTAGATTCAGTACATCTCCATTTTTGATTGGAAAGATGTTCTTCGCATATTGAATTCGCCCTGCTCTGGTATTCGCTTCATCACTTAAATCAAGTTTGATTTCTCGAACTAAACCAGGAATAACAGTAAGCTCTAAAGTACCTGTACTTAAGTTTTGTGGGGCTGCCAAGATACGTGTTGTGGTATAGCCACGACCAATAATAATGTTTTGTGTTTTAGTCATCAGCAAATTAATGGATTGTTCACCCATACACATGCCTGACTTAAATTCGAGTTCTTTTAAAGCTTGTGTTAAGTATTTGCTAAACTTTTCACTCATTTCGCCATTAAGTTTTACTTCATTAATATCGAAACAGTTTTCTTCTTTTATTTCATGAAGTTTCAAGTTTTCTTTTTGACGTGCAGCATCTAAATTCACATCTACTGAAGGTTGAATGATTTTTGCTAATTCTGCTTGGCGTTGTTGATTTTGTATAAGACCATCTACAGCAGGATCAAATCTTTCTGCATAAATATTTGCAGAAATAGCACTACTCCCCAAAGCCAAAAGAACGCTTTTTACTAATATATTTTTAGTGAACATAATTGTATTGTGATTAAATTTTGCACAAAAAAATAACAAATTTCACGTAATTATTCAATATATATTGACAATTTATTTAATTTTATTTAATAAATTGTTGTTTTTTATATTATCTTTCTTAATTCGTATTAAGTTCACAATTAAACCAATTTATTCCTTTGCTACTTTACATACGAAATTCGTTGTTAAACACTCGATCAATTATTTTTAAAATATGAATTTACTCAAATAGAACTTATATTTTTTAGTAAAAAATATACAGGATTAACGTGAATTTTATTATATCTATTCAATAAACTTAGTTTTAAATCAATTAAAACAAAAAAATAATTCCTGTGGTGTGAATTGAACTAAAAACCTAAACCACTAATTCTTAAAAGAAAATCTACCCCTAAGACTCTGTACCCAATATATACCCAAATTAGATTTAGTGCATTGAATACTAAAACTAATTTTGTTCAAATCCATATTTAGGATTAGAATTTGTGTACGCATTTTAACATATTGCACAGAAATAAAATGTAATAATATATCATTATATTTTGTGCTATTTCTTTTTCATGTATCATTCATTCCAACACACTCAGGGATAAGGTCATGTTTGAAACTATTGACGATTTGAAGACAAGGTTAGATCAGCATCGTCCTCTTTCCCCTACAATTGTAAAAAATCTACAAGAAGACCTTATTATCCGTTGGACATATCACTCGAATGCGATCGAAGGCAATACACTTACCTTGCTTGAAACAAAGGTTGTCCTAGAAGGTATTACTGTTGGCGGCAAAGTATTACGAGAACATTTCGAGGCAATCAACCATAGAAATGCCATCTACTATGTTGAAGATATTATTCGTAAAGAAGAACCATTCTCTGAATGGCAGATTCGAAACATCCACCAACTCATTCTAAAAAATATTGATGATGAAAATGCAGGTCGCTATCGTCAACAAAATGTTTTAATCTCAGGTGCTACAACTACTCCACCAGACTACACATTGCTCAATGACAAAATGAGTCAGCTAATCGATTGGTACAATACAGAAGCACATAAGCTTCATCCAATCGAACGTGCTGCTAAAGTACATGCAGATTTTGTAGGTATCCATCCATTCATTGATGGCAATGGACGTACATCACGTCTATTGATGAATCTCGAATTACTTAAAGCTGGCTACCCTCCATGCGTTATCACTGTTGAAAATCGCTTAGCCTACTACGAAGCTTTAGATCAATGGATGGCTTATGGAAAAACTGAAGCTTTTATTCAATTAGTTTCCGAAGCTGTTCTGGAAGGATTTAAACCATATCAAACTGTTTTAGGAATATAAACAGCTTGTACGGTAGCTTGAGCGGTGTCTTGATCGCTAGCACTAGATGCCACAATTGCATCTAGAATCATTCTCTTTACTCAGAATATCGATTCTGATGATCCAATTGATATTGAAGATGATGAGATTTTAAAGCTACTGATTGAAAAACTTAAGGATACGCCTAATGGCAAACTTACTCCTTTTGCTCCTGTAATTATTAATGCCTTAAAAACTTGGATAGATGAGAACAAGCTCTGATTTTTCTTTAAAAAAAAGAATGTACGGCTAGATTAAAAAAACCAAGTTATAAATGTATGAGCAAGGGACTACCCGTAACGCCTAGCTGCCCTGAAAGAAATACCCCATAAGCCTGACCATATGCTCCCCCAAAATGCTTTCCAACGAAACCAGCCGCTGTTTGAATACCATTTGTAACTGCTTCATAATTTTCAGCTGAAGACATAAATTTCCCCTAAAAATAAAAACCTATAAAAAAAAGAAAAAAACCTACAATAGTGATATAAATCCAAAATTTTCTTATAAAAATACTTATTTTAAAGTCAACTAACCATCCTTTCTCCCCCTTATTAACATGCTCTAAATATTGTTCTTTAGTTTTTTTTGACATAGAAAATAGGTTTCCTGTATAAATTGGCAATAAGACTCCACCAACTATCAAGAATAAGCCCACTGTCGAAACAAAAGAGATTTCCATAAATATTTCCAATTTCTAAATTAAATCAAACTAAACTTCAGAATGATCAGCCTTATCCTGCTAAGGAATCCCCTTTGACTACGCCATTCGCAAGCTCTGGATAAATATAACCATAGTCTTTCATATAGTTATACATTCCAGTTGGATTACCTTGCTCGAGAAAACCTCTAGCTGTATCTATGTTCATTTCTTTTGGATGTTTCATTTTATTTTCCCCCAACTTTAAAAGAATTTATTAATTGTTCTGCATCTTGATATAATTGTTGCCAGTGTGGCAGTAACTCGCTATGAAAAGAGATCTTGAGATAACTGGTATTAAACCCATAATTAGGCTGATGAGCCGTGAATTCGCACCGTGACTCTCCACTTTTAAAATAAAGACATTCAATAAATAGACTAACTCCTTTGTCTTTTACTTCCTGCCAATACAGTGTTTTATTTGTTGTCGATGAATCAGTTTCTTCCTCTATTTCATAGAGCCCCAAATCAGAATTAAATTTTTTAGTCTCATTTATCCATGCCTCACTTACATCGTCCCCAGTTGAGTACCTCCCCCTCTTTAAGCGATTTTTTAAAGCTTCAATATAATCAAGAAAGTCTTTACTTCCCAACTCATCTGTCCAGAATGAGCGTTGGTTTAATGATATTGTGGTATCATTTTTACTATCAGAATCTAATTGAAAACCATCACCAGACGGTGTCATTTCAGGCCATTTTACCTTTAAATCAATACTTTGAATTTGATCATTGCATCCCTTAGCACTATGCTCTTCTTTTATATTTTTACCCCAATAATTAACACCCTGATAAGTTACTCTTGCATAATGTAGATATTGCTTATCAACAAGCATCTGCTGATCACCAAATTTTCCACAGGCATATAATCGTGCTTTGACTTTTTCAGGATCGTGCATACTGTCATAGCCATATATTAATAATGAAATAACCAAAACTATTGGTAATGAATAAAATATGACC
>NZ_JAXHPF010000014.1:0-38006 GCF_034187745.1 Acinetobacter faecalis | reverse complement strand
ACTGCTGAAACTGCTGAAACTGCTGAAACTGCTGAAACTGCTGAAACTGCTGAAACTGAGATTAGAGTTTTAAGATCTAAATTAAGTAATTATTTGACTATAAATGACCATATTCGTCCTAAGACTTTAGCTGGGTTTACAACAGTACTAAAAAAATGGTTATCCCAAGATGATGTAATGAATGAAATAGAATTATTAAGAAAATATAATTTAATCCAAGTGAATAGTAAAAAACAAATTACTTATACTTCAGATTTTTTAATAAATTAAGGAGTTACTTTTATTGGAAAGATAGGCAGATATTAGCTAATTTTGATGATTGATAAGTAAAAACCACAAATAAATGATGATGTATTTATTTTAAACTTGCCTTTTATATAAACCTTATGCAACTCTAATATAGGAATATTGAGGCTTTTCTATGGAAAATACTGGAATTTGGGTTGCAGTTGTCATTGTTGTTTTTGTTTTAGGATCAATTTTTGGTCTACGTATAAGCCCTCGCGAAAAAGCGCTAGGGATGATGCGTGATAAAGCAAGAAAGATGGGGCTACATCCTCGATTGGTGGCAGCACCAGAGTGGACTAAAATCCCAATGGCATCTGAAAAACGTGCCAGCATGGTTGCGTACTACAGTATTTTACTTCCAGAAGCTCGACTTCCATTAATGCGTGCACGAATTGTAGATCAGCAGTTTGATCTAGTGCATGGGGATGAAAAGTTTAAAAATTTTCCCATTGCATTAAAAGGTATTTATGCTATTGATATGCAAGCTAACTGTGTAGGACTATATTGGGATGAAGAATCAGATTTAAGAGCCACGCAGTTAGAAGATATGAAAGCATTACTCACTTCATTGGCTGAATTTTAATTTATACCCATATAAACAGGAATAACGGTTCATTATGGCGAACGCTCCTCGGTCCACATCCAAAAGCACTACAGCAAAATCTTCCGAAGCTGGGAAAAAACGTGCGCTCGTGATTGTGGAGTCGCCTGCAAAAGCGAAAACAATCAATAAGTATTTAGGTTCAGAATACATCGTAAAATCATCTGTTGGTCATGTTCGTGACTTACCGACAGGTGGTTCTGCAAAGTCGACAGAAAAAAAGGCTGCAACACGTACAAAATTAACTGATGCGGAGAAAGCTGAAAAAGCTCAAAGTGCATTAATTAATCGTATGGGTGTCGATCCTGAACATGACTGGAAAGCTAAATATGAAGTGCTTCCTGGTAAAGAACATGTAGTCGCAGAACTTAAAAAACTTGCATCGCAAGTCGATGAAGTCTATCTCGCAACGGATATGGACAGAGAAGGGGAAGCAATTGCGTGGCATTTAAAAGAAGTCATTGGTGGAGACGATTCACGTTACCAACGTGTTGTTTTCAACGAGATTACAAAAAATGCGATTCAAGAAGCTTTTAAACAACCTTCTCGCCTTGATACAGATAAAGTTAATGCTCAACAAGCACGTCGTTTCTTAGACCGAATTGTTGGTTTTATGATTTCGCCATTGCTGTGGGAAAAAATTGCTCGTGGTTTATCGGCAGGTCGTGTGCAATCTGTTGCTGCAAAACTTGTTGTTGAACGTGAACGTGAAATTCGTGCATTTATTCCTGAAGAATATTGGCAAGTCTTTGCAGACACGCAATCTCAAAATGATGTCATTCGTTTAGAAGCAGTTAAACAAGGTGGTAAAACCTTAAAACTGCAAAATAAAGCACAAACAGATGCTTTGTTAAAAATTTTAAACGATGCTGAATATAAAGTTTCAACACGTGAAGATAAGCCAACTAAGGTCAATCCTAGCGCACCATATATCACTTCAACACTTCAACAAGCCGCAAGTACACGTCTTGGTTTTTCTGTGAAGAAAACCATGACTATGGCGCAGCGTTTGTATGAAGCAGGTTTTATTACTTACATGCGTACGGATTCAACATTCTTAAGTGATGATGCCGTAAACATGGTTCGTACACATATTGAATCTGAATATGGTGAAAAGTATCTGCCTGCGAAGCCAAATAAATACGGCAATAAGGCAGGTGCACAAGAAGCCCATGAAGCCATTCGCCCATCGGATGTTGCTTTAAAAGGTGATCAGCTTGCAGGTGTAGACCGAGATGCTCAACGTCTTTATGACTTAATTTGGCGTCAGTTTGTTGCGTGTCAAATGACACCAGCGCAATATTTGTCATCTACTATTTTAGTGGATGCAAATGGCGTAGAACTTAAGGCGAAAGGTCGTACATTAGTATTTGATGGTTTTACCAAAGTTCGTGGTCAAAACAAATCTGATGATGATGTGTTATTACCTGCTGTAAAAGTAGGTGAAGTGCTTAAACTTGAGAAGTTAGATCCATCTCAACACTTCACTAAACCACCTGCACGTTTTACAGAAGCATCACTTGTAAAAGAACTCGAGAAAAAGGGCATTGGTCGTCCATCGACATATGCTGCAATTATCTCGACGATTCAAGATCGTGGTTATGTGAAAATAGATAATCGTCGTCTTTTTGCCGAAAAAATGGGCGAAATTGTGACGGATCGTCTCGATGAAAACTTCAATAACTTAATGAATTATGCGTTTACCGCAGATTTAGAAAGTCAGCTCGATAAAGTTGCAGATGGTGATCGTAACTGGAAAGAGCTATTAGATAGTTTCTATGGCGATTTCAAAAAACGTTTAACGACGGCTCAGGGCGAAAACGGTATGCGCCGTAATCAACCTGTGGAAGTGGATGCGGTTCATTGTAAAGAATGTGACCGTCCAATGCAGATTCGTACAGGTACAACAGGTGTATTCTTAGGTTGTTCAGGTTATAACTTGCCACCAAAAGAACGCTGTAAAGGTACATTTAACTTAACGCCTGTAGAATCGCTTGCAGCATTATCTGATGATGATGCAGCTGAAACTGCTGATTTAATGTCTAAAAAGCGTTGTCCAATTTGTGAAACAGCAATGGACAGTTACGTAATTGATGGTGGTCGTAAATTACATGTTTGTGGTAATAACCCAGACTGTAATGGTTATGAACTCGAAGAAGGTGAGTTCAAAATCAAAGGTTACGATGGCCCAACAATTCCATGTGACAAATGTGAAGGTGAAATGCAATTTAAGACAGGTCGTTTTGGACCATACTTCGCTTGTACGAGCTGTGATAATACGCGTAAAGTCTTGAAAAGCGGTCAACCTGCGCCTCCTCGTGTAGATCCAATTAAAATGGAACATCTGCGTTCTACAAAGCATGATGATTTCTTTGTATTGCGTGATGGTGCGGCTGGTTTGTTCTTGGCTGCAAGTAAGTTCCCTAAAGTGCGTGAAACACGTGCACCTAAGGTTGCTGAACTTCGTTCTGTTGCAGAACAGCTTGACCCGAAATATCAGTTTATTTTGCAAGCACCAGATGTTGACCCTGAAGGGAATCCTACATTGGTAAAATTCAGTCGTAAAAACCAAGCACAATATATTGGTTCTGAAACGCCTGAAGGTAAGCAAACGAAGTGGAGCTTAGTTTACCAAGATGGTAAATGGGCAGAAGCTTAAAACTAAATAGATAGAAAATGCTGACAATGGTCGGCATTTTTTATGTCAAAATAGCGTGAATAAGAAACTAAAAAATTGAAATTATGTGGAAAAAAATACGAATTACGCTTTTATTAATGGTTTTGCTCATTGTTGGGGTAAATACTTATAGGGATCAAAATCAAAATTGGACAAAACCTATTATTGTGGTTGTTCATCCAATTAATGCAGATGGCTCGGTGAAAGCACAGCAGTATATTTCACGATTATCTGTACAAGATTTAGATGATGCTCAGGAATATTTAAAAGAACAAGCGCAATCCTATACAAAGGAGCCTATTCATCTTTATTTTCGCTTAGGGCGGGAACTGAAAGAACATCCACCCAAAGTTCCTGGAAATGGTTCAATGCTAGATTCAATGTTGTGGAGTCTTAAATTTCGTTACTTCGCGTGGAAACAGCATGAAAGTGCAGATGGTTCATCTAGCGTAACGTTATATCTCAATTATTATGATCCAGAGCTTCATCCAGTTTTAAAGCATTCCACAGCACTTGAGAAAGGTAGAATAGGTACAGTTAATTTATTCGCCTCTCAAAAATATTCAAAAACCAATAAAGTTGTTTTAGTGCACGAATTACTACATGCTTTTGGTGCTCAAGATAAATATGATCTATTAACAGGTCAGCCGATATATCCTGATGGTTATGCATATCCAGAGAAAAATCCATTATTTCCTCAAGCAAAGGCTGAGTTGATGGGGGGGTATGTTCCCACTTCAAAAGACACAAGCAAAATCCCTGAATCTTTGAAACAAACAATTATTCGTGAAACAACAGCGAAAGAAATTGGTTGGTTAAAATAGTGTAAATAAAATAACTGTGGATAATGTCTAATTTATCCACAGTTATTTTATGTGCTATGGATAACTGAATGCCTAGAAAAATAATTAAAAGATGATCAACGTATTTTGTGTATGATGAAATTCATTCAAATATAAAAATATCACAATGACACACCCCATATTTGTTCTTGCGCCAGATTCATTTAAAGAAAGTATGACTGCAGAGCAGGCTTGTCATGCTATGCAACGTGGTATTCAACAGATTTTTCCTAAAGCAAAATGTATTCACGTTCCTATGGCAGATGGCGGAGAAGGAACGGTAGATGCACTCATTCATGCATTAAATGGTCAAAAAATATTTTGTGAAGTTCAAGGACCAATGCCACATCAAAAAATACAAACTTATTTTGGTTTGATTGATGATGGTCAAACCGCCATTATGGAAATGGCAAAAGCCAATGGCATAGATTTATTGCAACGAGAAGAGCGGAATCCGCTACTGACAAGCACGTTTGGCACAGGGCGAATGATTCGCCATGCTTTAGATTTGGGTGTCAAAAAAATTATCATTGGTTTGGGTGGTAGTGTGACCAATGATGGTGGAAGCGGTATGGCACAAGCTTTAGGTGTGAAGTTTTTAGATCAATTGAATAATGAGATTCAGGCTTGTGGTGGTTCACTAAATCAAATTTCAAAAATTGATATATCTGAGCTTGATACACGTTTAAATGATGTTGAAATTTTAATTGCTTCAGATGTGAATAATCCTTTGTGTGGGGAAAATGGCGCATCTTATGTATTTGCTCCACAAAAGGGTGCTACACCTGAAATAGTGAGGCAACTCGACGCGAATCTTCAACATTTTGCCTCACTTGTAGAAAGTACTTTGAATGTTGATGTCCAGCATGTTGCAGGCGCAGGTGCAGCAGGTGGTTTGGGTTTTGGTTTGATAGCATTTGCATCTGCAAATATTCAGTCAGGTGCGAGTTTGGTTATTGAGCAAACGAAGCTGGCTGAAAAAATTGCCAAAGCGGATTTTGTATTTACAGGTGAAGGCAGTATAGATTTTCAGACGAAATTTGGTAAAACGCCTTGGGCTGTGGCGCAAGTAGCGAAGAAGTTGAATAAGCCTGTGTATGCTTTTGCAGGCCGTGTAGGGGATAATATTGAGCCTTTGTTTGATGAGGGTTTTACGCAGATTATTTCGATTAATGAGCCAAATTGTGATTTGGAAACTGCAATGCAAAATGCGGAAATTAATTTGGAAAGTACAGTTACCAATGTATCTTTACTTTTGAAAGATCAAAAGTAACAAAAATCTTTTATTGAGCTGAAGGTATTTCCATATACCTCAGCTCAATGAGCGACATCCATGTCGCTATACGCGTATCAGGTTGTATTTAGTTAAAATGCAGTTGGATCTGCTTAAGAGAATAAATCGGAATTATTAAAGTTTTGGTAGTAGCTCTGCTAAACTATCTCTTCAATTCGTACGATGAGATACCATGAGTTTAGCCAGCCTAATTGATGAATTAAATCCACAACAGAAACAAGCTGCGACAACAGAGTCAAAGCATAGTCTAGTTTTGGCAGGTGCAGGCTGTGGTAAAACCAAAACCATCGTAGCGCGTGCGGCATATTTAATTGATCAAGGTGTGCCTGCAAATCAAATTCAAATTTTGACCTTTACCCGTCGCTCTGCAAGTGAAATTGTGGCGCGTGTGGAACTTGCATTAGGCGAGCAAGCAAAAGGCTTAAGAGCATCGACATTTCATACGTTTTGCATGTATTTATTGCGCCGTATTCCAAAAGCATTTGGCTTAGAGCAATTCTCGATTATCGACCGAGATGATCAGCTCATGATGTTCCGCCTTATTCGTGGAAAAGATGATAAGAAAAATCCAAATCAATTACCCAAGCCACAAGAACTTTGTGATTTATATTCTTTTGCACGAAATACACGTCAAAAACTGAGTGATGCTTTGGAAAAACAGTATCCTGAACATATTGTTTTTAAAGACCAAATTGCAGAAATTATGAAAGAGTACGAAACACGTAAACGTGCTCGTAGCTTTTTAGATTATGACGATATTTTAGCAATAGTTGCTTCAGCTTTAGATCAATCTGAAGGTTTGGTCGATTATGTTTCTTCAATTTGTCGTCACATGTTGGTCGATGAAATGCAAGATACCAATCCTTTGCAATGGGCGCTGTTAGAGCCATTAAAAGAAAAAGTCAGCTTATTTTGTGTAGGTGACGATGCGCAGTCGATTTACGGTTTCCGTGGTGCAGATTTTGAAAATATCCATCATTTTAAAGACCGTGTGCCCGACGCAAAAATCCATAAACTAGAAAAAAATTACCGTTCGACTCAAGAAATTTTAGATCTTTCGAATTGGTTGTTAGATCAAAGTGAAATTAAGTACGACAAACGTTTAGAAGCACATCGTGGAGAAGGGGTTAAGCCAAAACTTCATGTTTTTCCAAATGAGTTTGATGAAGCAAAATGGATTGCTGTTGATATCAAAGAACGTCATTTTTTAGAAGGAAAACCGTGGAAAGATCACATGGTTTTGGTGCGATCTAGTTTTGCTGCTCGTCATATTGAAGCTGCATGTATTGCGTCAAATGTTCCTTACCGATTTATTGGCGGTATGAAGCTTTTAGAAACGGCACATGTGAAAGACTTGGTGAGTTTGCTCCGTGTTATTGCAAATCCATTGGATGATATTGCATGGATGCGTTTTCTCACTTTGTGGAATGGCGTGGGCGATGTAGGTGCAAGTCGTTTGGCACAGCAATTACTGATTGACCCTGATTTTGATAAAATTTTTGAAAAATTAGAAAGTTTTGGGCGTATTCCTGAAAAATCTTTACTCATGATGAAGCAAATGAATGTGCTTCGTGGAGAAGTTAAAGAGTGTGTAAGTTTGGGTGTTCAGGCACTTGAAGATCAGTTGGCGGAAAACTATAAGAAAGATTGGAATAGACGCCAAGGTGATTTCGAACTTGTAAAACAATTGGCATCTAAACATGATCAATTGAGCGAATTTTTAGAAGCTTATGTGCTCGATCCTGTTTCAATTTCAGAAATTGAACGTCAGTCAGATACAGATGTGGTAACCCTGATTACCATTCACTCTGCAAAAGGTACAGAGCAAAAGGTTTGTTATGTGGCAAACGTGACAGCAGGGCAATATCCTCATGCGCGTGCGCAAGGTAATTTTGATGATGTTGAAGAAGAGCGCCGTGTGCTTTATGTGGCTTTAACTCGTGCTCAGAATGAATTGATTTTAACCAAGCAAAATTTAAATTTATGGGCGCGAGATATGATTGATGAACAAGGTCGAAAAGTTGAAAGTTATTTCTTAAATGATTTAACACGTCACTTATGCACCATGGAAACGCATCATAAACCACGCCAACAAACTGTAAAAACTGCATTAATTGAGCGTCAGTCGATTAATTTAGATTTTGGTATCGATCTCGATTAAACTATAGCGAGATGTTTTGTACAAAAAGTAGAGTAGGCGAGTGCTTTTTGGTGATTTTTGCCTATTTTAAGGTTGTAAGATGAAAATTTTAGTTCGTAACTTAGAACGTACTGTAACAGAGCCAGAAATTTTAAAATTGTTCCAAGGCTTTGGTACTGTTGAATCTTGTACATTGGTTTTAGATGCTGCAACAGGCAAATCTAAAGGCTTTGCTTTTGTTGAAATGCCACATGCACGCGAAGCAATTAAAGCAGTAAAAGGATTGAACACTTTACGCTTACACGGACATGGTATTCGTGTGAAATTGGCTGAAGATAAGCCGAAAGCGGAAGAACAGTCTAAAGCTGCTGAATAAAAGTGATATAAAAAGGGAGCAAATAAGGCTCCTTTTTTATGCATTGATTAAACTGAAATAGATCATGCATAAATTTTATTGTGAATTATCAATAATTACGTTTAATCTAGATGATGACAAAAACGCCAAATATTAGGAATCATTTTTATGTCACGAGTTGCTCGTTTTCACGCAGATCGCACGAATCAAAAATTATATTTTGCACGTCTTTCGTGTCAACAAGCAGAGCAAACCGAACATATTCAACAAGCACAAGCACATCGTGAAGCAGCCGTTTTTCATTTGCATGGTGCTGTGTTGGCATTTTTACAAGAATTGGTTCGTTACTACAGATTGAGCGATGCAACCCCAACTTTAAAGTCTATTGAAGAGCATATGGCGGCTAAAGGACAGGTTTCACCTGAAATTAGTATTTTGCAAAAACTTGCGAAAGATGGTTTTATTGCAGAATTAAAGCGTGCATATCGTTTAAGTCAGTACACGCCAGAGCCAAGTGCACCAGAGCCAGAACAAGAAACATCATCTAACTTAATTATAAAAGTAACTCAAACACCGCAAGCTTGGTTGCCAGATACAGCAATTTTAAGAGAATGGCACCGAGATATTACTCAGCTGATTGATGGTTTTCGTAACGAAATGGTCGAATTTTAGTTTAACTTTTAGCGCTTGAAATTACCAAACTAGACCTTATATAAACTAATTCAAACAACGCAAAGCGCATAAATGCCTTTGTCACCATGTTGAACATGGAGGATATATGTCGATAGAACAGTTGAAAGAATTATTTGGTAGCCAAGAAGCAATTTTAGAGCTTGTTCAACTTGAAGGTGGTGAATTGGCATTACGCAATGCTGGCTCTGAAAATCCTTTGGTAAAAATTCAGTTTAATGATGAAGTACGGGCCCTATTGGGTGATCAAATTCCTGTCGTTGCTCAGCATATGATTCAGGCTGCTTTGTTTGCTTTAATGGAAAAGCAAAGCAATGAGTTTGATGAAACAGCAGTTGTAGATGAAAAGCCAAAATATCTGAGCTAAATTTTTTATTTAGTGAAAAAAAGCGCACTCAATGGTGCGCTTTTTTAATTTATTTTGAATGCTTTAAGGGGTAATAAACATTGAACTTGCAAATACAAATCCGATACCAATAAGTTGAAGGAAGAAGGGATTTTTTGCTTCTTGCCAATGCAAAATTAAAAATACAATTGAAATAGGGTAAAACAAAAAGCAACCTAAGCCCCATAAAATACTGGTTTTGAAAGCTGCAATTAAAAAACCAATTGCACCAATGATAATAATGGCAAAGCCTAAATACATAAGTAACATATTTTTCCCTATTGAATTTTAAAAAAGATTATTGGTAATAATTTAAATTAATATTTTGATACTAAGTTTACGGCGTGATTATAGTAGATATTTTAATGATTTATAAAGAATAAATAGAATATAAAAAAAGGATTAATAAAGTAATTAATCCTCTTTTAGTTTGTTTTAGTTTTGATTAATGCGATGAAGATTGATGATGCGCGACTTCAATTTGATGAAGAATATGGTTGGTCATATTTTTCGCCATTTCTTCTTTCGCAAAATAAACCTCGCCAATATTATCTTTACGAATAACTTCAGCTTCAGCTTTACTTTCTGCACATACCAGAACTTGAATTTGTGGGTTCAATGTTTTTGCGATATCTACAATTTTATGAATATCTAAAATATCCATAGGTGAAAGTACTAAAAGGCGTGCATGTTGAATGTGTGCTTGAATCAGTACGCTTGGTTCTGTTGCAAGACCACAAACTGCTGCAATATCTTTTTCACGCAAGTTTTCTACAATTTCACGGTTCTCTTCAGCAATTACAACTTTAATATCTTTTTCCATTAAAGTTTTTGTAATACGACGACCAACCTCACCATGACCAACAATAACCACCTGATCACGCAGGTAATCTTGAGAAACAGCATCTGGAAGCATTGCTAATGGATCACCACTACGTTCAAGCAAACGTGCCAAATGCGAGCGATTACGTATCCAATTTTGAATAGGTTCTACTGCAGAGAAAATAAATGAGTTTAGGGTGATAGAAATTAAGGCACCTGCCAAAATCAAATTTTGACCTTCAAGTGATAGTAATTGAAGTGAAACGCCCAAAGTTGCCAAAATAAATGAGAACTCACCAATTTGGGCTAAGCTTGCTCCAACTGTAAGTGCGGTATTAATTGGGTATCTGAAGAATAAAACCAATGCCATTGCAGCGATAGTTTTACCAATCATAATAATAGCAACAGTACCTAAAACGTGAATAGGTTGTTCAATTAAAATTCTTGGATCAAACAGCATTCCTACAGAAACGAAAAATAGGATGGAGAAAATTTCACGAAGCGGGAGAGTTTCAGCTTCTGCACGTTGGCTAAAGTCAGATTCTTTTACAACCATACCTGCAAAGAAAGCGCCCAATGCCATAGATACGCCAAATACTTTGTATGCGCCAAATGCAATGGAAACGGCTGCGGCTACTACGGTGAGCGTAAATAGTTCACGAGAGCCTAAACGAGCAACCACTTGCATAATCATTGGTACAAGTCGTTTACCAATAATAAGCATAAAGGCAATAAAACCAGCAACCTTAAGTAAGGTAATGCCTAATGTTAACCAAATGTTTTCGTTTTCAGCCCCGCTAGATAAGGCTTGTCCGCCAAGTAGTACAGCCATTGCAGGTAAAAGCACTAAAACTAAGACCATCACAAGGTCTTCGACCAAAAGCCAACCAACAGCAATCTTACCGTTTACAGAATTGAGTAAACCACGGTCGCCTAAAGCTTTAAGTAAAACAACAGTACTTGCACAAGATAAGCTTAAACCAAAGACTAGCGCAGATCCAAAGCTCCATCCCCAAAGCATTGAAATACCAATACCCAGCAATGTTGCAACGCTAATTTGTAAAATAGCACCAGGCAAAGCAATACGACGAACCTGCATTAAATCTTTTAAAGAAAAATGCATACCCACGCCAAACATGAGGAACATTACACCAAGTTCAGCAAGTTGATTTGCAAGATGTAGATCGCCCACAACTCCTGGGGTGTTTGGGCTAATAATAATACCGGCAATAAGATAACCGATAAGAGGGGGGAGGCGTAAACGTGCAGCGATATAGCCAAAAATTAAGGCGACGCCAAAGCCAACCGCAAGTAATATTATCAGTTCTACATCATGTGGCACTAAAAACTCCCTAAGCTATTATGGTTAAGGTTTAAATAAGCACAAAGAGTGCCAAAAAATATTTTTAAAGTGTAGCAAGTCGCATAAAAAAAATGCAAAAAAAAACGACCTTGACGGTCGCTTTTTTCAAAAAAACTAAAATTATTTAATTTTAGCTTCTTTAAAGATCACGTGTTGACGGATTTTTGGATCAAATTTTTTGATTTCCATTTTTTCCGGCATTGTACGTTTGTTCTTAGTGGTAGTGTAGAAATAACCTGTACCAGCAGAAGAAACTAGACGAATTTTATCACGCATTGTCGTAACTCCTTAGATCTTTTGACCTTGAGCACGTAGGTCAGCAACAACCTTTTCGATACCCAATTTGTCGATAATACGCATACCCTTAGTAGTTAGACGAAGACGTACGAAACGTTTTTCGCTTTCTAACCAGAAACGGTGGTGGTGCAGGTTCGGCTCGAACCGGCGCTTAGTTTTGTTGTTGGCGTGTGAGACGTTGTTACCAACGACTGGACGCTTGCCGGTAACTTGGCAAACCTTAGACATGGTGTAACTCCATTGATTTAGCCAACAGCAAATCTGTATGGCCAGTCAAAAATAAACGGATTGAATTCATTCAAGGGGCGTTTTATACCAAAAATACGCTTAAAAGACAAGCGATTTAAGATAAAACAAGACATGATGCTGTTTAATAGCTCATGCCTTGATCAGTTATCGAAGAAGAGTCTTCGAAATAAGTCGATGAATCGGCTTGTCAAACGGTGGGAGAATGAATTTCAAGCTATACAACTTGGGATTAGACATCATAGACCGTTCATGTGACAAACTGAAAAATCCTTCAGGACCGTGATACTTGCCCATGCCTGATGCACCTACGCCACCAAATGGTAAATCGTCTTGTGCAACATGAGTCAAAACAGTATTCAATCCGAAGTGACCTGAATGTGTGCGCTGTACAATATAATCTGCACGCGCCTGATCAAAGTCGAAATAGTATAATGCAAGTGGACGCGGACGGCTATTAATAAACGCAAGAACATCATCTATTTGATCATATTCCATTATAGGAAGAATGGGACCGAAGATTTCATTCTTCATAATTTCCATGTCAGAAGTCACGCCAGTCAAGATTGTTGGCACAATTTTTCTATTTAAACTTGCATCTTCACTTTGTGGATTTATTTCAATAATTTTTGCACCAAGTTTTTTTGCATTTTCTAAATATCCCTGCAAACGATTATATTGTTTGTCATTCACAATAGATGTGTAATCGGGGTTATTTAAAATACTTGGGTACATATCGAATACATAAGTTTCAAATTGCTCGATGAATTCTGCTGTTTTGCCTTTTGGTAAGAACATATAGTCGGGCGCAACACAAGTTTGTCCTGAATTCCATAATTTACCAACGGCAATACGTTGGGCAACATCGCTCATGTCACTTGATGAATGCACAATAACAGGCGATTTTCCGCCAAGTTCTAAAATAACAGGAACCAAGTTTTCTGCGGCAGCCGCCATAATGGTTTTACCCACAGTGGTAGAACCTGTAAAAATAATTTTATCGAATGCTAAATGACAGAATAAGTCAGAAATAACACCGCCACCATTTACCACAGCAACTAACTCTTGTGGAAATGCTTCTGCAATAGCTTGTTCAAGTACACGGCCAAAATTGGCAGATGCACTCGAAACTTTAATCATTGCGTGATTGCCAGCAGCAAGCGCGCAAATAAGGGGACCAACAGAAAGTAATAAAGGATAATTCCACGGTGTAATAATGCCAATTACGCCTAAAGGTTGATATTCGACCCATGCTTTTGCAGGTTGATGAATGATTCCAACGTGGCGCTTAGAGGGTTTCATCCAAGTGCTTAGGTTTTTACTATAATATTTGATATGCTCTAAACACGTGAGAAGTTCACCAATTTTGGTTTCGCTTATAGAGCGATTACCATAATCTTGATTAATCGCATCTGCAAATTGGTCTTGGTATTTCACTAAAACACGTTTTAATCGGGCAAGTCGGTCTATACGTTCCTTCGCGCTTGGCACAGGGTAACGCTGATAAGCAAATTTTTGTAATGATAGAAGCTCGTTTAAATGGGTTTCGTCAAATGATTGTGCGGTCATGGTTGTATTTTTTGTTTGACTGTTCATAGCAAATTACATTTAATAAAAGCGATTAATTAAGTTTTTAGAGTATTTACTCTAAACAGTCAAGATACTTTATGTTAGTTTGCTAACATTTTATACAGAATGGTTATGTCAGGATGTCTCAATCAAAAACGGTCAAAACCAAAGAGCGTATTTTACAGTTAAGTTTGCAATTGTTTAACGAACGCGGTGAGCGTTTAGTTACAACAAATCATATTGCAGCAGAGCTGAATATGAGCCCTGGAAATTTGTATTATCATTTTCGTAATAAAAGTGAAATCATTAAAGAGTTAATGGAGCAGTATCAATCTGAAACGCTTGAAATGCTTGCTTTGCCAGATGATCGTGCTTTAGATGCAAACGATAAAATTCGTTATTTCCAGGTATTAAGTAGCCAGCTTTGGGCATATCGTTTTCTGCATCGTGATGTTTATCATTTGGTCGAAAATAACGAAGATTTTCGTAAAATGTATCCGCGATTTGCAGGTCAAGTGATGCAGCAAGGACAAAAAGTTTATAAAGCTTTTGTAAATGCTGGATTAATGGAAATGACAGATTCAGAAATTGAAGCTTTAATTATTAATTTATGGATTGTTTTAACCAACTGGACAAACTTTTTATATATGTCGGGTCATATTAAAGATTCGAATACATTGGAAGAAAAATGGGTATGGCAAGCATTACGTCAAATGGTCTTCTTAGAAGGTGCTTATTTACGTGGTGAAAGCCGAAATACCTATGAAGGATTGTTAGAATCTTTTGGTTCATCTGAGTTGTTTGAGAGCCTTTCATCTGCAAAAAAATAGATAGTGAATAATTCTATTTTGTTGGCAAACGAAAAAGCGTTAGAATGCTCGGCTTATTTTAATTTACTGATTAGCGATATAAACCAACATGAATATGACGACTGCCAACACTGCACGTTTGTTAATTACCTGTGAAGATAAACCAGGTATTGTGCAAGCTGTTTCTAGCTTTTTGTATCATCAAGGAGCAAATATTACAGCTCTAGATCAATATGCTACAGCGGCTCAGGGCGGGCGTTACTTTATGCGTGTTGAATTTGAGTTAGATAATTTACAAAGTCGTAAAGAAAATTTAACGCAAACTTTTGCATCGAACGTGGCAGAACGTTATGACATGCAATGGCGCTTGGCATTGGTAAGTGATGTTAAAAAAGTGGGTATCTTAGTTTCAAAAGTAGACCATGCATTACTTGAACTTTTATGGCGTCATGCACGTGGTGGTTTACCATGTGAAATTACGAAAGTTGTTTCTAATCATGAAACATTACGTGAGTCTGTAGAAAACTTTGGTATTCCTTTTGAAGTTGTACCTGTAAATAAAGAAAATAAGCGTGAAGCTTATGCGCAAATTGATGAGTTAATGCAAGGTAACGATTTACTTGTTCTTGCTCGTTATATGCAAATTCTAGATGAGGAATTTGTACAAAAATGGGAAATGAAAGTCATCAACATCCATCATTCATTCTTACCTGCTTTTGTGGGAGCAAACCCATATAAACAAGCGTATGAAAAAGGCGTTAAGCTGATTGGTGCAACTGCGCATTATGTAACAGCAGATTTAGACCAAGGACCAATTATTGAGCAAGATGTAGAGCGTGTAAACCACGACTTTACCGTAGATCAGCTTCGTGATTTAGGTCAAGATGTAGAGCGCAACGTTTTAGCACGTGCGGTTAAATGGCATTTAGAAGATCGTATTATTGTAGATGGTAATAAGACTGTTGTTTTCCAATAAGTCTTTATTTGATACAGATAAAAAAGCATACTATTAGTATGCTTTTTTTATTGCATATATGAATTATCAGTAATATAAATCAATAAAAAAGTAATAAAAATAGACAAATTAAATGTTGCAAATGAAAACACTTCTCATTTATCATTGTGGCACTTTAATTGTACAGACCGATAAGTTTAATTGCTGATTTAAAATTTACTTTAAATATGTAATTTTGCTTTTGAAGGTAAAAGAATTTAATGACTCAATCTGCCTCACCTATGATGCCTGAACATAATCCGATGAAAAAGAAAGTCGTTATTGCTTTAACAGCAGTAATTGTCGGACATTTGAGTGTGATGTGGGCTTTGAGTCATATCAAAACTTTAGAAATAAAGCCAAATGAAACAAAGCCAATGAGCGTTCGTTTTGTCACAATTGCAGATGAACCCGTTGTTGAGCCTGTAGTAGAACCTGTTGTTCAACCGCCTAAGCCTGAACCTAAACCCGAACCTATTGTGAAGCCAAAAGTAATTGCGCAAAAACAACAGGTAACAGAGAAGAAAGTTCAACCTCAAGAAGAAGTTGTAGATAAGAAAAAACTTGAGAAAGAGCGTTTAGATAAGTTAAAGCAACAACAAGAACAGCAAGAGCAACAAAAGCGTTTAGAACAGCAACAGCGTGATCAACAGCAACGTGAGCAAGCTGAACGTGATCGTCTTGCAAATGAACAACGTGAAAATCAACGTCGTCAGCAAGAACTGAATACACCGAAAAAATTGAACATTGGTCAAATTTCTTGGTCACGTTCACCAAAACCAGTTTATACAAACAAAGATTTACAAGGCTCTAATCGCATTATTGTTGTTTCTATTGAAGCAGATGCGAAGGGCAGTATTACAAATGTACGAGTAATTAAATCGAGTGGTCTTAGCGCCCTTGATGAAAAAATTGTACGCGCTGTAAAAGGTGCAAAATTCAAACCATATAAGGAAAATGGTATTGCATATCCGTTTAAAGCGGATCAACCATTTGAACTTACATTGAATTCTAACGGCTAACATTTATCAGGAGTTCGAGTATGAACTTTTCAGTTTATTGGCAACATGCAGATGCAGTCAGCAAAACACTTTATTTTGTGTTGTTGATTATGTCTATTACAACATGGACTGTTCTTATCTTGCGCTTGATGGGAACGCGCCAACTTAAACAAATCGCTTATGCTCAACTCTCTAAAGCTATCGCTGCATTGAAAAATAAGCTTTCACCTTTATCGTTCGAGCAACGTAAAGCTGTGGCAGAGCAAGCACTTCTTCGTCAAATTTCAGTTGAAAAATCTTCTGCTGAAAAAGGCATTGCAGTGTTAGGAACAATTGCTTCACTTGCACCATTTGTAGGTTTATTTGGTACAGTTTGGGGTATTTTCCATGCATTGGTTGCAGTAGGTAAAAGTGGTCAAGCAGGTTTGGCACAAGTTGCAACACCAGTTGGTGAAGCGCTAATTATGACTGGTTTTGGTTTGGCTGTTGCGATTCCTGCGGTAATTGCATACAACATCTGCATGCGCTTCAACAAAACGTTAAATAACGAATTGCAAGACCATGCACACAGCTTATTAATTGACACAATGTTGCAACAAGATTCATCAACTCAAAAAGTTGAAGTGAAAGCAACAGAAAATGGTTTAGTTGGAGGTCAAGTTTAATGGCTTTTCAATTGGGTGAAGACAACGATAGCGGCATGAATGAGATGAACCTCATTCCACTTATCGACATTATGTTGGTATTGATGATCATCTTTTTGGTGACAGCAACCGTTGCCAACCCATCAATTCCATTAACCTTGCCACAAACGACTGCTGAAATCCAAGATCAGCCACCAAAAGCAATTACTGTAAGCATTAATGCAAATGGTGATGTTGCTTGGGATGATAAAATGATTAGTTTAGATGAGCTAGAAACTCGTTTTAACGAAGCAGGTCAGCAAGCGCAAAAACCAACTGTGCAATTACGTGCAGATAAAGAATCTAAATACGATACAGTTGCTCAAGTAATGTCACGTGCGAGTGAAGCCGGACTCAGTGATATTGCCTTTGTAAACGAAAATTAAAATTTAGAAATTTCTTAAAAAAAGCGATCTATTTAGGTCGCTTTTTTGTGCATGAATTTTATGTTTAACCCTCTATAAATTATTTAAATGATTTTTATGCATACAAAAAAGATTTGAATAAGGTGACTTGTTATCTAATTAATCATATATATTTCGCTTAGGACATTATTCTATGTCTAGTTATTACAGGTAAGCAAAGATAGTGGAATTGCGTAAGTCGCTAGATGCTCAGGCATCTGGCTTAATGGTCATATTGTGTATTGTTTGGGGTATTCAACAAGTTGTACTTAAAATTGCTGCACCTGATATTTCTCCTATTATGCAAATTGCAATTCGGTCTGGGCTTGCAGCAATTTTGGTTTACCCATTAATTAAGCTAGAGCAAGGAACGCATTTATATTCGAAAGAATATTTGCTTCCTGGTGTTTTGGTGGCATTTCTATTTTCTGCTGAATTTGTTTTTGTGGCTGAAGCTTTACGCTTTACGTCAGCTTCTCATACCGTTGTTTTGCTTTATACCGCACCTATTTTTGTCGCTTTAGGTTTGCATTGGAAATTGCCATCTGAGCGTTTATCTGTAATTCAGTGGGGCGGAATTTTTATTGCATTTTCAGGTATTGTTCTATCTTTTATGGGACGTGAGCAAAAAGCAGGTGTAGATTTACAGCAAGTATTATTTGGTGATGTTCTAGCGCTAAGTGCAGGCATTATGTGGGCGTTTACCACTATTGCACTACGTTTAACAAAATTAGGAGATGCTCATCCTACGCAAACGCTTTTTTATCAATTGGTAGGTGGTTGCTTGTTCTTATTGCCTGTTGCATATTTTACAGGGCAAACACTTATTCATTGGACAGTACTTACTTTAAGTAGTTTGGCATTCCATGTGCTCATTATGTCATTCTTTAGTTTATTGCTTTGGTTTTGGTTGCTTAGAAAATATTTAGCAAATGAACTAGGTGTTTTTTCCTTTTTAACGCCAATTTTTGGTATGGTCTTTGGCATTGTGTTTTTAAATGAAAGCATTGAAACCAATTTTATTTTAGGCACTTTGCTTGTAATGGCAGGTGTATTTATTGTGACGCTCCATCAATGGATTAAGCGCAGTTTGGCTTTTCCTAAATCTCTTAGATAAATTTAAAAAATGAATACTGTAAATAAATATACATGGCTAGGTTTTAGTTCAATATTAATTTGGGCTAGTTTGGTGGCAGTTGTAAAACTCATTACTGAACAAGTGACACCTGTTTCAGGCATCGCCATGATTTACAGTTTTAGTGCTTTATGCATTTTAATATTTGGAAGCATGCCATCACTTAAAGAAATGCCGAAAGCATATTTATATGGCTGCGGTATTTTATTTGTTAGTTATGAAATTTTATTCTTAATTTCTATTGCGTTGTCACATAACCATGAACAAGTTTTAATTATTGCCATGATTAATTACTTATGGCCGCCCATCACTATTTTATTTTCTATATTTGCAAAGCAATTAAAGTTTAATAATTTTGTTTTTGTTGGATTTTTTTTGGCTGTAATAGGTTTGTTGCTTGTGGTGAATCCAAGAATATTGGAAATAGCACAGTTTATTCATGTATTAGAGCAAAATCCCAAAGCGTATTTCTTTGCCTTTTTAGGTGCAATTTTGTGGCCGTGCTATAGCGTTTTAACGAAAAAATATGCACAAGGTTATAATGCTGTTCCTTTATTTTTTGTACTGACTGCGGTTTCTTTATGGATTCTACACTTTGCATTAAATGAACCATTCATTATGCCAAGCTTGAACTTATGGTTAGCAATTGCAGTTGTGGGAAGCTTGATTGGTATTGCATATAGCAATTGGAATCAAAGTTTACAATTTGGGAACATCCAAGTATTAATTTTAGCAACGTACTTTATGCCAATTTTATCATCCCTAATGTCTATGCTTATTTTAGGTGTAATTCCTTCTTTTGCATTTTGGATTGGTACAGCATTGGTGACAGTGGGTGCATTAATTTGTTGGAAATGTACGTTTGCAAACAATTGAATCAATTGTGAAAATAGCGAATTAGAAAGCCCTTTATAAAAGGGCTTTCTAATTTTAAGAAGATTACTTTGCTTCAAATATTTTAGAAAGAGGAATAGAGAGCTTCGCAGATAAATAATCATCTGCTTCAATAAGTGCAGGACCTATTTTTTCCATCCATTCATCATTTTCAAGAACATCACCAATGTCATGTTTATGCGGTAATGAATAAGGCAGATTGCTATAAAAACTCCAAAAGTCGACTTGAGATAAGTTTCGAACAAGCACGAATTTGTCGTCATCTGTACGTTTAATTAAATCTTGTTTTTCGAGCATTAAAATATATGAAGGCAAGCGTCCAATTTCATCACGCCCTAAAACTTCCAAGGCTTCGTGTTCACTAACAGACTTTCCAACTTTTTGTTTTTTATAGAAGAGTTCAAGTAAATCTAAAAGCATGAGTAAAGGATGACGTTTTTGATCTTTTCCTGAATTAAATGCAGTTAAGGCGTAGCTAATTTCAACACCAAGTAAAACAATATTCCATGACAGGAAAATCCATAAAAGGAAGATTGGAACAGCAGCAAAAGCACCATAAACAATTTGGTAACTGGTGAAATTCGACATGGTATAGCCGAATAAATTTTTCAATAATTCAAACACAACAGCACTAAATAGACCCGCAATAAATGCAGCTTTTATAGGAACATTACGGTTGGGAATTGTCCAATTTAGAATAAAAAAACCAATAACAGTGAGGGAAAATGAAATTGCCCATAAAATAAATGCACCATCTAACTCATAGCCTGCAAAGTTATTGCTTAATACATTCATAGATGCGAGCGTTGATGAAATAACAAAGGCACTGCCAAGTAAAATGGGACCTAAAGAAATAATTGTCCAATAGCGCATAAAACCTAAAATACCACCGCGTGTTTCTTTTACACGCCAAATTCGGTTAAACACCGTTTCAATACTCGTGAGCATCATCACTGTAGTAAAAAATAAGAACAGCACGCCAATAATGGTCAAATTGCTCGATTTTTCTGTAAATGCACTTAAGGCTTTGTCGAATGCAATGGTGGTATTGGGTAAGAAATTACTATAAATGAGTTGCTGTAATTGTTGTCTGGCTGGTTCTAGTGCTTTAATTGAAGAAATAATAACAAGAAAAACAGTAAGCATTGGTACTACAGCAAACAGGGTTGTATAAGTTAGAGATCCTGCTTGTTCACGGCAACGGTCTGCTTCAAAGCGTCGTAATACAAACAAAATAAACTGAAACCATGTCTTTTCATAAAAAGGTAGTTTTTTAAAATACTCAATGATCATGCTTTAGTAATCTCAATTGTTTTTAATGATATTTCTCAACTTTCTTTAATAAGCTTACCCAAAAAAAGATAAAAATACCGTATAGTTTTCTTTTTTGTTCCGTTTGTTAAAAATATGCAACCCTACATTTTAGTTCTATATTACAGTAAATATGGCTCAACAAAAGAGATGGCACATTTAATTGCAAATGGTGTCGAATCTACGGGCATGGCTGTAAAAATTCGTACAGTTCCTAATTTATCAACTGTGGTAAAAGAGGCGGAGCCAAGTATTCCAAATGATGGTGATATTTATTGCACCTTAGATGATTTGGCTAATTGTTCAGGTTTGGCATTAGGCTCACCAACACGTTTTGGTAATATGGCATCGGAACTGAAGTATTTCTTAGATCAAACAACAAGTTTATGGCTAAATGGTGCATTACATAATAAACCTGCAAGTGTATTTACTTCTTCAGGCTCTATGCATGGCGGGCAGGAAAGCACTTTATTGACTATGCTTCCACCGTTATTTCATCACGGGATGATAATTTTGGGTTTAACCAATGCAAAGCCTGCATTATCGAATACTAAAACAGGTGGAACACCTTATGGTGCAACGCATGTAAGTGGACCACGACACGACCAAAGCCTAAGCCAAGATGAAAAAGGCTTATGTGAAGAGCAGGGAAGACGACTTGCTGAAACCGCGTTGAAATTATTGAAATAATAAAATGAAAAGGAGAATATTAATTCTCCTTTTTTTCTGCCTTAAAACGTTTGCCACATTTGTTACATTGGTAATCTAAGAAAATTCTTTGATCGACAATAACACCTGCTTTTTTGCCAAAACGATGACCTAAAAAACCACCCGTAATACCTACGCTAATTGCACCAACGAAAGTTCCTACAGTTCCGCCTACAATAATGCCTAACGGACCTGCAACTGTTCCAATAGCAGCACCAATAGAAGCACCAGATGCTGCACCACCAACAGTACCTGCTGTTGCTCCTGCACCACTAAGTAATACGCCGCCTATTTTTTGAAGGTTTTGTTCATGGTTGCGTTGTTCAATTTCGCTAGATCCACATTTAGGACATTGCATTATCTTATTCCTTGATTTGTGTGTTTTTAATAAAACACTTTAAATGCTTATTTTGAGTTTAACCGACTCTTTAAGATAATTGGATATAAAAAAAGCGCCAATTGGCGCTTTTTTTATTTTCACGAATATTAATCGCGAACAAATTCAACAGTGCCATTTGCTAAAGATTTAACACGAGCTAAAGATTCTACGCGGTAACCTTTTTCAAGAAGTAAATCACGACCTGGTTGGAATGATTTTTCAATCACAATACCAATACCAATAACTTCAGCATTTGCTTGGTGAATTAAGTCTGCAAGACCTAAAGCTGCTTGACCATTTGCCAAGAAGTCATCAATAACCAACACTTTATCAGTTGAGCTGATGTGTTTGTTTGAAATCGCAATTGTGCTTTCAATTTGCTTAGTGAAAGAGAAAACTTTAGAACGATACAAATCATCTTTTAACGTTAAAGATTGGTATTTACGTGCAAAAATTACAGGAACACCAAGCTCTAAACCAGCCATTACTGCAGGCGCAATACCAGAAGCTTCAATGGTAATAATTTTTGTAATACCCGCATCTTTGAATAGACGAGCAAATTCTTGACCAATGAGTTGCATCATTGCAGGGTCAATTTGGTGATTTAAGAAAGAATCGACTTTCAGAACTTCCTCAGAAAGGACGATACCTTCAGCTAAGATTTTCTGTTCAAGTGCTTGCACGGGAGAATCCTCAAAAGCAGTTGCTTTTTAAAGCAAAAGCGTATTTTAAAAAGCAACTGAAAAAATGCAAGCGAAATTAACAAATTCCTTAACTTGTTTGTCCTTTATAGCTTGTTAGTAACAGTCCATAAGATGTTTTTTTATCGACATGGGTTACTTTTACAGGCAGGTAATCTAATTTAGGTGCTAACCAGAAAATTGTTTCACGACCAGGTTTATCGTGCTTTAACACAACTTTCATGGTGTCGAAAGTACCATAGCTTGTAGTTACTTTTTCATTTCCTTGTTTTACAAATTTACGTGCTTCAATTTCTTTTGCATCAGCAAGATAATAATTCGATTTTAATGTGCCTTTTTTCAAATCTTCACGTAACTGAAGTTCTGCATTTAGCTCATCTAAAACACCTGCTTTCCAAGAAAATGAACGAGTTTTATCATCTTTTTTGGTATTAATTAATTTTGTACTTGGATTAAAGTTAATGCTCATAGTGTTGTTATGAACAAGAACCTTACTTGTGCGGCTAAAGCTTGTAGATGAAATTTGTCCATTATTCAAAGTGAATTTACTAGTTTCAGTTGCAGAGGCTAAACCAACTGCTTTTGCAACAAAAGCGTATGACCAATTGTTGCCAGACTTTGCTAATGTACGTGTCGCTGAACCAATATTTTTACCATTGTAGCTAAACTGATAACCCGCCTGAAATGGACTCATTGCAAAGCTTTGGCTTGAAATTGTACCCAATACCGCCGTTACTGTAAGAGCAGAAGTAAGGCTGAGAGTTTTTAAAATTTGTTTAGCCATATATTAAATGTCCTTTACGTAATGGAAGATGAGTTCCACAGCTTGAAATGAGTTTTAATGATTATGCATTTAGATCATGAAGATAAATCTTAGATTTTTTTCTTTTCTGTATCTGAAATGTAGCGCTGTAAATTGCTATAGCATCGTGGGCTATTTCTGTTTAATTGGCGTAACGTCAGATTCAGTGAAGTCTGCAACATTACTTTCTAGTCGCTCACTCGACATTTTGCTAAAAAGCGCCACTAAATTTACATTACCAAAAACCACAAGTTGAGCTTCACGAAGTACAGCGTGATTTACGTTTACCTTGGCTAAAGTATCAATAATCGATTTATTTTTGCCAAGCCAACGGTTTAAGTCTAAATAAAGTAAATCATCTTTTACTTTAATCACATTTAGTTTTTCTAAAATCATGCCTAAAGGATCTTTATTTAAAACTTTTTGATAGAACCATAAAGCACATTGAACACCACCTTTATGAAACACACTTGGATATTTAGCATCTAAAATTGTAGTTTCACTAATTTGTTCAAATACAATCAACTGAGATTTTTTATTGAGTTCCATCAGCGCAAGTTTTAAATCGACACTTAATGTAATATTTAGCCCGTTGTAATCTAAGGTTGCATAAAGGCGTAACCAATCATCATGTAAATCTACATGAAGATCTTTTAACATTTTTACATTATCGGTAACGAAACGCTGAAATGTGGCGTTCAGAAACACTTGAGACATTGGAAATTCACGCTCGTCTTCAATGTAATCTTCAGCTTTTTGATAAGCTTGTTTTAAGCGAGCGGAGATATTTGAAATGATCGTTTGCATATCGTGTTCCAATGATTGGGTCTATCTTTGACTCAAATTACTTTAATTGTATTAAAAATTCGAGTTTATCGCTTGCAGTTTATCAAAATAAATAGCACCATTTTCAATAGTTTATATGCTTGATTTATTTGTTGATAAGTTTCGCTTTTATCTATAAAAATAGATAACTCGATCTATATTATTCTGTTTTTACAGTTTGGGAAAACCGACTTTTGTCCGTTTATTGTGATGTCAATTAAAATATTTTTAACACCTTTTAGAAGCCACTGGTGGCAAGATTCTATTTTTACTGCATCATTGTTGATTGCAGGATTTTTGCATCTCATTGTTTTGACTCTACAATTTGCAGAGCCTACAGCAACTGACACATCGACAAAAGATATTGCAGTTTCTATTCGACCTGCTGAAAAAGAAGTAAAAAATGCAGATTTTTTAGCACAAGAAAATCAACAAGGGGCGGGGACATTTCGTGAAGCTCATCGGATATCAAGCGATATGCCTGCTGCGATGGAAGACTTAAGCACGGGTGAACAGCAACTTAAAAGTTTAGAGCAAATGCAGCAACAACGTGAATTGAGCTTTGAAGAAAAAGTGTTAATGACCACGTTAAGTTGGAAAAAAGAAGCAGAGCAAAATAACCGTAAAAAAGCGATGGAGCAGCTTAATAGCCAGTTTCAAGCCAAAGCAGCAATGGTTGCAAGTATTGAAGCACAATATTTAAAACGTCAACAAAATTTCAGTCGTACTCAAAAAGTAAAAACTTTAGATGGTATTCAGGCTAAGAAAGACGTTTCAGCAGCATATATGGATAAATTCCGTGAAAAAGTAGAATTTTATGGTAATAGATATTATCCAGAACAAGCTAAACAAATGCGTTTATCTGGTGAAGTTCGCTTAATGGTTATCTTAAATGCGAATGGCGGTATTCGTGCAATTCGTTTAATTGATAGTTCAGGTCATGCCATTTTAGATGAGGCAGCTAAAGCCTCGGTTCGTAAAGCAGCACCGTATGGTGCATTCGATTCTAAAATGAAAGATATCTCAGAGCTTCGAATTATTCGTACTTGGCGTTTTGATCCTGCTGAAGCTGAAATTGAAGTGAACTAAAGCTTTCAGTCTATTTCCTTCTCCTTCTAGGAGATAGTTAAGTAGAGGTCTGTTCAATTTTCTCAAATAAAAAAGCGAGCTCTAGCTCGCTTTTTAAAATTCAGAATTAATCTTGTTCTAAATATGGATTTTCAAAACCTAATTTAGCAAGAATTTCAATTTCCAATGCTTCCATTTCGTCTGCATCTTCATCTGAAGTTTCGTGGTCATATCCCATTAAATGCAAAGTTCCATGAACAAGCATATGGGTGAAGTGAGTGAGTGGAATTTTATTTTGTTCCTGAGCTTCGCGTAATACAACAGGAATGCAAATGACTAAATCGCCAATTGGAAATGAATCTAAAATTTCAGCCATTTCATCGGGAAGGTCACTTGGGAAAGATAAAACATTGGTCGGTTTATCTTTGCCGCGATATTCTAAATTGAGTTTGTGGCTTTCATCATTATCGACACATGCAATACCAATTTCACAATCGCTTTTTGTGTCGATATGGCGTAAAGCTGTTTCTACAACTTTTTTAATATGAGCACGCTTCAAGACCAATTCAGGTGCTTGAAAATCCTGTTGTAGAGAAAGACTAAGCTTCAAAACAAATCCTTAAATCATGTTTAAATTAGTCTTGTGCATCTGCTGCGGCATCATTTTCAGCAATTAATGCCGCTTGGAGCGCTTTACGTTCCGCACGAGCTTCTGCACTAAGACGTTGTTGTTCGCTATCCCATCCTTCGTATGCTTCAACAATTTTTTGTACCAATTGATGACGCACAACATCGCGTGAGTGGAAGCGAGTAATATGAATTTCTTTTACATTTTCAATAACACGTAAGGCGTGTGATAAACCCGATTGTTGTCCTCGCGGTAAATCAACCTGTGTTACGTCACCTGTAATTACGGCACGTGAACCAAAACCTAAACGCGTTAAGAACATTTTCATTTGTTCAGGTGTGGTGTTTTGTGCTTCATCAAGAATAACGAAAGAATGGTTGAGTGTACGGCCACGCATATAAGCAAGTGGAGCAACTTCAATGACTTGGCGCTCAATAAGTTTTGCAACTTTTTCAAAGCCAAGCATTTCGTACAATGCATCGTAAAGTGGACGCAAATACGGGTCAATTTTTTGGGTTAAATCGCCCGGTAAGAAACCGAGTTTTTCACCCGCTTCAACAGCAGGTCGAACCAGTAAAATACGTTGAATTTCATTACGCTCAAGCATATCTACAGCGGCAGCAACTGCAAGGTAGGTTTTACCTGTACCGGCAGGGCCAATACCAAATGAAATATCACTTTGTAAAATGCGCTGAACATAACGCTTTTGGTTTGCACCACGCGGGTTGATACGACCTTTTCGAGTTTGTAAATAAACATCTTCTAGACCTGTATGTTCTTGGTCTAAATCTGTTTGTAGTTCACGGTCGGTTTGGCTGCCTTGAATCATAAGATGCAAGGTGTCTGATGAAATCTGCTGAGATAGTTCAGCTTCGCTATGCAGACGTTGGAGCAAGCTTTCGGCTCTCTCGACTGCTTCTAGATCACCATCGACAAAGAATTCTTCGCCACGATGGGAAATTTGGACATTTAAACGTTGTTCGATTTGTTTTAAGTGACCGTTATAAGCACCTAACATATTCTTTAAACGGTCAACTGAAACACCAGGAAAAGCTACTGTACGTCGAATCGTTGCAGTCAAGAGAGTTCCTTAAAAGTAATCTTGTTATAGCCCTACATTACGCCACGTCAGGCTCAAGATTCAAGAGCTCACCGTAAACTAAATTTAAAGTTTTTATTTCAGTGATTTCAATTTCAGCAAAGCGACCGACCCAAGATGCATCACCAATAAATGTCACATAACGCGTGTTGTCTGCTGTACCCACTAAAAGGTCAGGATCTTTGTCAGAAACTTTTTCAATAAGAACACGTTGGATTGTGCCTAGCATTGCATCTGTCTTATCAATACTTGAGCGTTTAATCCATTGTTGGACTTTAGCTAAGCGTTCTTTTTTCACATCTTCAGAAATTGTATCTTCCAATTCTGCCGCAGGAGTTCCCGGACGTTTTGAATATACAAAGCTATAAGAATGGTCAAAGTCCATGTCTTTAATAAACTGATAGGTTTCTTCAAAGTTTTCATCTGTTTCGCCAGGGAAACCAATAATGAAATCTGAAGATAAATGCATATCTGGACGAACTTTACGTAACTTGGCAATTTTTTCGATGTAAACATCAATGGTATGGTTACGCTTCATCGCCTGAAGGACATCATTTGAACCACTTTGTACAGGCAAATGAAGGTGAGAAACCATTTGTGGTAAATCTCGGTAGCATTGAATTAAGTCATCGTTAAATTCAAGCGGGTGAGATGTGGTGTAACGTAAACGACCAATTCCCGGAATTTCTGCAACTAAACGAAGTAAATCTGCAAATGTACAAATTTCACCTTCGAAAGTTTCACCACGGTAGCCATTTACGTTTTGACCTAATAGTGAAATTTCACGAACGCCTTTTTCTGCCAATGTTGCAATTTCAGCAAGGACATCATCGAGTGGGCGTGAAACTTCTTCGCCACGTGTATAAGGCACAACGCAGAAAGAGCAGTATTTTGAACAGCCTTCCATAATTGAAACAAATGCTTTATGACCTTCAACGCGCGGTTCAGGTAAAAAGTCGAATTTTTCAATGTCAGGGAAAGAAATATCAACCAGTTTGATTTTTTCTTTTTTGGGTTTTTCAATTTGGTCAAAATGCTGATCGAGCATTTGTGGTAAACGGTGTAAAGTTTGTGGACCAAAAATCATATCAACATAATTGGCACGTTTTTGAATGTTGTCACCTTCTTGAGATGCAACACATCCACCAACACCAATAATTAGGTCCGGATTTTTTTCTTTTAGCTTGCGCCAGCGACCAAGTTCAGAAAATACCTTTTCTTGTGCTTTTTCACGAATGGAGCAGGTATTCATAAGTAGAATATCGGCCTCTTTCGGATCTTTGGTTAACACATAGCCGTGTGAATCGCCTAGTAAATCTGCCATACGATGACTGTCATACTCATTCATCTGACACCCTTGCGTTTCGATGAACAGTTTTTTTACTGAACCGTTGGCTGGGGTGTGCTGTGGCTGGGTAACAGTGTTTTCTGAGGCAGCTTGGGCACTATTTGGAATGAAGGTTTGAACCGTCATGTAGGCTCCTAAAAGATAAATCTTTATGAAACATGCTCTTGTGGCAGTATAGAAGACCTAGTGGCATTCCACATGTGTTCTATCTGCACGATAAATATTGAGCAAAAAATCAAGGAATGTAAGAAGGCGCATAGTTTAGCAGGAAAATGTAAGAAATTTATAATTTAAAATAAGTGTGTATTTTTATTGATTTATGAAGGGAAAATGTTTGAAAATTAATATTGTTTAATCATAAGGTTACACAACAGAACAATAGAGTTATTTCAAAATAACTAAACTGTTAGGCGCTGTTGGTTAATTTCTATATATAAAAGGCACAGTAATGGAAGAAAGCACAAATATGCTCGCAATAATTAAAAAAGAAAAACAAGGTTATAAACGTCTTGTATTAAGTATGAGTTCTTTGTGTCTTTTTTCTTTTGCACATGCAGAAAATGAGCAGTTTAACGATGCTTTAAAGGCATCAAGTGCTGGAAATACACAAGCCTTAGAACAATATCAAAATTCTATGCAAAATGATGTTTTGGGTTATTACCCAGAATATTGGCTATTAAATAGAAATTTAGCATCACAGCCTGCAAGTGCCATTATTAGTTTTGCTCAGCGCTATCCTCAATCTGCTATGGCTGAAAAACTTGCTGCCGATTATGTAGAAGAAAAAGTAAAACAAGCCGATTTTTCAAGTCCATTGCCCGTTTTGCAATATGTGACTAATCCAGATCAAGCGGAAAGTTGTGCAATGGCACAAGTTCGTGCACGTTCAGGCGATCCATTGGTTTATGCAGAATTTAAAGATGTTTGGTTAAGCACAAGCTCTCAATCTGATTTTTGTCATGGTTTGGCACGCATGATGTCATCTAGCCCTTTAATGACAAAAGAAGATAAAGAACAGCGTCTTTGGGGGCAATTGCGTTCAGGAAAAAGTGGTCAAGCTGTTACAACAGCACAAAGTTTAGGATTGAACTTAACGCTAGCTCAATTTAATTCTATTCAAGCAGCTCCTTTAAATTATATTTGGTCTGCACCTAAAAGTACGGATGCAGATTATGCATATTTAATTTTTGCGATTGGGCGTTTGGCAGAAACAGATTTAAACTCAGCACTATCTTCGGTAAAACGTAGCGCTGAAGGCACACCTGAGATTATCCAAAAAGCGTTATACAGAACTGTTGGTTACATTGGTGGCACAACAGTGATGAAAAACAACTTCAATAAAGAAGTTTTAGATGTTTTAGATGCAAGTTATGGCTTGCCATTTAGCCCAGAAGAGGCGGAAATTTATGCACGTCAAGCAATTCGTTTTAGTGGCTGGGAAAGTTTAATTCGTGCAATTGATGCAATGTCAGTTACTCAGCGTGAAGAAGATCGTTGGCAATATTGGTTGGCTCGTGCATATGAACAGCGCACAGATTCAGCTTCACAACGTACATCAAAAGAAATTTTTAAGAAATTGGCTGAAGGTACGGGTTATCACAACTTATTAGCCAAAGACCATGTTGGGCAAACTTATAACTTATCATCTAGTTATGAACCATCAAATAAAGATATTCAACGTTTAAGCCAAGATATTCATTTTAATCGTGCATTTGCTTTACGAGATATTAATGCACCTGTCACGTATATTAATCGTGAATGGAATTGGGCAGTTCGACAAGCATATTTAAAACATGATGATGAACTGATTCTTGCAGCAGCAAAACGTGCAACAGACATGGGGTGGTATGATCGTGCAATTTATGCGGCAGATCGTACGGTAAGTAAATCAAACCATCTTTATGGTTATGCAACACCACACAGAGGTTATGTTGTAAGTCATAGTCAAAATGCTGGAATTGATCCTGCATGGGCGTACGGAATTATGCGTCAAGAAAGTCGCTTTAATACTGCTGCGCGTTCGCATGTTGGGGCAGGCGGTTTAATGCAAATCATGCCTGAAACTGCAAAATTGGTTGCACGTAAAATGGGTGAAACTTACAACCCTGCTGCGTTATCAGACATGAATGTAAATATTAGATATGGGACTTATTACTTATCGACTATTCAAAGTCAGCTCAGTAATAATGCAGTGATTGCCACAGCAGGCTATAACGCAGGACCAAATAGAGCACGTCGTTGGCAGCCTGAATATCAAACTATTGCAGCAGATCAATACACAGAAACTATTCCGCTAAGTGAAACTCGTGATTACGTAAAACACGTTATGACAAATGCAGTTCATTATGGTTTATTACTTGGTCAAGGTCCGCAATCTATTGGAAAACGTATGCAAGTTATTCCTATGCGAAACGTAACTCAATAGTGGTAATACACGGTTAAAGCCAGTTGCTTTATTAGGTAAGGTAAAGATGAGAAAAGGGTTTCAGCAAAAAATGATAAAACGAAGCATGCTTGTTATAAGCACGCTTTGTTCATGCTTTGTGACATCTTATCTTTATGCAAATAAACCTGTGGGATACGTTTTAGATATTCAAATGACACCTGCAATTTGTTTGCTAGATACATCTAAAGTAAAAAAACGAAAGTGTATGGAAGGTTATACATTAAATATTGAGGGTTTATATCCTGAAACCACGAGTAAGAACTGCTCTACAGACACCTCAGCAACTTTACAGCCTTTACAAGCAAAAGTTGTTGCGCGGGTAATGCCCGATGAGGCAGCTCGACGCCAATTGTGGGCTGCTGTGGGTGGTTGTACGGGAACAAATGCAAGTCGATATTTTAGAACCGTAATTAACTATGCAGAGCGTTTAAAAATTCCTTCGGTTATGACAGGGCAGGAAACTAAACAAATTCATACTATTTCTTTACAGACCATGTTTGTACGTTTAAATAAAGGGTTATCTGCAAATAGTATTCGTTTTCAATGTATGAAACATCGTAATACAACCTACTTAACATCTTTAAATGTATGTTATGCGTCAGATGGTCAATATAAGGCCTGTTCCAATAAAGTCGTTTCAAATTGCACAGGAACTTTTACAATTAAAGGCTCTTACTAAGCTTTTTCATATTTTAATTTATATTTTCTATCAGACTTTTGTTCAATTAGATTCTGTTTTACATGCATCGTACGAATGATTGGAGTACAATCTTTGCCGTTTATGATGATTAAGATTAAATAGAACAGCTATTTAATTGCATTGACTATCCTCTCAATTGGAGATAATTACATGAAGCAAGCAGTTCGTGTTGCCGTTACTGGCGCAGCTGGTCAAATTGGTTATAGCTTATTATTCCGTATCGCAAGCGGTGAAATGTTGGGTAAAGACCAACCAGTTATTCTTCAATTATTAGAAGTTCCTTTTGAGAAAGCTCAACAAGCGCTTAAAGGCGTAATGATGGAGCTTCAGGACTGTGCATTCCCACTTCTAGAAGACATGATTGGTACTGATGATCCTAAAGTTGCATTTAAAGATGCTGACTATGCATTATTAGTTGGTTCACGTCCTCGTGGTCCTGGTATGGAACGTGCTGACTTATTAAAAGTAAACGGCGAAATCTTTATTGGTCAAGGTCAAGCGCTTAACGAAGTTGCTAGCCGTGACGTTAAAGTTCTTGTTGTAGGTAACCCTGCTAACACTAACGCTTACATCGCTATGAAATCTGCTCCAGATCTTCCAGCGAAAAACTTCACAGCAATGTTACGTCTTGACCATAACCGTGCAGCTTCTCAAATTGCTGCTAAAACTGGTAAAGCAGTTAAAGACATCAAAAACCTTACTGTTTGGGGTAACCACTCTCCAACAATGTATGCTGACTACCGTTTTGCAACAATCAACGGTGAAAGCGTTAAAGACATGATCAACGACCAAGATTGGAATGCAAACACATTCCTTCCTACAGTTGGTAAGCGCGGCGCTGCAATTATTGAAGCTCGTGGTCTTTCTTCTGCTGCTTCTGCTGCTAATGCTGCAATCGACCATATGCGCGATTGGGCTCTTGGCACAAATGGCGAATGGGTAACTATGGGTATTCCTTCAGACGGTTCGTATGGTATTCCTGAAGGCGTAATGTTTGGTTTCCCTGTTACAACTGAAAATGGCGAATACAAGATTGTTCAAGGTCTTGAAATCGACGAATTCAGCCGTGACCGTATCAACTTCACGTTGAACGAACTTGAAGAAGAGCGCGCAGCAATTGCTGACATGCTTAAATAATTTAATCTTTCCAGATTAAGTTTAAAAAGGCACCCCATTTGGGGTGCCTTTTTTAAATAAAAATAAAGTGAAAAATATATGTAATTTAAAAAAAAACTGTTATAAATGATTAAATAATAATAATTTTAAGGAGATAACAATGCAAAATGTACAAATCACATTGGAGACGTTATTTCAAACCTTGGGGCTTGCTTCCGATGAAAAAGATATGGATCTTTTTGTAGATAATCATCAATTAGATGCAAGTGTAAAACTAGAAAATGCACCATTTTGGAATGATGAGCAGCGTCAAATTTTAGCAAACTACAAATCAACCAATGAAGAGTGGGTAATTATAATTGATTTGCTTGATGAGCTTTTACATGGTGAATAATAAAAGCAGTTAGAATGTGTATAAGTGACTGAAAGTATTGTGTAAAAAAACAACAGCCCATAAAAATATTATCGTTAAATTTAAAGATCTAAATATGCAAATATAAGGATCAAAGAATGCTAGATATGGACGTAACACAAGAATTATTGTTTCAACAACTCGGTTTAGACAGCTCAAAAGAAGGAATTGAAAAATTTATCGATACACATCGTTAGATTTGAATACAGCTATGCCCGCAGCAGATTTTTGGACAGACTCGCAAAGTAATTTTCTAATTAGTCATTGGGGAAAAGATGACGAGTGGTCTATGGTGATAGATCAGTTAAATGAACAACTTCATAATGATTAATTAAGTTATAAATAGAAACAAATTATTTAGACACATCGCTAGTTTTATTTGTTTAATTCTTATAAGCTGATTAAATAACAAACTACAAATAAGCTGATAAGGAGGGCGAAAGCTCATGCAGAACAAACCATCCTTAGAATTATTATTTTCACAACTTGGGTTAGCAAATAGTGCAGCTGCAATAGAATTGTATGTACGTACACATCAGCTACCAGCCAATGTGTCACTTCACGATGCGCCTTTTTGGAATAAAGCGCAGCGCTCACTTCTCATTAGCCATTTAGTTCAAGATGATGATTGGGCAATATGGGTAGATGAATTAAATCAACAACTACATTTAGATGCTTATAAGTTACAAGCTGTTTGAACTAATTTCTTTCATAAAAATAAAAGCCTCAATTGAGGCTTTTATTTTTGCTATTTATTATTTGAGAGTTAATGAAGCTTGCTTTGAGCAATCTGATTAAACCATTTTTCATCTTTAAATGTTTTGAACGCAGCGTGTTGCATCAAAATTTCTAAATCGTAAATTGGTGTTTTACTATATTTAGTCAGCCAATGGCGTGTCATTGAAGGCTCATTTTTTATTGAAGATGCATAAGCCAAGAAGAAATAAATGTCGCCGTGTTCAAAATGAGCCATCGGCTTCATAATTTGCTGGGTAATAATGGCATAACGCTGTTCTTGGGTTATTTCAAAAAACATCATATATGCTTTAGCCAAATGCAATGATAGGTTGATATACAACTCTAACGGCATTTCTTCAAACTCAACACGCGCTTGTTCTAAAAGTACAATCGCTTCTTGTAAAAAATGAACTTTTTCTTGGCGATGTTCGCTAATTTCAACCAATTGAAGACGTAAGTCTGCACGTTCCAATGCAAGAACAGGAGTATTTTCTTGTAAAAAAAGTTGGTCAGTTTCGCCAAGACGTTGAATAATTGTCTTTGTGTTTTCGCGCATTGGAAACATCCTCATTGAATCATCTTCACTATATGAGGATGTTTTTTGGAATTTAAAGTTACAAAATAGAATCGTTGTGACGAAGCCATGCAGTAATAGATAGTCTTTGATGCTTTGCTTTTAAAACTTCGTGTAATAAATCACTTTGAAACAAAGCGACTCTATTAGGTTTAGGTTGTAGCGTATGCCATTGATCATTTTTATCTTGTAGGCGTAATTCACCACCCCAATCATCTTGCCAATCTTCATGTAAATAATAAACTGCAGAAATGATGCGACCATTTTTACCTTGTGGATTATCACGGTGCAAAGCATAAAACTCACCTGAGTTATAGCAAGCAAAGTGAGCTTCTATATTATTGATTCCTAAATAAAATGCACGATTAAATTGTTCTGCAAGTACATAAAGTGTTTTTGTATGTTGATGCGATATTTTTAATTCTTCATGTAGCCATAAAATATGATCGCTACGTATATTTGAAACAATTCCATTTTGAATCGCAGCATCTCTAAACTGATTTAAATGAGATGTGCATTCCTCTACAAGTTGATGAATATATTCAGAAGAATAAGCGTCATCAATGATAGAGAAGCCGTGTTGATCTAAATCATCTAAGATTTGATCAACATTCCAAGACTTTGGGAGAAGGACTGCTTCCATCGCTTAAAACTCAAAATAAAAAAATGTGTCTGCTATTAGAACAAGATATGCTTCTGAATGAAACTAAATTTCATGCTAAAATACTCGTTGATATGAGGAATAAATGAAACATGAATTACCGTCACCATTACCATGCAGGCAACTTTGCCGATGTCATGAAGCATGTCCTATTGCTTCAATTACTGACTCGACTCAATGCAAAAGATAAACCTTATCGCTATGTAGATACGCATGGTGGTGCTGGTAAATATGATTTATCAACATCTGAAGCGCAAAAGTCAGGTGAGTTTTTAACGGGTATTCACCGTTTAGTTAAACTAGATGATTCTATTAAACGCAATGCGCCAGAAGGTGTTCAACAATATTTAAAAGTTGTTGAAAACATGCGTGAAAACTTTGGTAAGGGTGCATACCCAGGCTCGCCATGGTTTGCGCTTGAAGGCATGCGTGAAATAGATAAAGCCACAATTTTTGAAATGCAACGTGATGTTTTTCAACAATTACGTCATAACATTTTTGACAAGCGTGCAGGCTTACATGAGCGTGATGCTTATGAAGGTCTTTTAGGTGTTATTCCACCGAAAGAAAAACGTGGTTTAGTGATGATCGATCCTCCATATGAAGTGGAGCGTAAAGATTTTCCTCAACTTGTTGAATTAATTGTTGCTGCATACAAAAAATGGCCTACGGGCGTATTTGCGATTTGGTATCCAATTAAAGACCGCGCGATGATTGAACGTTTTGAAAAGAAAATGTTTAAAACAGGTATTCGTCGTCAGTTGGTGTGTGAAGTATGTGTATGGCCAGATGACACACCTGTTGGTCTAAATGGTTGTGGTTTGTTGGTGATTAACCCACCATGGAAGTTTTCTGAAGATGCTGATGAGGCGTTACAATGGTTATTCCCACATTTACGCATGAGCGAAAATGGCGGACATGCTGCTGTACGTTGGTTAGTTGGCGAATAAGTTAAAATGAATCAGAAATGGTCACATTTAGGAATGAAGAATGACAAATACAAATAAACCTGAACGGGAAATATCTTCAACGAAAGAAAGTACCTTTGATGGAATTACTTTCGAAGTTGAAGAGGAAGAGCATACCCATGAAGGGCAGAAAGTAAAACGTCGTGGCATTTACTTGTGGCCAAATCTAATAACAACGGCTGCGTTGTTGTCTGGTTTTTACTCCATTATTGCAAGTATGAATCAAGACTATACGCATGCTGTTTATGCAATTTTTATTGCAGCATTATTAGATGGTTTAGATGGTCGTGTAGCACGTGCAATTGGTGCGCAGAGCCCATTTGGCGAACAGTTTGATTCATTGTCGGATTTGCTTGCTTTTGGTGTAGCACCAGCCATTTTAATGTATAGCTGGAGCCTTCACGATTTAGGTCGTATTGGTTTGGCAGCTTGTTTTGTGTATACCGCATGTGCAGCATTCCGTCTAGCACGTTTTAATGTACAAATTGGCGTGGTCGATAAACGCTACTTTATTGGTGTTGCAAGCCCACTTGCAGCAGTCATGATTATTTCACTTGTACTTGTTGCACGAGATTTTCCAGAATTCTTCAACTTGCAAGAACTTGGTGGTCAAATTTTAAATGCTGTAATTATTATTGCAGTTGGTTTATTAATGATTTCCAACATTAAATATTATTCATTTAAAACAGTAGAGCGTAAACGCGTTCCATTTTTTGTATTACCTATTATCGTATTTGTATTTGCCGCGATGACTTACAATATCCCAGTAGGCATATTTGTGATCTCAATTATTTATGCATTATCTGGTTTTGTTACAACATTCTTAGCGCGAAATAATCCCAAAACATGATGAATTAAAATGAGGAGTTCGATATGGCGTTGTTTTTCGATTTATTAGATCAATCAAAACAATGTAATCGAGCTTCTCAGAATTCACTCGATCAACTGCCTTTTCATGCTCCAAATAATAAATATAAAATTACGCATCACGCACTTATCATTCCAAATCTTCCTGCGCCTTTACATTATTTTAATTTCTATAGCTTACTTGGGCAGCCTAATGCACTTGCTTTGCAAAATGAAAGTAGTATCAATACAAGTCCTTTAGATACAGCAACAGTCTTTAATAGTGTAAGTGGAAAAATGGCAGGATGTTTACATTCATATTCAATGGAAAAAGACTGTTCATTTTTACAAAATCAATTTCAATTTTCAGATTGTGAAAGAATTCAGGGGGAATTTCCTAATTTTCAAATAGAGCGAGAAGATGCTGAATTAAGTTTTAAAATAAGAATTACGGCTACAAATACGGTTTCACATTTTATTAAATTAAGAATGACATTGGCGGAGCATTGGTCATTATTGTGTAAATGTGAAGGTGAGATTATTTATCAGAAACAAAAAATAGAAATTAATCATCTGGGGACATTTGATTTTGCAAGAACAATAAATTTTCCATATATCCCATTTGCTTTTTATAGCTATCAAATTGTTAATCTAAAAAATGATAGACAACTTATTTGTATGCAAATAAGAAATGAGATAAATGAAATTTTACAATCGCGAATTTATTTAAGAGATGGACTTAAGCAAACAACGCAGATGTTTGATGAATCTGTGGAATTTAATATTTATAGAATATATCCACAAATTACAACGCCAAATGGTCATCAAATGTATTTGCCAAGAGAGTTTGAATGGAAACATATCAATAAAGATGGCATTCAAATCATTTTAACCGCGCAGAGTCGGGGAGATTTTAAGTTTGGACTTGGGGCTGGATATGTTGGAAGCTTTAATTATTCTGTAAATATCAATAATGATGAGGAAATTGGCGAAGGTGGCTACTGTGAATACATCGATTGTCGCGCTTTAAGGTGGCAAGAACAAAATAAAGAAGATAAAAATATAAAAAATACAGCTAATTTTGTCCCATTTTTAACCAAGAGATAATAAAAGTAGTAGTTTTTTGTAGAATAAATAAGCAGATGGTGTTTTTTGTTTAAAAAGGGGGTTGTATTGGATTATGAATA
>NZ_JAXHPF010000013.1:0-43832 GCF_034187745.1 Acinetobacter faecalis | reverse complement strand
TAATAAACTTAACAACTCAGCACTTCGTGCTTCGTTCGTTTCCGTCTATCTCGTCGGTATGGGTGCATTCTAGAGGATTCCTGAAGCTTTGCAAGCGCTTTTAACCTCTTGTTTTCACGAGTGTTGTATTTTTACGCACCATTTTGAATCAAAAATACACAACTTAGCACCCAACCCATTAATATTTCACACAAATATGTATTTTTAATTAAAACACATTTTTATATGCATTTTTTAATTCGTTGGTGCTTTTATCTTCATATTGATAATTTCAACAGCTTCTACAGGTACATCTTGATGTGTTAGTTTATTTTGCGTTGGCACATTTGCTATTTTATCCACTATATCCATACCTTTAATGACCTTGCCAAATACGGCATAGCCTGCATTTCTTTCTGCTTTATTCAAAAAAGCATTGTCCTCTAAATTAATAAAGAACTGGCTTGATGCAGAATTAGGATCATTACGACGCGCCATTGCTAAAGTGCCGCGGCTATTTAACAGACCATTACTAGATTCATTACGAATAGTTTCGTTAGTTTGTTTTTCTGAAAGATCTTTAGTCATACCACCACCCTGAATCATGAATCCTGGGATTACACGATGGAAAACAGTTCCGTTATAAAAACTACTATCTATATAGCGCTTAAAGTTATCTACTGTAATAGGCGCTTTATCATCATAAAGCTCGAGTTCCACCACACCTACGGACGTTTTCATTTCAACAATAGTATTTGCAGCCATCGCACTAATAGTAGCGAAGCCCATTGTCGTTGCTAAAATAATTTGCTTTAACATTTAATACCTATATCTTCAGATTCACATCACTTGCGTTGCATCATATGCATCTATAGCTATTAAATCTGTTTAAGAAACATAATTTGTTTAAAGTTTACGCTAAAAAACCAAACGCATATATTTTTACTTTTTAGACATAGATCTTAGTTGCTCATCATTTATCTTATCTATACGTTATTCACTACATATATAGTCAAATAACCGCTTTTCTTTATTTATATGATTTGTTTCACATGGAACATTTTTTAGACAAATTATTTAATAATCGAAGTTTGCTTATTATAGTTAATCTAATGATGTCTTAGAATGATGGCTTCTAACAAAATTACTAAAATCAATGCAGCCCTTCTATCCTTTATTCTTCATCCGAAGAACCTAATATAGTTTTTATAAGAAATACTGCAACTCAACCAATTATACAAAACCTTAAATACGGTGATGAAATGCCGAAATGAAATAAACCCAAAGATAAAATGTATCTTTGGGTTTATTTTTGGGAGAGATCAACTATTGAGAATGCCGCTTTTTGTTTAACAACAAAGCGTATTAAATTAATTAAAAATAATATAAAAAAAAGGCCCACCCATAGGACGGGTAAGCCTTGAAAACTAAATAATAAAATAAGAAGAAACATACAGCGATATGAATCTGAGTAAATAATATTCAACTTATCACATCTTGTGAAATATAATTTTAATCGATATTAATAGGTTTTAAATCTTAATAAATTTTTAAGTATAAAAAAAGCTGACCATGGGGATGATCAGCCAAAAACAAGAATTGAGTTGCAGTAACCATATTTAGCTCTCTCCTCAAAATATAGCCACTGCGCATATAGACATAATAGCGATGAAATCCCGCTTCGTAAAAACGATATATTTCATAATATTAATCAACTATTACGATCAATCATTATTTTCTATTACTGATTAACAACTTAAGGCCACTTCACCTCACCTTTTACAACTTTTGCACCAAGTTCAAGACTAGAATCACCTGCTAATTCAGGATATTTCTTTTTCATTTGTGCAATAAGTTCTGCTGAATTTTTTGATGCTGTAACTGCTTTTTCATATTGAGCTAAATAGTCCAATGAAAAGTTCACTGCTGCTAAATTTTGCGGTGCATTTACAGAGGTATGTGCAGGAACAACAACTTCAGGATTCAGTTTTTTAATATTGTTTAAAGCGGCTGCCACGCTTGCACGATCTTGTTTTGTCGAAGAATCTGCCATCCACAAATGAGAACCCGAAGTTACAGGAATACCGCCTACAACTGCTTTTTGTTGTGGAATCCACAAATAAGTCAGTTCATTTTTACCTTTAATCTCAATATTCACATCTTCGAGTTTTAACTTTTTAGATGTGTAAGCTTCTGGCACAATAATTTTGCTTGGTGCATTTGCGCCCATTTGCGGTGCCCAATAATCCACTTTCAATTGATATGTAGATTGAATATGTTTAACAGTTTCAGGGGTTGCAACAATTTGAACATTTGGGAAATATGTTTTAAATACGTCTAAAGCGAAGTAAAAATCTGGATCGCCATAACTAACAAAAATAGTTTTTAAATTTTTACCAGAATCGATAATATCTGCTGCAATACGTAATGCTTCTGATTTTGAAAATTGGGCATTTACTAAAATTGCATCTTTATCGCCTTCTAATAATGTTGATGTCACACCAAAATGTTCAGGTGCAGCAACATAGTTTTTAATTTTTAAATCTTGCGCCATTGCAGTATGCATACCAAGTGCAAGAGTTGTTAAAGCAATCGCTATTGTTTTCAAAGATTTCATTTTTTGTATGTCTCTATATTTGATAGATACACTTTAAATTGCAAATAATGTTTAATAAACACACAAAATTAAGATAAACTATTGCATAAATTGCAACAATCATAAAAATTATGGATACATTAAAAGCAATACAAGTTTTTGTTTGCATTGAAAAAAGTGGCAGTTTAACCAAAGCGGCAGATCAACTTGGTTATTCACGTGCAATGGTTTCTCGTTATTTAGAACATTTAGAAAACCATTTTTCGACACGTTTATTTCATAGAAGTACGCGTAATATCTCCTTAACAAGTGCAGGAGAAAAAGCACTTTTATACTGTCAAAATATTCTTCAGCAACAAAAACTTCTGCAAGAACTATCTTTAGAAGAACAATATACGGGTACGATTCGCTTAACTTGCGGTTTGTTTATTTTAGAAAATGGATTGGTTCAAGCTATTCAAGCTTTCCAAAAAAAATACACGCATATTCGATTTGATATTTTAATTACAGAAGAAACGCTAGATTTGATTGAAGCTCAAATTGATGTTGCTTTTCGAATTACAGCAAAAGTATCTGACAGTTTAATTGCACGACCTTTATTACAAGTGCATTCTGTACTATGTGCTCACCGTGAATATTTAGAAACACTACCTAAAATTGTGCATCCAGATCAACTCATTCAATATGCATGTATTACACATCACAGCATGCAAAATACTTGGACACTTTCCACACAAGAACAACAACCTCAAAACTACCCTATTCGTATTGTTGCTCAAAGTAATGATGCGCATGCATTACATCAAATGTGCCGCAATAAAATGGGCATTGCTATGTTGCCTTATACAATAGTGAAAGATGACTTAGAAAATAGAACTTTAATTGAAGTTTTAAGCAATTATGAAGCACCTCAAATGACACTTTCTGCGGTGTATTCTTCACGACGCCATCTACCTAAAAAGACACAAGAATTTATCGCTTTTGTGATTGAGCATCTAAAAAAATAGTTCAACTTTCAAAATTTAAGTAAATTTAATTATTCATATCGCTTGAATTTTTCTAGCTCGCCCCGATTTCTGTATTAATCATGACACTTAACAAACGCATGGCAGTTCAGTAGTAACAGAGTTCAATCTGACGCCAAAAGGACTGTACATGTTTAAGAACCCATTTAAACGGAGTAAATCAATGGCGACTGATCAGAATCAAGAAGCTCAAGACCTTCAACAAGAGCCAGCCGAACAGCAAACTCAAGCTGAAAATGAGCAAGCTGAAGTTTCAGTTGAAGATTTACAAGAGCAAATTAAAACATTAGCAGAAAGCTTAAAACTTGAAAAAGCACGTACTGCAAATGCGGTATATGAAGCTCAAAAAAGCGTAGAACGTATTCAACGTGAATCTGAAAAGCATAAAGATACTGTGCTTGAAAAATTCTCTAAAGAATTATTAGACACTGTAGATAATCTTGAACGTGCAATTGCTGCCGTTGGTGAAGATAAATCAGCATTATCTGAAGGTGTAGAACTTACCCTTAAATCACTCCTTACAACTTTAGAAAAGTTTGGTGTTGTGGTTGTAGATACAGCAAATGGCTTCAATGCAGATTTACATCAAGCAGTAGGTATTGCTCCTGAAGCAAAAGCAAATGAAATTGGCACTGTATTGCAAAAAGGCTACACATTAAAAGGTCGTTTATTACGCCCTGCAATGGTGTTAGTTGGCTCATAAGGCCTAAAAATTCGGGAGTTTTTTAATTTTTTTTGAAAACAATACTTGAAAAAAATTGAACGGCTCTCATATCGGATAACAAGCGAAAACATTGTAAAAGAAATTCAGAGGAAACATCCAAATGGCTAAAATCATTGGTATTGACTTAGGTACTACAAACTCTTGCGTAGCAGTACTTGAAGGCGACACAGTTAAAGTTATCGAAAACGCTGAAGGCGCTCGTACAACTCCATCTATTATTGCGTATAAAGATGGCGAAATTCTTGTTGGTCAATCTGCTAAGCGTCAAGCGGTAACTAATCCGAAAAACACATTATTCGCAATCAAACGTTTGATTGGTCGTAAGTACCAAGACCAAGCAGTTCAAAAAGATATTGGTCTTGTACCTTACAAAATCATCAAAGCAGACAACGGTGATGCTTGGGTTGATGTAAACGACAAAAAATTAGCGCCACAACAAATCTCTGCTGAAATCTTGAAAAAGATGAAAAAAACAGCTGAAGATTACTTAGGCGAAACAGTAACTGAAGCAGTTATTACTGTTCCTGCTTACTTCAACGATGCTCAACGTCAAGCAACTAAAGATGCGGGTAAAATTGCTGGTTTAGAGGTTAAACGTATCATCAACGAACCTACAGCTGCTGCTTTAGCGTTTGGTATGGATAAGAAAGAAGGCGACCGTAAAATCGCTGTTTACGACCTTGGTGGTGGTACTTTCGACGTATCAATCATTGAAATTGCTGACCTTGATGGCGACCAACAAATTGAAGTGTTATCTACAAACGGTGACACATTCCTTGGTGGTGAAGACTTCGATAACGCATTAATTGAATTCCTTGTTGAAGAATTCAAAAAAGAGCAAAACGTAAACTTGAAACAAGATCCTCTTGCTCTTCAACGTTTAAAAGAAGCTGCTGAAAAAGCGAAGATCGAACTTTCATCTTCTAATGCAACTGAAATTAACCTTCCGTACATCACTGCTGATGCAACAGGCCCTAAACACTTAGTAATTAACGTTACTCGTGCAAAATTAGAAGGTTTAGTTGCTGATTTAGTTGCTCGTACAATTGAGCCATGTAAGATTGCGCTTAAAGATGCTGGTCTTTCGACTTCTGACATCTCTGACGTAATTTTAGTTGGTGGTCAGTCTCGTATGCCACTTGTACAACAAAAAGTACAAGAATTCTTTGGTCGTGAGCCACGTAAAGACGTAAACCCTGACGAAGCTGTAGCAATGGGTGCTGGTATTCAAGGTGCGGTACTTTCAGGTGACAAAACTGACGTACTTTTACTTGACGTTACACCGCTTACACTTGGTATTGAAACAATGGGTGGCGTGTTAACAGCAATTATTGAGAAAAACACAACGATTCCTGCGAAGAAATCTCAAGTGTTCTCAACTGCTGCTGACAACCAGCCTGCTGTAGACATTTCGGTTTACCAAGGTGAACGTAAAATGGCTCAGCAAAACAAATTATTGGGTAACTTCCAATTAGGCGACATTCCACCTGCTCCACGTGGTGTGCCACAAATTGAAGTATCTTTCGACATCAATGCTGATGGTATTTTGAAAGTATCTGCTAAAGATAAGAGCACTGGTAAAGAGCAATCTATCCAAATTAAAGCAAACTCAGGTTTGTCTGATGCTGAAATCGAAGCAATGATTAAAGATGCTGAAGCGAATGCTGAAGAAGACCGCAAATTTGAAGAGTTAGCAAAAGCACGTAACGAAGCTGATGCGCTTGTATCTTCTGCTCAAAAAGCAGTTAAAGATCTTGGCGAGCAAGTAACTGCAGATGAAAAAACTGCAATCGAAACTGCTGTAGCTGAACTTGAGGCTTCTACAAAAGAAAATGATGTAGAAGAAATTAAAGCGAAAACTGAAGCGCTTCAAAACATCATCATGCCTATTAGCCAACGTGCTTATGAAGCTGCACAAGGTCAAGGCGGTGCTGAAGGCTTTGATCCGAATGCATTCGGTGGCGATGCTGGTCAAAAAGCTGACGATGGCGTTGTAGATGCTGAGTTTAAAGAAGTTAAAGACGACAAAAAATAATTTGTCACTTTAGAAAAAACCGCGCGAAAGCGCGGTTTTTTTATGCCTTTTATTCAATATATTTTCACTTTTAAAATAGAATAATCATTTAAATGATAAATTTAATTGTTCTAAATTTAACTTAAATCTTATACAGTTAAAGCACAATAATTCTTCGATTTAAAAATGCGTGTATTTATTCTGGTCTTTGTAAGCTTAGTTTTTATTTTATTGATTGTTCAAAATAAAAAACATCCTCAAGTGATATTAAATAGCCCCATTGATAGAGTTTTACACCCTACAGATACTCGACTCAGATATAAAATTTCAGAAATAGATTCTAGATTTAATATTTCACATGAACGAGCTATTCAATTAAGCCAAGAAGCAGCTGCAATTTGGACAGCAGGCACAGGAAAAGAATTTTTTATTTATGACCCAAAAGCAAAATTAACTATAAATTTTCACTACGATGAACGTCAAGAAGACAGTTCAGCTCGTTTAGTACATCAAAAAAATATTCAGAATGAGCAAACACAATGGGAAGCAAAAAATAACGAAGTAAACTCACTTCGCAATGAAATTGATCGGATTAATGCCCTTTTAAATGCCAAGAAAATTGAATACGAAACACAAGTTCAAAATCATAATCAACAAATTGCACACATTAACCAAAATGGCGGAGCACATGCTTCACAACGCGAAGCTTTCAATCAACAAAGAGTATTTCTAGAACAAAAATTGCAGAATTTAAAATTTGAAATAGATAGCTATAATTCAAAAATTCACCAGCTCAATATGCAAATAGATGAGTTAAATCAAATCAACCAAAATATTAATGCATCTATCCAGCATTTTAATTCGAAATTTAAACCTTATTTATTCGATAAAGGTAATTTTGATGGACGTAATATTAATATTTTTGAGTTTCAATCTGAAGATGACTTACGTTTAACACTTGCACATGAATTTGGTCATGCATTAGGTTTAAAACATCATGAAGACCCTAAAGGTCTCATGCACCCAATGATGCAAGATCAAGAACAAACTAATTTTAGATTATTACATTCAGATTTAATGCTATTTCAAAATCGTGCTTATTCAAGGGAATAATCAATAAAATAATGTATCTAACAAATATCACTTATTAAAAGCTTTTTGCTTTAAAAAAACTCAACCAATCTGCCAATTTCTTGAATATCACGATTCATGCTATTGTATAGATAGATCACTTAGAGGAAAAAGCTGTGAGTTACTATCATATTATTTTGGAAGTAAACGATCATATCAGCACGATTGAAGAAACACGTGATATTGAACTATTTGATATTGTTGAACTTCAACCGTATCTTCACTCAATTTTATTACCTTATTTCAATGAACAAATACTTGAATTAGATGATGATAATATTGAGTTTAAAGATGTTCTTCACCTTGAAATTAAGCAAACATTATTACCAATAAATGACTTAATTGAAGAAGAACAGCGACTTCTTCCAAGTGATACAGACGTAACCATCACAGCTTATGAAATTTTTAATAATCGTGATTTAAGTATTGATATCACAACAGCTGTTTTTGACTTATTAGAAGCTGTAAAAATTGATCCGAATGCGACAATTTAACTAGCTCTAATCATAAAAAAGGTCTGCAAATGCAGACCTTTTTTATTTGTATCATTTGTTATTTCATTATCTTTTTTGCATTTTCATCACGAATAGCATTCAAAAATAATTGCCCTGCTCTACCCGTTGGACTCAAACCAAAACGTAATTGTTCCTGACGAATAGCTTGGCGAGTTCTATCACCAATCAAACCATCAACATCACCAATTGAATAACCACGGCTTAATAAATAAGCTTGAATTTGACGACGTTCAGTTCTAGATGTTCCTGCATCATTGGTTGGCCATTCTGTTACAAAGCCCTGTGCACCTTGTAAACGGTCAGATAAATGTGCAATTGCAAGTGCATAACTTTCTGCTGCATTGTAGCTATAAATGGCTTCAAAGTTTTTAAAGACTAAGAATAATGGTCCACTTGCACCCGCTGGTGACATTAAACCTGCTTGCGATAATTCGGTTAAGTTACCTTGAATTAAAGGTGTACCATCTACTCGAACAACGCCACGCTCTACCCATGAAGCAAGTGACTTTTTATTGCGACGTCCTTCACCAGCAATAGACATACCTTCAGGCACTTTAATTTCAAAACCCCATGGTTGACCTGTTTGCCATCCACGTTTTTTCAGAAAATTAGCTGTAGAGGCTAAAGCATCTGTCGTACTTGAAACTAAATCACGACGACCATCACCATCAAAATCTACCGCAAGTTCTTCATAAGTTGATGGCATAAATTGAGTATGACCAAATGCCCCAGCCCAAGATCCTTTTAGCTTATCTTGTGTTAAATCGCCACGTTGAAGAATTCGCATTGCCGCAAAAAACTCTCCTCGGAAAAAGTTTTGACGACGACCTTCACAGCTTAATGTTCCCAATGACTGTAATAAATCATTTTTACCGGAAATATTACCGTAGTTACTTTCAACTCCCCAAACGGCAACTACTGTTTCAATAGGCACGCCGTAAGTTGCAGAAACTTTCTTTAGTACATCTGCATGTTGTCGAATTTTTATTTTTCCTAATTCAACGCGCTCAACATCAACCAAGCCAGATAAATAATCCCAAATAGGCGTTGAAAATTCTGGCTGATAATTAAGTTTTTCAATAACCGAATAATCTGGCGTTAAATTTTGTGTATAGCGATCAAAAGTAAAACTTGAAACACCAGACTGCATTGCCTGATTTTTTAAGTTCGAAATACAGATTTGAAAAGGATTTGGAGAATTGGAGTCAGAAATATTTTGCCCAGCAGTAATTACTGGAACCGTTTGACCATTAATAATGAGCTCAGCTTGAACCTGAGTTGTGATAAATAAAGCTGAACCAAAAAGAAAAGCAATATTACGCATATTATCCCGATGCTTTTTTGAATTTAAATTATGACTTAAACATACCACTAACAAAGCCAAATAATAGAAGTAAATCGTAAATTTAAATTCATTTTCCTTCACTTTAAATTCATATTTCCAATTTTAAATTCAAAACATAGTTTTAAATTGGATTTTTTAAATTTAAAACTATAAGTATGCGTAAAACTTTGAATTTAAAAACCATAAAATAGGTGCGTTTTGAATTTAAAATGGGGGTTTTAAATTTAAAACAATAGAATATAAATTCAAAATAATCGAGTTATCCACAACTAAAACAAACCAAGAAACCTTCAATTCACTAACTTTGAATTTAAATTAATACTTTTGAATTCAAAATATCCGTTTTTAAATTCATTTTTAGACAATTTAAACTCAAAAACAACCTTTTGAATTCATATTAATTTTTTTAAATTCAAAACTTTAAATTTAAACTACTCGATTTCTTATTTTTATGAATACCTCTCATATAACCATCTATTTTTATTCTTTAATTTTTATATAACTAATTTAATATATTGATTATTTTTAGATCAACAACCTTCCGATAAATGGCACCAAACTCGAAAGAGGCGCAATCATGCCCGAACTACACGCATAAAAAAAGCGGTCATTTGCATGACCGCTTTTTTAACATTCAAACTTTGGTTTAAATGCTCATATCTTCGCTAAGTGCAAGTGGATTCGGTAAAATCTTCGCCAATTTACGACATAAAGCTGTAAGTTCAGCGCTGTCATTTGGCATTAAAGTAATATGACCAATTTTACGACCTTCACGCTCAGTTTTATTGTACAGGTGAAGATGAGCACCTTCTAAAGCAAGTACATCTTCGGTCTTTGGATGTTGACCAATAATATTCACCAATACCGTTGGACGAATAATTTCAGTCGAACCTAAAGGCAAGCCTGCAACAGCACGAATATGGTTTTCAAATTGAGAACAAACTGCGCCTTCAATTGACCAGTGTCCAGAGTTGTGAACACGTGGTGCCATTTCATTGGCATATAAGCCTTTATCCGTCACAAACAATTCAAGCGTTAACACACCCACATAGTTCAAATGATTGAGTAGGCGAGTGATATAGTCTTGCGCCACAGGCTGTAAATCTGTGCTATTTGGAGCAGGAACAATTGAATGCGACAAAATACCATTATGATGATGGTTTTCAGCCAATGGCCAAGTTTTTACATCACCATTTTGACCACGTACTGCAATAATTGATACTTCACGCGAGAAAGTGACAAAGCTTTCTGCAATAAGTTCACCCGCAGGGCCAAGTTCCGCCCATGCTTGATCAATTTGATCTGCCTGACGTAAAACAAACTGACCTTTACCATCATAACCGCCACGTGAGGTTTTAAGGACAATAGGTAAACCCAATTCAGCCACAGCAGACTTTAAGCTTTCTAAAGAATGTACAGCTTTATACGGCGCAACAGGAATTGCCAATTCATCGAACAATGCTTTTTCAGAAAGACGATGTTGTGCAATTGCCAATGCTTGGCGTGGAGGATGCATATCTTTGTTTTGCGTTAAAACATCAACATCTGCCAACGGCGTATTTTCAAATTCAAGGCTAAAAACATCTGCACTTTCAATGAATTGTTGTAATCCATTTTCAGCTTTAGTCGAAATAACCTGACCCAAAGCTGCTGAAGGGCAATCTGTACTTGCTTCAAAGAAAGTACATTGAATGTTTAAAGGCAATGCCGCTTGCGCCATCATTCGACCAAGCTGACCACCACCAAAAATACCAATGGTTTTATCCATGATAAAAATTCCTTAATTAAGCTTGGCTTTAGATTTGACCAGGAATATTTTTGCTTGCGACTTTTTCAGTTTGTGCAGCACGGAATTCTGCAACATTTTTAGCAATTTCAGGACGTGTTAAACCTAGAATTTGCGCTGCCATAATTGCAGCATTTGTTGCGCCCGCTGGACCAATTGCAAGTGTACCTACAGCAATACCTGCTGGCATTTGTACAATTGAAAGCAATGAATCCACGCCATTTAAAATAGATGACTTCACTGGTACACCAAGCACAGGTAAATCAGTTTTTGCCGCACACATACCTGGTAAATGCGCTGCGCCACCTGCACCTGCAATAATGACTTGAATACCACGATCACGTGCTTGTTCAGCATATTCGAATAAGCGATCTGGAGTACGGTGTGCAGACACAACCTCAGCTTCAAAAGGGACACCAAGTTGCTTAAGCATATTGGCAGTGTGTTCTAGAGTAGCCCAGTCAGACTGAGAACCCATGATAATTCCAACTAGAGGAGTGTCTTGTGAAGCGGCCGCATTCATTGCAATGTTTCCAGAGATTAAAGTAAGAGAGATAAATCTCGACTATAGCCAAGCTTTAATAAGAGCCACATATTATAGACTGATTTTTCAACTCAATAAAATTTAACGCTTCATTCAAAGCATGATTTTTATTATTTTCTATGAATATTACAAAAAATAAAGCAAAAATAGGGCAGTAGTAAATTTCTGTTTTTACTACTGACTGCGGAATACAAAATAAACACAACCACATAAGCATAATGCTGCCCATATATAGTCAAGTTTGAAGGGTTGTTTAAATAGGAAAATCATAAAGGGCACAAATACCAATAAAGTTACAACTTCTTGGGTAATTTTCATTTGCCCAACAGCCCAACCATTTTGAGCCAGCATTTTGGTCGCAGGAATCATCAAACCATATTCAAATAGCGCAATAAACCAACTGAATAAAATAGCCTGCCACAACGGAGCATCGTGCGGTAAAAATTTTAAATGACCGTACCATGCAAGTGTCATAAAACAATTGGCAAGAATTAGAAGTAATATTGGTACAAACATCTAAGAAATAACCTAAAAAAGATTTCGCTATTGTACAAATTTATTTCCAAATTTGATGCAAATTTATGAATCATTTTTTTTGAACAAAATTAGGTATTTTCATTGCGAAAAACGTATTAATTGATACAAGAAAAACTATCTTTTCAGGTATAGCCTTGCTATCGTTGCTTACAAATCGAATAAATCATGACAACACCACCAAAAACAACGTGATGTGTCAAAAAAAGAAGTGGAGTTAAACGTATTATGCATCTGCATATTTTAGGTATCTGTGGCACATTCATGGGTTCTTTAGCATTACTTGCGCGTGACCTTGGTCATACAGTTACAGGCTCAGATCAAAACGTTTATCCACCTATGTCTACGCAGTTAGAAAATGCGGGTATTACCTTAATGCAAGGCTATGACCGTAGTCACTTACAACCACATCCAGATTTAGTGATTGTTGGTAATGCCATGAAACGTGGTATTGATGCTGTGGAATATATGCTGAATGAAGGCTTACCGTATATTTCGGGTCCTCAATTCCTTGCAGATCATGTATTACAAGGCAAACATGTACTTGGTGTTGCAGGTACACATGGTAAAACAACAACAACAACAATGCTGGCTTGGGTCCTCGATCAAGCAGGTTTAGAACCAGGTTTCTTAATTGGCGGTGTTCCTTTAGGTTTTAGTGAAAGTGCTCGTTTAGGCGGTGGAAAATACTTCTGTGTAGAAGCGGATGAATACGATTCTGCATTCTTCGACAAGCGTTCTAAGTTCGTGCATTACCATCCTAAAACAGCCATTTTAAATAACTTAGAATTTGACCATGCCGATATTTTTGATGATTTGGCGGCAATTCAAAAACAATTCCATCATTTAGTTCGTACCATTCCAAGTGAAGGTCGCATTATTGCGCCTATTACTGAAACCAATATTGATGAAGTTTTAGAACAAGGTTGTTGGACGCCTGTTGTGCGTACAAGCTTAGATGCGAACGAAAAATCTGAGTTATATGCAGAGCAATTATCTGCCGATGGTTCTCACTTTAAAGTTTTACAACACGGCGTTGTAAAAGGCGAAGTGAAATGGACAATGACAGGTCAGCATTCTGTAGCGAATGCTTTAGCGACCATTGCTGCCGCAGAACATGTTGGCGTTTCAATTGAAACTGCATGTGAAGCATTATCTAATTTTGGTGGTGTAAAACGCCGTATGGAGCTTTTAGGCACTGTACGTGGTATTCAAGTTTATGATGACTTTGCACATCACCCAACGGCAATTGATACGACACTTGAAGGTGCACGTAAGCGTTTAGGCAAACGTAAACTTTGGGCGATTATTGAACCACGTTCAAATACAATGCGTATGGGTAGCCATAAAGATGGTTTAGCACATTCTGCACGTTTGGCTGATGAAGTGATTTGGTACCAACCTGAAGGTTTAGATTGGGACTTACAACCTGTAATTGATGCTGCGCCAAACAAAGCGGTGATTGCGCGCACTTTAGATGACATTATTCAAACTGTAGTCAGCCAAGCAGGTGAGGGCGATGCTGTTGTGATTATGTCGAATGGCGGTTTTGGTGGTTTACATCAGAAGTTAATTACAGCGTTAAAAGCTTAACTTATTGCTTAAAAAAAAAGCCCGCGAATGCGGGCTTTTTTTTATTTTATGCTAATAATCGCTTAATACTTTCTTTCCACTTATCATCGTGAATAATTCTTTTCTTCTGTAAACTATTTGAAATAATTTCAGTTTTAGAAAGCTTAGACAGCTCCTTCCATCTCTGATAGTCAAAAACATAGGTCGCATTATTTTGATTATCACTTTCTAACACGGATATATCTTTGGTTGGAAAATGATAAATAACATAGCCTTTGTAACCACCAAAACCTGTTACGATCTCAATAGGATCATATTTATTAATTTCCAACATTCTCTTTTCAATCACAGGTCTCTCAGATGCTTTTAATTTAGGTGATAAAGACTTTTTAATAGCTTCTTCAATTTCTAATTTTGAACCTTTAGGTAGAATCACCCAATTAACGAAACTAATTTTTGCAGGTAAGGATACGAAACCATCATTTGCAGGAATCTGTATTTCTAATTCACTACCAAATAACTCTAAACATAAATTCAATTTATGAAGATACAACTCGTCACAATCAGAAGGTTTAATCTCTATTAAAAAAAATAAATCTGTATTATTTTTTACACATACTACAGGTACATGAGGAGCAGCTAATCTTTCTCTAGGGTATCGTTTATATGTTCGTGACACAAAATCAGTAACTGTTATACGACTATCTCGACCATCAAATTGTGAACGGCTTGTCCAAAAAGTTCTTGTAACCTCCTCTTTAGGTAAGTCTTTACGAATAATCTCCTTACCTTCAGCATTGAGCGTTGAAAATCTACCAATCTTATTTGGTAAAAAACTTTCACCGTGTAGCCAATCTATTTTATCGGAAATCATTTTTAACCGTGTCTGCTCAATACGGGAAAGCTGAATACCAATTAAAAAATCTTTTCCTAAGTGCATTAAAAAATTAGGAACTTTTCTAAATCTTTTTTGCTTAAATTGCATAATAACCCCAATAAAAAGTGTATTTTTTATACAATTGGTGCTTTTTATGGTTATTCAAGCCTTTTGAAAATTTATTTAAAAACAAATGCTTTTAATTTCTAAGCCTTCACATCTTCTAAACTTTCATCTCGTCTAAACATTACTTCAACATAAGAACAAGTAGGCAAAATTTTCAGGTTTTTTTCACGTGCAAACTCAACTAAAACATCAAGTAATTGGCGTGCAACACCTTGACCACGTAAAGAGTCATCTACCCATGTATGGTTTGCAATAACAGTATATTCACTGCTCCACACATAGGTGATTTCAGCAACTCTTTCCCCAGCAGCATCTACTGCAAAAAACTCACCCAATTGACCATTGTCTTCATGTTGAAATTGCATAGCAAATCTCTAATATTTCTATTTAAATAATAAACATGAATATTTTAACCAAATAAAACATCATGAATAGAAGAATCTTTATTAAAAACAGATTTTGCAAAAGGGCATAACGGTAATATTTTCACGCCTTTTCCACGCGCAAACTCTACAGCACTATTCACTAAATGCACGCCTACGTTTTGTCCACGCAATTCATCTTCCACATGCGTATGGTCAATAATAAATTTATCATCACCTGCCCAAGAATATGTCATTTCAGCTAAACGCTGACCATCTTCACCAATATAAAACTCACCTTTAGAGCCATCTTCTTTATGTTTAATTTCTAACACTTTTCTGTCCTTTAAATTATTCTTAATCTAAAAAATGCCACGTTTTTTTTGGACATACTGTTAATTTTTATTACCCGCAAAATATTTAGGTCACATACAAAATCTATGATGAGAAATAAAACACAGAACTTAACTTCATATTGAATTAAGCCTACAATTCACTCAAATATTCTTTGTTCTTTTTATATGAAAACTTCTCCCATAGAAGCAGAAACCACGCCTACCAAGCAATGGATTTGCGTGATTACACTTGCCTTTGGTGCTTTTATTTTTAACACCACAGAATTTATACCCATCGCCTTATTAAGTGATATAGGCAATAGTTTTGGAATGCCTGCAACAAATGTTGGCATGATGATTACGCTTTACGCATGGGTTGTTGCACCCATCTCTTTACCGATTATGTTGCTCACTAAAAATATCGAAAGACGGTTTTTACTGACGGTTTTATTTATTGTTTTTATTGTGAGTCACGTTTTATCTTATTTTGCATGGAGCTTTACGGTTCTGCTGATTAGCCGTATTGGTATTGCATTTTCACATGCATTATTTTGGGCAATTACTGCATCTTTAGCCGTTCGTGTTGCACCTAAAGGCAAAGAATTTCAAGCTTTAGGTTTACTTGCAACAGGTACAGCTTTAGCCATGGTTTTAGGTATTCCATTTGGTCGCATGATTGGTGAAACTTACGGATGGCGAAATACCTTTGGACTTATAGCCATTTGTGCAACTGTTGTCTGTATTACGCTTGCTAAAACCTTACCGTTATTACCAAGTGTCAATTCAGGTTCTATTCGCAGTTTATCTAGTTTTATAAAACGTCCAAGTTTAATGATGGTTTTTGCTTTAACCATTATTGTGATTACAGCTCAATTTACGGCATATAGTTATATAGAACCTTTTTCACTCAATATTGCTCAATTTAGTTCTGCACAAACCACAACATTACTGCTTATTTTTGGTGGCGCTGGTTTCTTTGGTTCATATCTTTTTGGCAAATTTGGTGCTCGCTATCCAAAACTTGCAATTCCTTTAAGCACTTTTTGTTTAGCTACTTCAATGCTTCTTTTACTGCCGTTTTCGAGTGGCTTTTTAAGCTTAAGTGCTGTGTGCTTATTATGGGGCGTTGGCATTATTGGTTTTAGTCTTGCACTTCAAGCCAAAACACTCAACCTCGCTTCCGATGCAACCGATGTCGCCATGGCAATTTACTCTGGCTTATACAATGTTGGTATTGGTGGCGGTGCATTATTGGGTGGACTTGTTAGCACACATATAGGGTTAAGCTATATTGGAATTATTGGCGGTGTTCTTGCTGTTTTAGGAACATTAATCACATTAATTTTGGTACGCCGTGCAGACTTTATGCCAAATAAAGTTTAATTGTTTTAACATTTACGTATTTGCAGATTCACTCAAAATCTGTCATGCTTCACACATATTTGGATTTATCCAAAACAAAATTTAGTTGAACAAGGGGAGTAGCCTCCTCCAAACGTTAAACACTCTTTATGAATATTTAACGTGTCAGAATATCGTCATTACACTTTGCAAAAAGTCGGTATCTGAGCATCTTAAGTTTAAATACAAAGATGTAGGCAAGACCTTGATCATGTTGTTACAGATGTTTTATTTCATCTGGCGACTGGTCAAGGTTTTTTTATGGCTGGTTGCTAGATGTGGAGAATTCCCCCATGGAAACAATCGGCACTTTATGGCTGTATTTAGCATTCTTCGGTATTGTTACCGTTATGCTAATCATCGACTTTTTAGGCTTTAAACAAAAGCAAGGTCAAGAAGTTAAAGTTAAAACCGCAGCATACTGGAGTATTGCTTGGGTTACAGTCGCAACTTTATTTGGTGGTGGCTTGTGGTTGTACCTAGAACAAACCGCAGGCGCGACAGTCGCGAATACCAAAGTAATGGAATACTTTGCAGGTTATTTACTCGAAAAATCACTCGCTATTGATAACGTATTCGTTTGGCTCATGATTTTCGCAGCCTTTGCTATTCCACCTGCATTACAACGTAAATTACTGTTATACGGCGTATTAGGCGCAATTATTTTACGTACCATCTTTATTTTTATTGGTGCATGGTTTGTTCAAGAATTCTCTTGGATTCTCTACATCTTCGGTGCGTTCTTAGTTTATACAGGCTTCAAATTCTTAAAAGGTCAAGATGATGACCCTAATATTGAAGATATGGCAATTCTAAAATGGCTACGTAAACACATGCGTATTACACCAAAGCTAGAAGGCGATAAATTCTTTGTTCGTCAAAATGGCATGCTTTGGGCAACACCACTTTTCTTGGTTTTAATTTTAGTAGAAGCATCTGACGTTATTTTCGCAGTCGATTCTATTCCTGCTATTTTTGCAGTAACGACTGACCCGTTCATTGTATTAACTGCAAACTTAATGGCAATTTTAGGCTTACGTGCAATGTTCTTCTTATTGTCGGGCGCTGCATCTAAAATGCATTACTTACCGTATGGCTTAGGTCTTATTTTAGTGTTCATTGGCTTTAAAATGCTGATGCTTGACGTATTTCACATGCCAATTTGGATTTCATTAGGCTTTATTGTCATTACCCTGACAATTACAGCAATTTTGTCGATTCGACACAGTAAAAAATATAACGAAACAACCTTATAAGCTTAAAATATAAATGATAAAAGCCTTCCTTTGGGAGGGCTTTTTTAATCTATTAATTTTAACTTTGACCATTTCCCTAAAAAATCCTTTGTTTTTAATCTATATAAAAACACATCATGACTGACTAAATTCTTATTCCAACGTAGCTTCAGTTCAAATAAGTCTGACAATCCAAAGGGTGCGATATATTCAATTTCATTTAGCTGATTCAAACGCACCGCAATTGCTGTTGCGGTTTCAGGCCATAACGACAACGCATGCTCAATAGACGTTAATGGCGCAATTTTTTCACCCGAATCTGTTTTATACCAAGTATGCAAAAAAGCTTGATTGGTGATATCCCACTGTATATTTGGAAAGATTTTCGACATTTCTTTTTGTAATTTTTCTGCATGACAATTATCAAATCCATCATAAAAAATAACATCAACTTCCGTATTTTCTAAAGCGTACTCTTGATCATGTAAATGTGCCCAAACCGTATTACGAATAATGCCTGCTGCAATATATGCTTGTGATTCTATAGCTTTTAAAGCCTTTAAAATTTGCATGATATTCGTATTTTTAAGCAAAATATTTTTCAAATTTTCAGCATACTTTTCTTCCATATTTATCATTTTCACATTCCATCTAATTTTTAAATAATGATCCTAAATTCCAAATTGGTAAAGATTATGTGATGAATCATGGAAGAGTTGATTTTTTACGTTACAATCAAGCGAAAAAAGTACAACCATAGGTTTTCTAATGTCTTCAATTTTATCTCCTATTGCCATTCGTGGTCGTTTTCTCGATATTCAAAATACAGTTTCAAAAGCATCCGATATCGACCAAGCTGTTCGATATATTGAAGATGGCTTACTCATTAGTCATGAAGGAAAAATTTCATGGTTTGGTACGTGGGAAGAAGGGCAATCTCAACTTAATGCAGATATGAATGTTCAGCATTATTCTGATCAGCTCATTGTTCCTGGTTTTATCGACACGCACATTCACTTTCCACAAACAGAAATGATTGGTGCGTATGGCGAACAACTTCTAGAGTGGTTAAATACTTATACTTTCCCAACTGAAATTCAGTTTGAAGACAAAGCATATGCAGACAAAATTGCTCAATTCTTTGTAAACGAACTTCTTAAAAACGGCACAACAACTGCACTGGTTTTTTGCACGGTTCATCCTCAATCTGTAGATGCTTTATTTGAAGTTGCAGAACAGCACCAAATGCGTTTAATTGCAGGTAAAGTGATGATGGATCGTCATGCACCTGAAGCTCTTTGTGACACAGCAGAAAGCGCATACACAGACTCTAAAGCGCTGATTGAAAAGTGGCACGGAAAAGGTCGTAACTTGTATGCAATCACCCCACGTTTTGCACCTACATCTACACCTGAACAGCTTTCTGCGGCAGGCAAACTGAAAGCTGAATTCCCAGATGTTTATGTACACACGCATTTAAGTGAAAATAAAAATGAAATTGCGTGGGTAAAAGATTTATTCCCAGAACAAAAAGGCTATTTGGATGTTTATCATCATTATGGTTTAACAGGCTCGCGTTCTGTATTTGCACACTGCGTTCATTTGGAAGATGAAGAGTGGGATTGTATGCATCAAACCGATTCTGCAATTGCGTTTTGCCCAACTTCAAACTTGTTCTTAGGTAGCGGTTTATTTCCTTTGAAAAAGACATGGGAAAAGCAAGTAAAAGTAGGCTTAGGCACAGATGTAGGGGCAGGGACTTCATTTAACCAACTACAAACACTGAATGAAGCTTATAAAGTTCAACAACTACAAGGCGATAAACTCTCTGCATTTGAAGCGCTTTATCATGCAACAATTGGTGGGGCAAAAGCCTTAGATTTAGATGAAAAGTTAGGTAACTTCAACATTGGAAAAGAAGCCGACTTTGTTGTTTTAGATTTAAAACCAACAGCAATTCAAGCTTTACGCCAAGAACGTGCTAAAGGTATTGATGATTCACTTTTTGCCTTAATGACGATGGGTGATGACCGCAACATTCATAGCACTTATGTATTTGGTCAATTGGCTTATCGCAAAAATAATGCTGAATAATGAATGTCTTTCATCTTTTGTCTGTTGAATAAAATTGACCCATTGTTCTATTTCATTTTGGGGATATTTCACAATTTGAAAAACAATGATTACATTCTAAACAGGCAAAAGGGATGCATCTCATTCTAAGATGTATTAAAATTAAGATAATATGAGGTGTTGCTGGTCAACGCCTTTTTTATTTTTAACTTTTTTCTTTAGGTATCTACCCATGACCGTTCAAATGAGCGTAATGATTTCCACAGAAGAAATCCAAGCTAAAGTTAAAGAGCTTGGTGCAATTATTGATGCACACTACGCAAACAGTGACAAAGAATTAGTACTTGTAGGTTTATTACGTGGTTCTGTAATTTTCATGTCAGATTTATGCCGCGCAATCACAAAACCACACGAACTAGATTTTATGACGGTATCAAGTTATGGCGGTGGAACCGTATCTTCAAAAGACGTTAAAATTTTGAAAGATTTAGACGGCGAAATTCGTGGTAAAGACATTCTTGTTGTTGAAGATATTATCGACTCAGGTAATACCTTAAGCAAAGTTTTAGAAATTTTAAGTACACGTGAGCCTAATTCAATTGAGCTTTGTACTTTAGTGAGCAAGCCTTCACGCCGTGAAATTGATTTAGAAGTTAAATTTTTAGGCTTTGAAGTAGAAGACAAATTCATTGTTGGTTATGGCTTAGATTACGATCAAAAATATCGCCATCTTCCATTTATTGGTGAAATTGGTCTTTAATCAGTTTCATTTTAAAAAGTGGCGTAAGCCACTTTTTTTATTTTCATAAAAAAATTAAAGAACAAAAAACCAACAACTTTTAGCCAAACTTTTCTTTCCTCTTCACGTTTTTTATTTAATGATAGATTTACAAGTTTTTATAATACAAAGATAAATAACAAGGAGATTCATTATGTGGTCACTCATCGTTGCGATTGTTATTGGTTTTGTTGCAGGCTTAATTGCTCGTGCTATTCACCCTGGTGAAGATAAGGCAGGTTTTTTTGTTACCGCTGCATTAGGTATTGCAGGCTCATTACTTGCAACATACGGCGGACGTTTCCTTGGCTTATACCCAGAAGGGTCTAGTGCAGGCTTTATTGCTTCTATTATTGGCGCAATTATCATTCTATTTATTTATAATTTAATTGCGAAAAAGTCGTAAATTAATGAATAAAAAAGCACCGAATTCGGTGCTTTTTTAGCTTTAAACTTAACTTATAAACCAAATTCTTTAAAAATTTGTTCAATTTGTTCAGCAGGATATGCACCTGAAACTTTGAATCCATTCGAGAAAATAATGGTCGGTGTACCACTAATTCCCAAAGTACGTGCCAAAGAAAGGTTACGATCAATTGGGTTTTCACAGGTCTTTTGACCTGTTGGCTCATAGCCTTTTGAAATTAAATCATCCCATGCTTGTGCAGGATTTTTCTCACAGAAAATTTTCTTAGATGGTGCAACAGATTGTGGTTTAAATGCCAAAATAAAAGTATTGATTGTGACATTATCTAGCTTTTTAAGTTCTGCTTCTAACTGCTTACAGAAAGGGCAGTTTGGGTCTGTAAATACCGCAATTTGACGTTTACCATTTCCCTTAACTATTTTAATTGCATCATTAAATGGAAGTTTATTCCAATCTAGTGAATTCTGCTGAACCAACAAACTTTTAGTTAAATTTTGCTTATCTTTCAAACGAACCATTGAACCAGCAAGAATATGTTGAGCATCATCATTTAAATAAACAACTTGCCCATTTAATGAACCGCTGTAAATTCCTTTCATTTCTGTAACTTGAATATTTTGAATATTCACATCGGGATTATTTTTAGCCAAATTTGTTTTTACTGTTTCTACATTTGCAAATGCAAACGTAGACATAAATGCTGTTGCTATAAGTATGGCTTTTTTCATTTTAAATTTTCACATTTATTAAATTGCCTTAATTCTACGCTTTTCACTTTACAAAAGTGTTTGATTTTCTTTAACTCAAACCACAAACACTATAAATTGTTCCACGTGAAACAACTTATATTTTATTAATTTCAACTGAGATGTGTACAATTTCATCATGAACTGAAAGCGCATGACGAACATCATCTGCTGTTAAGTTTTCATTGGTTTCTAAAGATAAAATACAAGAAAACTTACCTTTAGCCACTTTCCAAACATGAATATCTGTAATATTTAAATTAACAGATAATTCATCAATCACTTGTCTAATTTCATCTACAACAGGGTGATCCATTTCAGCATCTAATAATGTTTTTCCAGCTTCTTTCATTAATCCTAAAGCCCATTTAGCCACAAGAATTGAACCTACAATACCCAATAAAGCATCAAGAAAATCCCATCCCATATACTTACCTGCGATTAATGCAACAATTGCAAATACAGAGGTCACAGCATCTGAAACCACATGCAAAAAGGCAGCTTTTTGGTTTAAATCATGATGATCATTTTCCTGAGCATGATTATGTGAATGCTCATGCGAGTGATGGTGATGGTGATGGTGATGGTGATGGTGATGGTGATGGTGATGGTGATGGTGATGGTGATGGTGATGGTGATGGTCGCCATCATGAAGTAACCAAGCACAAATAAGGTTGATCATTAAACCTAAAATCGCAATTGGAATAGCTTCGTTATAATGAATTTCAATAGGATTTATAATTCTAATCACAGATTGTACAGCCATAAAAACAGCAACGACCATCAATAAAATTGCACTGCTATAACCCGCTAAAATTTCGATTTTCCATGTACCAAAACAAAATCTAGAATCTTTTGCATAGTGTCTTGCTGCTCTGTAAGCAAAATAAGCTAAACCCAATGCAAGCATATGTGAGCTCATATGCCATCCATCGGCAAGTAAAGCCATGGAATTAAAAATCCACCCTCCAATGACTTCTAACAGCATCATAATTGCCGTTAAAATTGTCGCGATTAAAATTCGCTTTTGAGCTAATGGATTTCCTTCATCAAATTGATGTGAATGTATTCTTTTAGATTGAAAATTTTGCATAATGATAGGGGAATAATATACTCCCCTATAGTATATTTATTTTTTGGAGTTTTGTGTGAGTCATCTACATCAAGATAAGAAAATTTTAAACCGTGTAAAGCGTTTACAAGGACAACTTAAGGCGGTTGAAACATCTTTAAGTGAACCAGAAACGGGCTGTATTGATGTTTTGCAACAGGTTGCAGCAATTAAAGGTGCTGTAAATGGTTTAATGAATGAATTAACTGAAGCGCATTTGCGTCATCATGTTTTAGCCGATGCTGAACAAGTCAATGAAGAAGAGTTAACTGAGTTTTTAAAATTATTAAAGCGGTATGGGTAGTCTGATATAGTATTGTTTTTCTTAATTATAATATCAGGGGGAATAATGCTAAAACGGATCTTAATCTTCGGGCTTTTAATATCACTCAGCGCTTGTACGTCTATTCAAGTTAATAATACGCAAGGATTTCAAACAAAGAATATCAAACACATTTGCATTATAAAAAATGCAAGAGTTACCATCGGTGATTTTGAAAATATGATTGTAAGAAGTCTAGCTAGATACAATATTCGAGCTGAGGTTTATCCTGAACAATCTAAACCTTTATTTTGCGATGTCACAATGACTTATACCGCTTTAAGAAGTTGGGATATGACAACATACCTAAGTTCAGCAAAATTTGTGCTCTACCAACATAATCAGCAAGTTTCTGAAGCAACGTTCCATTTAAAAGGCAAAGGTGGTTTAGCATTGAATAAATGGCGTTCTACTGAAACCAAAGTAAATGAATTAGTTGATGAATTACTAAAATAAAAAAAGCCCTCATTTGAGGGCTTTTAAAATATCGAATTACTTTCCAATACAGAACGATCCGAAGATCTTTCCTAATAAATCATCTGCACTAAAATCACCCGTAATTTCACCTAAGGCATTTTGCGCTAAACGAAGTGACTCTGCGACCAATTCACCTGCGTTATAAACCACAAGTTGCTCACGTGCTTCTGCTAAATACTCCTGAGTGCGCTTCATTGCGTCTAAATGACGTGTTCTTGCAATGAATGTATCTTCTTCAGGTTGGAAGCCTGCATGCGCTGTAATCGCATCTATGAGCGATTGAACACCTGTTTCTTGTTTCGCAGACACAGTTATATGACGGAAACCTTGATAATCTAAAATTTCAGCGCTTTTTCCTGTTAAATCAAACTTATTACCAATCAACATTAACCGCTTTGGCTCAATATGATCTGCAAAATATTCTTGAGCCAGAGCAAGTGGATCTTCACCTTGGCTCAAGTCATAAACAAGCAATAATAAATCCGCTTGTTCAATTTCTTTAATCGCACGACGAATACCTTCTTTCTCAACAATATCGCCTGTTTCACGTAAACCCGCGGTATCGGTTAAGGTAATTGGCAAACCATTTAAAGTAATTTTTTCGTGTAAAACATCACGTGTTGTTCCTGCAATATCCGTCACAATGGCACGCTCAATGCCCGCCAAAGCATTTAATAATGAAGATTTACCTGCATTCGGTTTCCCCGCAATAACAACTTGCAAACCTTCACGTAGCAATTGCCCCTGACGCGCAGATTGTTGAACAGCAGTTACCGCATTAGTAACACCATCTAACAGGTTTAAAATTTTGCCGTCAGCTAGGAAATCAATTTCTTCTTCAGGAAAATCAATTGCAGCTTCAACGTGTAAACGCAAATGAATGAGTTGTTCTAAAACCGCATTTACTTTTGTTGAAAATGCACCTTGCAAAGAACGAACAGCTGAGCGTGCAGCAGCTTGTGATGTTGCATCGATTAAATCTGCAATAGCTTCTGCTTGAACTAAATCTAGTTTGCCATTTTCAAAGGCACGCATAGAAAACTCACCAGCTTTAGCAGCAACAGCACCAAGCTCAAATAAGCGTCCTAAAAGTGCATTTTGAATCACAGGACCACCATGACCTTGTAACTCAACAACATCTTCACCAGTAAATGAGTGTGGATTTGGAAAGCAAATTGCTAAACCTTCATCCATCACTTCATTATTTGCATCGTAAAACTTACGAAAACCAGCATAACGTGCTTGGTCTAATGCTTTTTTTGTTAGTGCTTCTGCAATTTCATACGCTTTTGGACCCGATAGGCGAATCACCCCGACACCACCACGACCTGGTGGTGTGGCAATAGCAGCAATAGTGGTTCGGTTTTGCATAAAATTCACCTAAAAAATCTAAAAGTACATACAAATAAAAATCCGCCTAAGATTACCATCTTAAGCGGATTTATTCAGCTATTCAGCAAGTCTTACTTTGCTGCGTTCGCTTCTTCACGTTTTATACGGTCTTTTTCAACAGATTTGTTGATTAAACCTTGCTGTAAAATCGTAATACTGTTGTTACAGATCCAGTAAAGTACAAGACCTGCTGGGAAGAACAACATAAATACAGTGAAGATAATTGGCATAAATTTAAATACTTTCGCTTGCATAGGATCTGCAGGCTGAGGGTTTAAACTTTGCTGAACATACATGGTTACACCCATTAATAATGGAAGAATAAACCATGGATCCATTGCCGATAAATCTTGAATCCAAGCTAACCATGGTGCATGGCGAAGCTCAACAGATTCCATCAATACCCAATACAACGCAAGGAAGATTGGCATTTGAAGCAATAATGGTAAACAACCAGAAAGCGGGTTTACTTGTTCACGTTTGTAAAGCGCCATCATTTCTTGAGAGAAACGCATGCGGTCTTCACCAAACTCTTCTTTCATGCGTTGCATTTCTGGTGCAATCACACGCATTTTCGCCATTGAGCGGTAGCTCTTAGACGATAAAGGCCAAAGAATAAGTTTAACAAGAATCGTCAATAAAATAATTGACCAACCCCAGTTTCCAACAATTCCGTGGAAGAATTGCAAACCTAAGAATAGAAGTTTAGCAATTGGCCACAACCAACCGTAATCTACAGTTTGGTTTAAACCAACAGCCAAATCTTTCAATTCAGATTGAATTTTAGGACCTGAATAGAATGTCGCATCTACCTCAGCAACAGTGCCAGCAGGAACTGTGATTGTCGGAGATGTAAAACCAATGATGTTCATATCATCAGCAGATTTACGAGATTCTAATTTTGCTGTGAAAGCTTGACCTTCACCTTGTGTTAACTTGATATCACCAGGAATCCAAGCACTTACAAAGTAATGCTGAACCATAGCAACCCAAGCATCTTTCGCATCTACACTTAACTTTTCTTCACTAAAGTTAGCAAATTTAAGTTTATTGTAGTGCTCATCAGGCGTACCCCAAGCTCCACCTAAGAATGTTCCTAAAGTAAATATACCTTGGTCAGACTTACCTGGATCTTCTGAGTTATCACGCTTAAGCTGACCAAACATTTGACCTTGCCAAGCGCCTGCACTGCGGTTAATCACTTTATGATTAACAACAACTGGGTAATTACCTTCTTTAAACGTGAAGGTTTTGATAATTTCAATACCATCAGTTGTTTTGTATACCATTGGAACAGTTAAAACTTTAACTGCTTTTCCATCTTTATCTTGTGTCGCTTTAGCGTCGGCTAAGCTATAAGTTGTTTTTTCAAACTCATATACAGGACGACCATTACGACTACTATCTGGACCATTTAGACCAATTAAACCAGATTGTGCGACATAAGTACGTTTTGCATCACTCTCAAGCATTACAAAAGGATCATCACTGTCTTTATTTTTGTCATGATTGAGTAATTCAATACGAACAATATCACCGCCTTTAGGATTAATCCAAAGGTGGTAAAGGTCAGTTTGTACTGAAATAAGTTGTTGACTTACAGGTGCTGTGGCATCGGTAGTCTGTTGCGTAGTTGCAATATTTGCTAGCGGCACATCAGTCGTTGCTGTAGCCGTTTGACCATTTGGCAAGTCTGCGGACACATCTTTAGAAACAGCGACAGCTTCTTGCTGTACTTTAGGTTCTACGTGTCCATAATCTTTTTGCCAAGCCAAAATGAGCAAATATGCGACAACGAACATAGCTCCTAGAATGGCAATCCTGGCCCATTGTTGCATATCAATTACCCCAAGTGGTTAGAGTGATTTTGGTTCATTAAACGATCACGAAAGGGTACAACAACGTGAAGCGTTTGAGAATCTATTTGCTGAAATGAAATAAAACGAATTACCTTTGGAGGGACAGGGTCATAACCCGATCCTCCCCAGGGATGACAACGACAAATACGTCTAGTCGCCAGCCACACACCACGCACAGCACCATGTGTATGGACTGCTTCCAATGAATATTGAGAACAAGTGGGAATATAACGACAGCGAGGTCCTAATAAAGGACTAAGCGCAATCTGATAGAAACGAATAAACCAATGCAGTAAACGAACCATTGGCCATCTCTACTTTTGTGGGGATGGAACTATTTTTGAATGCTTTTTGGCAAGGCGTTGCAGTTTTTGCCAAGCACTTTGTAATTGCTGATGCAATTCAGCGTTTGGAATTGTATCAATACCTGATTTAGGCATAACAACAATATCTAAATCATCTAATTGCTGTTGATGCAGGCGAAAACTTTCGCGAGCAAGACGTTTTACTCTATTTCTTTCATGTGCACGACGCACTTTCTTTTTAGCAACAACAATACCCAAACGGCTGTTAGGCAATTCGGAACGTTTTGCTAAAAATAAGAAATGGGGCTGATGCACTTTAAAAAGCGCACCATCAAACACACCTTTATAATCTGCAGCACAGCGTAATCGAACCTCTGTGCTGAAGCTATAAAGTTTTGTTATAACACCCAAGGTTATAATAACTTAACTGATTAAACAGTTAAGCTATGACGACCTTTTGCACGACGGCGAGCTAATACTTGACGACCAGCTTTAGTAGCCATACGAGCACGGAAACCATGAACGCGCTTACGCTTTAATTCAGATGGTTGGAATGTACGTTTCATATTGAAACTCCAAAAATGATCTTGCTATGAAGGTTCGCGATTTTAGTGCTCATTGCTTGAGCTGTCAATGAAAAACGCTACTTGTAACAAAAATGATGTCTTTTTTTAAAATTAAGTCTTTTATAGAATATATTTTTAAAATATACTTATTAACAACTTAACCTACTAATTTAAATAAATATTTAAAACTTAACAACATATTTATCAACAAATTACTTTTTAATTCAATTAAGCTAACTTAATTGTTTTAGTTTTAAATTTGAATTTAAATAAATTTAAAAATATAACCACAAAATTAAGGACTCTTATTATTAAATTCAAATTTATAAATTTAAATTTATTATTATTAGTGTTGATTATTTCTGTGGAAATCATATTTTTTCATTATAAAAACAGTTGTTTATATTGTGGATATTTATGTTCTAATAAAAAGAATACTTTGTGGATAACTTTGTGATATATTTTATCCACACCTTATTTATTATCTTATCCACAGGTGAAAGAATTTAAATTTATTTGCTTGTTTTACGCTTTTTTGTACAAATGAGCTTTAATTTGCCATGACAGATGTGGATAACTTCGTTAGAATGGCGACCCGCTTTTGCGGTCTTGAATATTTTTAATACATCATATTATGTAACGAACAGGGGGTTCGCATGCTTTGGACAGACTGCTTAACTCGTTTAAGACAAGAGTTATCGGGTAATGTCTTTACAATGTGGATTCGTCCTTTAATTGCAGAAGAATTAAACGATACATTGCGTTTGTACGCACCTAATCCATATTGGACGCGTTATATTCAAGAACATCACTTGGAATTAATTTCTATTTTGGCTGAACAACTGTCTGAAGGGCGTGTGTGTAAAGTTGAAATTTTAGTTGATTCACGACCTGGTGCTATTTTATCTGCAAGTGAACAACCTGCAACAACAACTGCTGCTTTAGAAATAGCACCAGTTATTAAACTGAAAAAAGAGAAAGAAGAATTAGGACATAAAAATAGCCGCAAACGCTTACTTAATCCGTTATTTACTTTTTCTTTATTTGTAGAAGGTCGTTCAAACCAAATGGCTGCCGAAACATGCCGTAAGGTTTTAACTCAGCCGGGTGCATCTCAACACAATCCTTTATTTTTATATGGACCTACGGGTTTAGGTAAAACACACTTAATGCAAGCGGTAGGGAATGCTTTATTGCAAGCTAAGCCAAATGCACGTGTGATGTATATGACTGCCGAAAGTTTTGTCCAAGATTTCGTAAAGTCATTACAGCAAGGAAAAGTAGAAGAATTTAAAAAGAATTGTCGTTCTTTAGATTTATTGCTGGTTGATGATATTCATTTACTGGCGGGTAAAGAAGCAAGCCTTGTTGAGTTCTTTTATACGTTTAATGCATTGTTAGATGAATCTAAGCAAATTATTTTGACTTCAGATCGTTATCCAAAAGAATTAACAGAATTAGATCCACGTTTAGTTTCGCGTTTTTCATGGGGCTTATCTGTAGGTGTTGAACCACCAGATATTGAAACTCGTATCGAAATTTTGTTGAAAAAAGCTGAAAGTAACGATGTTGATTTACCACGCAACTGTGCTTTATTTATTGCTCAACAAGTTGTTGCGAACGTTCGTGAGCTTGAAGGTGCTTTAAATAAAGTTGTGGCTATTTCACGTTTTAAAGGGACTCCAATCGATTTAGAAGTCGTTCGTGAATCTTTAAAGGATGTTTTAGCAATTCGTGCGCGTACAATCAGTACTGAAAATATTCAGCGTGTCGTAAGTGAATATTTCAGAATTCCGTTGAAAGAAATGATTGGTCCAAAACGTACACGAATTTATGCACGCCCGCGCCAATTGGCAATGGGTTTGGCACGTGAATTAACAGGTGATAGTTTCCCTGAAATTGGGATGGCTTTTGGTGGTCGAGATCACAGTACAGTGATGCATGCATGTGAAAAAGTGCAAAGCTTACGTGAAGAAGATCCGATCTTTAATGAAGACTATAAAAACTTGCAACGCTTGTTGCAAAGTTGATTAAAACTGTTCAAATTATGTTCTTGCAATGCGGTATTTTCTACCGCATAGTAGACTACTAAAAAATTTATTTATTATTAATCTTCAGTTGTTAGAGGAATGAATCGTGCGTTTGAAAATCGCCAAAGAAAGTCTATTGAATGTTCTATCACATGTTGTTGGAGCGGTAGAGCGTCGCCATACTTTAAACATTCTGTCTAATGTGAAAATTCAAGTAACTAATGAATTATTAACGATTACAGGTTCTGACTTAGAAGTTGAGCTTGTTGCAAGCATGCCATTAGCGGAAGGTGCATGTTTACAAGTGGGTGAAACGACAGTTCCTGCACGTAAATTGGTAGATATTTGTAAATCATTACCAACAGCGGCTTTAATTGACTTTCAAATTACTGAAGATCAACGTTGCATTTTAAAATCTGGAAATAGTCGTTTTGTATTAGGAACTTTACCAGCAGAAGATTATCCGCTTTTAGCAACTGAAAATGTACAAGGCACAGAAGTTTCTGTAACTCAGCGTGAATTAAAACGTCTATTTGAAAAAACTGCATTTGCAATGGCAGTTCAAGATGTACGTTTTTATTTAACAGGTACATTGTTAGAAATCGATCAAACACAACTTCGTGCTGTTACGACTGATGGTCACCGTTTAGCATTGTGTGAAACTGCGGCAACATCTACAGCGACACAAGCTGTTCAAGCGATTGTTCCACGTAAGGCAGTAGGTGAATTACAGCGTTTATTAAGTGTTGAAGATGAGCAATTATCTTTGTTAATTGGTCGTGAATTACTTAATGTGACCATCACAATTGCAAACCGTGACAAAGAACAAGGTGATATTACTGTTCGTTTCACGACTAAATTAATTGATGGTAAATTCCCTGATTACCGTCGTGTAATTCCACGTGGTGGCGACAAAGTTGTAATGATTGCACATGATGTATTTAAACAATCACTTCAACGTGTAGCAATTTTAAGTAATGAAAAACTACGTGGTGTGTTCTTAAACTTCAACGCAGATTCATTGCAGCTTCGTGCGAATAACCCAGAGCAAGATGAAGCAATTGAAGATTTAGCAATTCAGTACGCTGATGCATCTTTAGAAATGTCTTTTAACGCGCAATATTTAATTGAAGTATTAAGCGTTTTAGATGGTGATGATGTTTCTATTACCATGACTGAAGCGAATCAATCTGTATTGGTACAAGATCCAACGCAACAAGATCAAACTTATGTTGTTATGCCAATGCGTGTTTAATTTGCAGAATTTTATTCAGATTCAATTATGCATATCACGCGTTTAAACATAGAACGTGTTCGCAACTTAAAAGCGGTTGCACTCCAAGAGTTGCAGCCGTTTAATGTCTTTTATGGGCAAAATGGTTCAGGGAAAACATCTGTTTTAGAAGCCATACATTTGTTGGCAACAGGACGTTCATTTCGAACACATATTCCAAAAAACTATATTCAAAATAATACGCAAGATGCCATCGTATTTGCACAATCTCTAACTGAAAAAATAGGGATGCAAAAACTGATAAGTGGCGAACAAATTATAAAAGTAAATGGTGATAATGTTGCAACTCAAGGTCAGCTTGCAAAAATACTACCTTTACAGCATATAGATCCGCAAAGTTCAGATATTATTGACTATGGTGCAAAACCAAGAAGACAATTATTAGATTGGATGATGTTCCACGTGGAACCTGAGTTTTATCATGCGTGGCAATATTACTCTCGGGCACTGAAACAACGGAACAGTTTATTAAAAGCAAATAGACGTTTAACCCTTACTGACTTAGAGCCATGGAACTTGATGCTCAGTGAATATGGTGAAATTTTACATAGTCAGCGAGTGGGAGTGGTTGAGAAGTGGAAGCAATATTTTGCGCAAGATTTACAGGCTTTATTACCCAATTTAAATATTGAACTGGAATATGTAGCAGGCTTTCGTGCAGACACAGGATTGTTAAACGATCTCACAAATTATCATTATAAAGATGTCGAACGAGGCTACACAGAGTTTGGTCCACATAAAGCAGATTTGCGTTTAAAAACTCCAACAGGAGATGCAGATAATGTATTATCACGTGGACAAAAAAAATTACTTGTTATGGCACTAAAGCTATCGCAGATTGCAATGCTACATGATTGCAATAGGGAAACTGTGGTATTATTAGATGATCTGACAGCAGAATTAGATTTAACCGCACAACAACGTTTAATTGAGCGATTGAGCCAACTTGGTAGTCAAGTTTTTATTACCACATTAGACCATGAATCAGTACAAAAGCACTTACATGATTTGTCTATCTCATATCAGTTATTCAATGTTGAAAACGGTACAGTTCAAGTTGTTGTGCAATAATTTTCCAAGTTTGGATAAACCTATTTTTCACTAGGGAGAAACCATGAGTTCAGAAGATCAAGCTGCTTCTCAAACAGAACAAACCACTGAAAAGGCTTATGATTCCTCTAGCATCAAGGTATTACGTGGTCTAGACGCAGTACGTAAGCGTCCAGGCATGTATATTGGTGATACAGACGATGGAACAGGCTTACACCATATGGTGTTTGAAGTCGTAGATAACTCTATCGACGAAGCTTTAGCAGGTCACTGTGATGAGATTTTAGTCACTATTCATGAAGATGAATCTGTTTCTGTATCTGATAATGGTCGTGGTATTCCTACCGACATTCACCCTGAAGAAGGTGTTTCGGCAGCAGAGGTTATTTTAACAATTCTGCATGCTGGTGGTAAATTTGATGATAATAGCTATAAAGTTTCTGGCGGTTTACATGGTGTAGGTGTTTCAGTTGTAAACGCTTTATCTGAAAAATTGCTTTTAAATATTCGTCGTGCGGGTAAAACCTACGAACAAGAATATTGCCATGGTGACCCAGTTTATAAACTACGTGAAACAGGTACAACTGAAACTTCAGGAACTACTGTACGTTTCTATCCAAGTGCAGAAACTTTTAGCCAAACAATTTTTAATGTTGATATTTTAGCGCGTCGTTTACGTGAACTGTCGTTCTTAAACGCAGGCGTTCGAATTGTTTTACGTGATGAACGTGTCAATCTTGAAAATGTGTATGACTACGAAGGTGGTTTGTCCGAGTTTGTTAAATATATTAACCAAGGCAAAACACATCTAAATGAAATCTTCCATTTTACAACACAAGCAGAAAACGGCATTGGCGTTGAAGTTGCATTGCAATGGAATGATACATATCAAGAAAATGTTCGTTGCTTTACTAACAACATCCCTCAAAAAGATGGTGGTACTCACTTAGCCGGTTTCCGTGCTGCGTTAACACGTGGTTTAAACAACTACATGGATAGCGAAAATATCCTGAAGAAAGAAAAAGTTGTTGTTTCAGGTGATGATGCACGTGAAGGCTTAACTGCAATTGTTTCTGTTAAAGTGCCAGATCCAAAATTCTCTTCTCAAACGAAAGAGAAACTTGTTTCGAGTGAAGTAAAAACAGCTGTTGAACAAGCAATGAATAAGTCATTCTCTGAATATCTTTTAGAGAATCCTCAAGCTGCTAAATCAATTGCTGGGAAAATTATTGATGCTGCACGTGCACGTGATGCTGCACGTAAAGCACGTGAAATGACACGTCGTAAAAGTGCATTAGATATTGCAGGTCTTCCTGGTAAATTGGCAGATTGCCAAGAGAAAGATCCAGCTTTATCTGAACTTTACTTAGTCGAAGGTGACTCTGCGGGCGGCTCAGCAAAGCAAGGTCGTAACCGTAAGATGCAAGCAATTTTGCCTCTTAAAGGTAAAATTCTAAACGTAGAACGTGCGCGTTTCGATAAGATGATTTCATCTCAAGAAGTGGGTACGCTTATTACTGCATTAGGTTGTGGTATTGGACGTGAAGAATATAATCCTGACAAATTGCGTTATCACAAAATAATTATTATGACCGATGCCGACGTCGATGGTTCGCACATTCGTACGCTACTATTGACTTTCTTCTTCCGTCAAATGCCTGAACTTGTGGAACGTGGTTATATTTATATTGCACAACCACCGCTTTATAAATTGAAAAAAGGTAAGCAAGAACAATATCTTAAAGATAATGATGCGCTTGAAACTTATTTAATTTCAAATGCAATTGATGAGCTTGAATTGCATGTAAGTGCAGAAGCACCTGCTATTCGTGGTGAAGCTTTAGCACGCGTTATTGCAGATTATCAAACATCGCAAAAGAGCTTGCAGCGTTTAACTTTACGTTATCCAGCAACTTTACTTGATGGTTTATTGGCAATTGAAGCATTTAAGCTTGATCAAACGAATGATGAAGCTTATGTTCAACAATGGGCTGAGACGCTTCGTCAACATATTGAAACGACTCAACCAAGTTTGCGCCCAGAATTAACGCTAGAAGCATTTGAAAAAGAAAATGCTGACGGTACTAAATTCACGACATATTTCCCACGTATTACCATTTACGTTCATAATTTACCGCATTCATATTTATTAGATGCTGGTTTATTGGGTTCAGGTGAATATGCGCGTTTATTGAAAAACTCGAAAAGTTGGTTCACATTACTTGAAGAGGGTGCTTACTTACAAAAAGGTGAGCGCAAGATTCCTGTATCTAGCTTCCATCAAGTTTGGCAAAATATTATTCAAGACTCGCGTCGTGGCATGATGATTCAGCGCTACAAAGGTCTTGGAGAGATGAACGCAGAACAGCTTTGGGAAACAACAATGGATCCTGAAAATCGTCATATGCTGCAAGTGACAATTGAAGATGCTATTGAAGCTGACCGTATGTTCTCTTGTTTAATGGGTGATGATGTGGAACCTCGTCGTAAATTCATTGAAGAAAATGCATTAAATGCAGATGTTGATGCGTAATTGATATCTTTAAAAAGCATCCTACGGGATGCTTTTTTTATGTCTTATTAAAAATACAAAATAATTAAAAAATGTACTTTTATAAAATTGACTTATTTAAACAACATAATGATGATGGATGAAAAGAAATCCTGAATAACAGGTGGAATATAACGTGAATTATTTATTAGAACAAAGTCGTGATGCTTGGATCAATGCCTTTTTTACAGGAAATTATGAGGTATTGGCACAATATGAAGATGAAAATTTTAAAGTTATTTATGAGCAAGATGGTCGTATTGAAACTAATTCAGTGAGATATGAACGTATTGCGCATGCTGTGCAAAATGGAGTGTGGAAGCCACGTAATCCAGATGTAGAGTTTGAAGAGTTCGAATATAACAATGACCTTAATCAATGCACGGTTTTACTTGGACTGGAGCAAGGAAAAACGATGATTCAGGAAAATTGGATTTTTGATGGACGATGGAAAATCACAGAATTAAGATTTTTAAAGAAGAAACTTGAAGAGAGTTAATTTTAGAAATAAAAAAACCGCAAAGTAGGTTAATTTACTTTGCGGTTTTTTGAAGAATTAATAAATCTTAATCATCAAAAGAATTTTCTAACTCTTCTAATTCCATCATTAATTCCAAAATGAGTTCTTCAGCAGTTTCAAGCTTAGCTTTCAATTCTGTTTGCTCATTCATAAGCTTTAACAAGTCATCTTTACGACCTGCTTCGTATAAAGCTGTATCGCCAAGCAAGTTTTCAATTTCGACTAAACGAGGCTGAATTTTTGCAACAACAGCTTCATTTTTTTCAATATTTTTACGAATAGGTCTGCCTAATTCACGACGACGAGCTGCTTCTTTACGTTGACCTTCTTTATCAAGTTTTGACAGAGTTGGTTTTACTTCAACTTGAGATTTAACAGGTGCAGCAGGCTTTTGACCGTTTTTCATCATGTCGATACGTGCTTGACGTAACCAATCTGCATACGCGACTAAGTCACCTTCAAATTCACGACTTACACCGCCATGAACTAAAATTAGCTCATCGCAAACACTTGCCACTAATTGACGTTCATGTGAAACAAGAACAACAGCACCTTCATAGTCTTGAAGAGCCATTGTTAATGCATGACGCATATCTAAATCTAAATGGTTTGTTGGTTCGTCTAGAATTAATACGTTAGGGCGTTGCCATACAATTAAAGCCAATGCCAAACGTGCACGTTCACCACCAGAGAAGCTTTCACTTGGTGTATCCATGCGTTCGCCACTAAAACCAAAGCTACCTAAGAATGAACGTAAAGATGCTTCGCTGATTTTTTTATCTGCAATACGCGCAAGCTGTAACATTGGACTTGCATTACCATCTAAAGCATCCATTTGGTGCTGTGCAAAGTAGCCAATGTTAAGTAATTCAGAGTCTTTACGCTTACCTTGCATAAGCTTTAAATCACCTACAAGTGATTTAATTAAAGTCGATTTACCTGCACCATTCATACCCAATAAACCAATTCGGCTTGTTGGTGTAATTTGTAAATTTACATTGGTTACAATCAGTTTGTCGCCATAACCGATATCTGCATTTTCAAGTTCAAGTAAAGGCGAACTCATTTTTGTAGGTTCACGGAACGAGAACGTAAATGGTGTATCTACATGCGCAGCAGATAATTCCTGCATACGTTCAAGTTGTTTAATACGGCTCTGTGCTTGTTTTGCTTTGGTTGCTTGAGCTTTAAAGCGGTCAATATACTTTTGCAAATGTGCACGTGTTTCAAGCTGCTTTTCATAAGCTTGTTGTTGTTGTGCTAAACGTTCACTACGGGTACGTTCAAATGTTGAATAGTTACCCGTGTAAAGAATAAGTTCTTGATTTTCAATGTGTAAAATATGATCGGTAATTGCATCTAAGAAATCACGGTCATGTGAAATTAGAACAAGTGTACCTTCATAAGCTTTTAACCAATCTTCAAGCCATAAAATTGCGTCTAAATCTAAATGGTTTGTTGGTTCATCAAGTAATAATAAGTCTGAACGGCTCATAAGCGTACGAGCAAGGTTCAAACGCATACGCCAACCACCAGAAAAGCTCGAAACATCAAGTTGAGATTGATGTTCAAAAAAGCCTAAACCAGCCATAAGTTGAGATGCTTTAGATGGTGCAGAATAACCATCAATTTCATCAAAACGACCATATAAATGAGCAAGTTCATCATCATTTAAACTTTCAGGATGGTCTAATTTATTTTGAATTTCCCAAAATTCTTCATCGCCAGAAAGAACAAAATCAATTGCTTTCATATCTAAAGCTTTAATTTCTTGTGCCATATGTGCAACTGTCCAAACAGCAGGACGCGTAAGTGAACCACTATCTGATTCTATACCGCCCAGCAGTGCAGAAAATAATGTCGACTTACCAGCACCATTCACGCCTGTTAAGCCAATTTTCCAACCTGGATGTAGTTGCATGGATGCTTTTTGAAATAAAACACGCCCACTACGACGTATAGAAAGTTGGTCTAACTGAATCATGAATAAAATTGAACATAAGCGAAAAGATGGCTTATTCTAATGGATGCAGGAGATAAAAGAAAAAGAACAATCAATAATTTTATAAAGCTAATGATTTCATTGGTTTATGTTTTAATGAGTGGTGAATATAAATATATCTTTATAAAAATAATGTGAAAATTAAACCCCTTTAAAATTAAATAGTATAATTCTGATGAAAATAGTCTGAATTAACATTGAATCGCAGATAACTGACCATATATTGTCTATGTTATACTTAACCCATAGTCTTTTATTTAAAGACGTTTGAATTGTATTGAGGAATCCCACATGACTGCCCAAGCACTTGAGCTATCTGATAACGCTGCAAATAAAGTACGCCAATTGCGTGACAGTGAAGGGAACCAAGACTTAATGCTACGTGTTTATGTAACGGGTGGTGGTTGTTCTGGTTTCTCTTACGGTTTTAACTTTGCAGAAAGCCAAAATGAAGATGATGCCGAATTCGTAAATGGCGATGTGAAAATGCTTGTAGATTCATTGAGCTACCAATATTTAGTAGGTTCTGTTGTAGATTATTTAGAAGGTTTAGAAGGTTCTCGCTTTGTGGTTCAAAACCCAAATGCAACAACAACATGTGGTTGTGGTTCTTCTTTCTCTATTTAAAATAAAATAGATATATGAAATTTTAAAAGCCCTCAAATGAGGGCTTTTTTATTGCAAGAAAAACTCAATATTTCATTTAATTTATTTTTAAAGAATCTATTTGTTCTGGAATTCTATTTTTAAGAAAATCCAAACACAATCTTAACGCGAGTGTTCTGTATTGCCGACTTGGCGTAACAATAAAAACATCTTCTTGAGATAAGTGCCACTCAGGAAAAATGTGTATTAATTTCTTTTGTTTAAGTAAGGTCGCAACTTGAATTTCAGCAACCGCAGCAATTCCTAAGTTAGATTCTACTGCTGTAAGTGCATGTTCAGATGGCGTAACCGTTAAACGACTGTGAATTTGAATATGCTTTGTTTGTTGTGCTTGAAAGAGTTTAATTTTATTTAAGCTTCTATTATGTGAAATTAATCTGTAAGTTTGAAGTTGCTCAGGTTCATTCGGAACTCCATATAGTTCTGCATATTGTGAGCTTGCACATAAAATACGTCTAACCGTACCTACATGCTGTGCATATAAATTTGAGTCGGCTAAATGACCAATACGAATTGCAAAATCGAAACCTTCGGCAATTAAATCTACCTTTTTATCATTTAGGTCTATATCAATTTCTATTTGTGGGTATTCACGAAGAAACTCAGAAATAAGTGGCAAAATCACCAATTTTCCAAAAGTTCCTGAAGCCGCTATGCGAATTCTACCTTTAGGCTCTATTTCTAAATTAGATAAATCACTAGTAATAGTTTCGATTTGCTGAAAAATGGGTGAAATTTCTTTTAAAAATAACTTTCCCGCATCTGTAAGTGAAGATGCATTTGTATTTCGGTTTAAGAGTTTAATTTCCAAAATACTTTCAAGGCGTGAAAGCCGATTTGATAAAGTCGATTTCGGAATATCATATCTTTTTGAAGCAGCAGATAAACTTCCAGCTTCTGCAATTAATACAAACCAATATAGGTCATCTATAGAGTAGGGTAAGCTGTTCATATTTTCGAACACGACCTTTCATTTTTATTGTCTATTCACATCATTATAGAACAGTTAAGTTATGTCAAACGGTCATTTGTATTGACCAATAAACAAACTAAATATGAAGGAAATTTCTCATGGCTTTAAACTGTGATATTGAAACAGGTACTTGTAGTGTTGGCGAATTAATGCCTAAAAAACCACAACAGGCAAAAGAATATTTGCATGATATGGCATTAATTTATATTGGTGATCCAATGTGTTCATGGTGTTGGGGTTCATCTAATGTTGTGAAAGAAGCACGTGCATTTGCTTTAGGAAAAGGGATTCAATTTTCTGCAATTGTGGGTGGTTTACGCCCTGGTGGTGGAGATGAATGGAATGAAACGCTTAAACGTTTTTTACGTAAAGAGTGGGCGAATATTCAACAAGCTACAAATCAGCCTTTTAGCTTTAAAATATTAGATCGTGAACAATTTAATTATGATACTGAACCATCGTGTCGTGCTGTGGTTGTTGCTCGTGATTTGTGGCAAGGTATAGATGACAATGATGAAAAATTATTAGAATTCTTTTCTGCCATTCAGCATAAATTTTATGTGGGCGGTGAAGATCCAGCAGCATTAGATTTTTATCAATCTATTTGTATTGAACATCATATTGATTTCGAAAAATTCTCTCAACTTTTTGAATCTGAAGTGGCGAAAGACAAAACTCATGAAGAGTTTTTATTAAATAGAAGTTGGAATATTAAAGGTTTTCCAAGCTTTGCATTACGTGTTGGCAATCAAGTGACGCCAATTGGTAGTGGTTACATGCAAATTGAAACAATTAATCAGGCAATAGAAACAGCAAATTCTAAAATTGAACAGGTTAAATAAAGACAATAAAATGGCGTATATTTTACAAGTAGATTTTCCATATGAGGGGCCTTGGGGCTCCGATATGGAACAAGCAATGAAACCTTTGGCAGATTCAATTGCTTTGGAAAAAGGATTGATTTGGAAAGTTTGGACAGAAAATCAAAGTTTAAAAGAGGCAGGTGGAATCTATTTGTTTACCAATCCTGTAGATGCTCAGAATTATATTGAAAAACATGAAAAGAGATTAAATGAAAATGGAATACATCAAATTCGTTATAAAATTTTTCATGTAAATTAGCAATTATCTCAGTTAAACAGAGCACCTATTTAATGAAAGTAGGGTAATTCAAACTTATGGGTTATGAATTGAATATGCTTCTGGTGTAGAGAAAGTTCCAAGTGGAACTTTTTGGTTAAGTATTGAGCTTAATTGTGTTTTTAAGTTTGTTATTATTTAAAGCTCATATCACATTAATGATACGAGCTTTAATAGATTTAGACAGCAGTTATTGTTCCAAGAACACGATAACCTTTAGCTCCTGTTACGCTTGGTAAGTTGCCATTTAATTGATTGATAAAACGCATTGCTAGCCATGCAAAAGCAGTTGCCTCTACCCAAGTTGGGCTTAGTCCTAAGTCTGCTGTGGTTTGAACCGTCCATTCATGTTTACGTAAACGCCAACGAAGTTGTTCTAATAAATGTGAGTTATAAGCACCGCCACCACACACATAAACTTCGCCAGTTTTCATATCTGAACGATAAATCGCTTTTTTAATTGCACGAGTGGTTAACTTCATTAGCGTTGCTTGAATATTTTCTGGGGTATCTTCTAGTTCATTATATTCAAGGTCGCTACGCCAGTCTAAAATTTGTTCATCTAACCATTCCAAATTAAAGTCTTCACGACCTGTACTTTTTGGCGGTTCTTTAGAGAAAAATTCATGTGCTTGTAAACGGTCTAATAAGCTACGAATAGCTGTGCCATAAGCTGCCCAATTGCCATTTTCATCGTATGGTTGGCCTGTATATCTATGGCACCATGCATCCATTAAAATATTTGCAGGCCCAGTATCGAACCCAAAAACATCTTCAGGTTTACCCGCAGGTAACATGCTGACATTGGCAATTCCACCTAAATTTAAAATTACGCGGTGGATGCTGTCATGTTGGAAAATATCTTGGTGAAATGCAGGAACTAAAGGTGCACCTTGACCGCCTGCTGCCATATCTCGACGTCGAAAATCTGAAATGACAGGAATTTTTGTGATTTCTGTAATGATGTTCGGATCGCCAATTTGCAAGGTAAAACCATGTTCTGGTCTGTGGCGAATAGTTTGTCCATGCGAACCAATTGCTTTGATTTTTGTTCTATCTAAATTATTTTGCTCAATTAAGGTATTAATTCCAGTACCAATCATGTTTGCAAGTGCTACATCTGCTTTTCCCATGCGGTCAATTTCGTTGTCATCGGGCAGCGTTAGTGCCATCAGTTCATCACGTAAATCTGGGTCAAATGGTAGTGTAAGGGTGGCATGTAGCTGCAATGGATCAAAAGAAGCAGCAACAATATCGACACCATCCATACTTGTGCCGGTCATTACCCCAATATAGATCGCTGTCATGATGATTCTTAAGCCTGCAATGTGCTGAAAAAATGTTAGTATATCGCACAAATTGAATAACTGACGTATTTGGGTTTTGTGATGTCAAATTTCCTGCCAGCTGAAGAACAACTTGCCCTCATCCAACGAGGCACTCATGAAATTATCTCTGAAGAGGATCTGTTAAAGAAACTTAAAGAGAACCGTCCTTTAAAAGTTAAGGCGGGTTTTGATCCTACAGCTCCAGACCTTCACTTGGGTCATACTGTACTTATTAATAAGTTAAAAGTATTTCAAGATTTAGGTCATGAAGTATTGTTCTTAATTGGTGACTATACTGCGATGATTGGTGACCCGACTGGGAAAAGCGCTACGCGTCCGCCATTGTCACGTGAACAAGTTTTAGAAAATGCCAAAACTTATCAAGAACAAGTTTTTAAAATTCTTGATCCAAATAAAACAAAAGTTGTTTTTAACTCTGAATGGTTTGCAAAAAAATCTGCGGCAGATTTAATTCAACTAGCATCACAACAAACTGTTGCGCGTATGTTAGAACGTGATGACTTTACAAAGCGTTATAACAACCATCAGCCAATCGCAATTCATGAATTTTTGTATCCATTGGTACAAGGTTATGACTCTATTGCGTTGGAAGCAGACGTTGAACTTGGTGGTACAGACCAAACCTTTAACTTATTAATGGGTCGTACGCTTCAAGGTCGTTACAACCAAGAAGCACAAGTATGTATTACTGTGCCAATTCTTGAAGGTTTAGATGGCGTAAATAAAATGTCTAAATCTTTAGGTAACTATATTGGTGTGTTTGATGCACCGGGCGCAATGTATCAAAAAGTACTTTCAATGCCAGATTCTTTAATTGAGCGCTATTTTGATTTATTGAGCTTTAAATCTGTTGAAGAAATTCAGCAGTTATTAAAAGAGGTTGCAGAAGGTCGCAATCCACAAGATGTGAAAAAGATTCTTGCGCTTGAATTGGTAGAGCGTTTCCATGGTGAAGAAGCTGCTTCAAATGCACATAAAGGTGCAGGTAACTTAATTACAGAAGGTGAATTACCAGAAGGTACACCAGAAGTAACAATTTCACGCGGTGAATTTGGTGGTGAGATGTTTATCACTTCAATTTTACGTGAAGCAGGCTTAACTAAAAATGCTGCACAAGCAAAAGATGCATTAGGTCGTGGTGCTGTTAAAGTCGATTGGCAAACAGTTGATACAACATTCTCTGTAAAAGAAAATGTTACTTTAATTATTCAAGCAAGTAAAAAGGCAATTGCGAAAGTAACATTCACAGACTAAGACACACTGTAGTGTTATTTAAGTTATTGAAAACAAAGCAGACTAAATGTCTGCTTTTTTTATATCTGAATATTAAATAAGTAACTTCAAAAAAACCTTATAAAAAAGACACTTAAATTTACCTAAAGATATTGATTTTCATTAAAGGGGTGTTTAAGCTCTAGATATTTAGGAATATATGTATATAGTGCAAATATTTAATATAAACATATATTTTACAAATATTTAGTTTGATTTTTTTGATGAGAGTTTTACCAATAACTACAACAATAACAGAATGAATCCTAAACCGATTCAACTATAGGGAGAGATTTTGGGAGAGATCTCTTTCTTTTTTTTGTCCAAAATTTAAGATTTAACTTATCTGTCTACTATTTTCTATCTTTAAGCTACTTAACGATGAGTAATTATCTCAAATTCTGAATTGCAAAAATTAAAAGCAATTACAGACGTCATAAATCTTATCTATATAAAAGTAATTTCATAAAGATATATCAATAATGCTTCCTATATATAGGTAAATGGATTTTTTGGCTGAATATTTGGAAAAGATTTTGAAAATGACTAAAAAATTTAAAAAGAACGGGTGGTAAACGGAAAAATAATGTAGGAAATAACAAATAAGAAGAAAATAAAATTCAAAATAAAATCATTTTTTTGCCTGAAACGTTCAATAAATAGCTTAAAAAAACGAATATTGCTAGTTTTTGCCGAAAAATAATACATACGTGAAAAATATTGCTAAATAGGGGTTGCAAAGCTTCAGGAATCCTCTAGAATGCACCCATACCGACGAGATAGACGGAAACGAACGAAGCACGAAGTGCTGAGTTGTTAAGTTTATTG